>CAYXVT010000235.1:0-5422 GCA_964468105.1 Uncultured Candidatus Berkiella sp. | reverse complement strand
AGGAAATGAGGAAATGAGGAAATGAGGAAATGAGGAAATGAGGAAATGAGGAAATATTCTATAATTCACTATAGAAATATAGAAATATAGAAATATAGAAATATAGAAATGTAGAAACATAGAAATGTAGAAGCATAGAAATGTAGAAGCATAGAAATGTAGAAACATAGAAATATATAAAATAGCGGCTCATGACAATTTGCGTTTAACTTGCAAAACAATCTGCTTTCTACTTGACTTCCACAGCAGAAACACTTTATTGTTCGCCTTCTTTAAATTTAAACAAATTGATTTCTTTGAAATCGATTAAATTTATCGGTAGCATCAGTAATGTAGGAGAAAGTTTTATGAGTGAATTAAATTTAAAGAAAATTTTAGATAACCCCAATTATAGGGTCCTTATGAAATTAGAAGAAAAGCTTGAAAAGCGAGCTTCATTGTCATCACGTAAGTTTACCGCCATGATCATTGATATAGAAACCATGGGATTGGATCCTAAGAAAGATGGAATCATCGAGATTGGAATACTGCAAATATCATGTGACGAAATGGGCATCATCGAAGTAATGGAGACATATAATTGTTTTCAAGACCCACTTATGCCAATACCAGAGAAGATCACAAAACTTACAGGTATAACAAATGACGATGTGGTTGGAAAAGAGATTGATTGGCAACATATAACATTGTTACTAAAAAATACTGATTTAGTTATTTGTCACAATAGTGGGTTCGATAGAAATTTCTTAGAACATCAAACTCCTGTGCATGTACAAGAATTATTCAAGCAAATGCGCTTTGGATGTACTATGAAAGATATAGATTGGGAAGAACGAGGATACGGTAGCTATAAGCTAGATTACTTAAACTGGAAGCTCGGATATTTTTATGAGGCACATAGAGCATTAACAGACTGCTGGGCTACTTTGAATTTATTATTAAAAGAACCAGGTGCTTTTGATGAACTAAAAGACAACGTGAAAAAGCCTCAGATGCTACTTTGCGCTGTGGGAGCTCCAATAGAGAGAAAGGACTTACTCAAAGAAAGAAAATACAGATGGTCGGATGGCAATGGGTCTAGCAGGCTACCTAAATGTTGGTGGACGATTGTTCCAAATGATGACATACAGAATGAAATGGAATTTTTAGACGAAACAATCTTTTGCTACCCAGGTGCTGCCGCGAATCTTCCACGCTGTAAAATTACTGCACGCACTAAGTACTCATTTCGTGCAGAAGTATTGGGGAACTAAATTGCAAGTCAAACATAGGAACTAAGGAGAACCTTTCCTTAGTTCCTTGTTGAAATGTGAGAACTTCAAAATGAAGTGGATTATGATTGCAAAAACCAAGTGCCTATGTATTTCAGGCATATGATTGCTCTGCTACAGGTAAAGATTTTTGGTATCTAAGTATTACAAATCAAACCCAACACTGAGCACCTTCTTGATATCGAACAATTTCCTCAGATATCGGGTTAAAGCTCCCGTGTAAATGAAATTGCCAAGGATGACGCTTTACATCGGGATATCTAATCTTCGCCCCAACAACACCATGAGATTCTCTTGCCATTAGGTTTGGTGCACTAGAAGAAGCCAGTCGGGTGATAAATTGACCTAGCAGCTTATTTGAAACTAACCCAAAGTGAAATTTTGCATAAATTCCATTCTTGTCATCACTCTTGTAGGAGTTAGAGAAGGGATCTGCGAGCACAGCATTGCTTATCTCACCTGGTTTGCCTACCAAGTGGCGTACAAGGCTATCATTGATTTTGACATTTACATTGACACTATTAACAACGGGCTGCCCAATCTTTGTATTAGCAGTTTGATTTGCTTCACCCTGTAAGGATAAAACCTGTATTGGTTGGCCATTGATTAGCACACTTGCTTGATGTCTTACCTTAAACTGACTTTCGACCAATTGAGTACCATCATATGTTTCAACCCATCCTGGTAACATTCCATTAACCAGACACATGAAACCGTTGAAATAATATTGGATTGGCCCTTGTATACCGGAGCCTCGTCCCTCAAAAGACTGATGCAATCGATTAAGGCGCTTACTTTCTCTTTGAATACTCAAAGTATGAGGTTCACCATTTGCATCATAGAGGATCCTAACTATAGATGTTTTAGTTTCGATTTCTCCGTGCCAGTCACTTTGAACATAGGTATTTTTATCTAAATTGAACAGTGTAAAATTTTCACCTTCAGGTATGAGAGCCAAGTCAAAAGTTGAACGACAAATGTTTGTATCGCAGTCGGGCGGATCTACTGGCTTAGGATCATACTCATATTTGACATTAACTTTACCAACACGATATTTGTTCTCAATACGGGGAACAGTTTGAATCTGAAGGGTTTGGATCTCTAAAAAGGATTTATATTTGAAAAGGGTAGCCGTAATTCCAGAGCCTAGCTCATCATCTTCAGATAAATGTCCGGTGCCTTTTAAATCGAGTTTCCATATTTCATATAGTGACATTTCTTCGGGAAACTCAATGCTGTTTTCACTATCGAACTTTGCATAAACATGAATGAATACTTCTGAGCCATCAGGTTTTCGCTCAAACGTAAATCGGTTAAGATGTTTGAGACGTCCTGGATGAAGAAGAGTAGTTTCTTCTTTTACAAGTTCTTTGAGAATTTTGGGATAACGAGAATTGAATCTTCCAAATACACTGAGCAGTGTGCAACTCATCCTACATTGATTGCCTGAAACTTCATAACCGATCTTTAGATACCAAACAACTTGGTTGGCATCGATGTATAACAACCAATGTTTACCAAGATTAATGCCTCCTAAGTGATTGTCAGCAACAATAGCTTTATTACGCCATTCAAAGCCTTTGTCTTGAACTACGTTATTTTGAGGTGCTGAAGATAAGTTGGGAATTGAGACCAGTTGCGTATCACCATTTGTGATACCAGGGTAAGTAAGGCTGTGTCCGTTGAATAATGTTAAAACTCCATCAAATACTAAACCATGATATGGATTCCCTATGGATTCAATCTTAGTTAACGGCAACATATATAGAATAACTCATGAATACGTGTAATTAACCATATATTAATTAGAAATTTTGTCATATTAAATGATGAATGGTGGTTCACGGTATGAGGTTATATTGGTAGAATGACTAACTTTAATAAAGCTAAATATCCACTAATTTGCAGGAAATTTAATATGTTAGGCCCCACGACAGTAAAGAATGATGAAACCTCTTCTCGATATAATGATCATTTCGATCCTTTACTTCGCTGCATCCAGAAAAGCGACTGTCGCGGCATTAATGCTCTATTAAAAGGAAAAAAACCAGCAGATATTAATAAAAAATATCAAGGTTACGAAGCAAATGGAGTTACACCACTACTTTTTGCTGCCCAAATGGGAAATAGAAAGGTGGTTTTACTGCTACTGTCTAAAGGTGCAAATGTATCTGATATTACAGATGATGGTTTTAATGCATTACATTTAGCTGCTTATAAAGGTCACACCAAAATTTTACAAGATTTAGTCAAAGCTGGTATAGATATCAATTCGCTTACAACCTCGGGATTAACAGCCTTACATTTGGCTTCCAAGGGTAATAAACAAGGAGCTGTAGCTAAATTACTTGAGTTAAAGGCAGATTCAAGTATCCAAGCACTTAACCCAGTAACACCAGCTAATGAGAAAAAAGATACTCAAGAATTGAATAAATCCTTTGATCTTTTAATGGAATTCGTTGTAAAGGGTAACTGCAATGGAATTAAGTTACTACTTGATGACGAAACGGTAGATCTCAATAAACATTATGGTCCATCGAAAAAAACAGCACTTCATGTTGCTGCTCAAATGGGTAATAGAGACGTAGTGAGACTATTGCTAAGTTCAAAAAGGGTTAGAATTCAAGCAGTAACTGATTGTGGTTTTAACGCTCTACATATTGCAGCTCAATTTGTTCAGACAGATATTTTGCAAGATTTAGTCGATGCAGGGATTGATGTTAATTCAGTGTGCGATACAGGAACTACGGCTTTACACGAAGCTGCTGGAGGTGGCCATCATGCAACGACAGTGAAGTTACTTGAGTTAAAAGCTGACCCTTCAATTAAAGATCCAGAATTTTATAAAACAGCTTATGAGCTAGCATATCTATGTGGTCATAAATCTATATGTGGAGCCATATCAGATTTTTCAAAATCCAAAGACAGTTCAATTAGTGAAGTAAATGATATGTTTAATGTTCTATCGCTAGATAGTGATGATGCGAATGATGCATTACTAGATGCAATCAAGGGTAGTAATTGCCCAAAGATTGGTTCTCTTATAGATAAGAGAATAATTGATGTTAATAAAAGATATGTGCGTTATGGTGGTAAAACACCTCTCCATTTTGCTTGTCAACTTGGTAATAGAGATGTAGTTTTACTTTTACTTGCTAAAGGTGCAAATGTTCAAGCTGTAACAGAACGTGGTTTTAACGCTCTACATGTGGCGGCACAATTTGGTCATACGGGTATTTTACAAGATTTAGTCTCTGCAGGAATTGATGTTAATGCATTTATAAGCCAGGTGGGAACTACTGCATTACACGAAGCTGCTGCAAATGGGCGACAAGAAGCGACTTCTAAGTTACTAGAACTAAAAGCTGATATAACTATTAAAGATGGAAAATTCGGATTAACAGCATATGATTTAGCACTTTCGAACGGCCATAGAACAATATGTGATATTTTATCTGCTTCACTAAACTATAAACAACGTTTTATACGCGATGTAAATAAAGTTTTATACGACGCAGGTTTGTCGCTAAATATAAACTCATACGAAATTGGATTTGTCCTTAAATTGAGAACAGCCATTGAACAAGCTCCTAATGCAGATGATGTATTCAAGGTAATAAGCGAACATTTAAAGAGCGAAGAATTTAAACAATTTGCCAGAACGCTAGCACCATTGAAAAAGTCCCTCATTGAATTAATGAAGCAATACAATGCAGAGCAAGCCAAGGTTGTCGCAAGTAATGCAGCCTCAAATGTAAGTGATAAGGAAGTTAAAAGGAACGGCATGTAAAGATATTAGTACAGCTAGGCACAATACATCATAGTATGAGCCTAGCTGTACTATTTAATAGTTTCGATTTGATATAACTCTTCATTTTACTGTTCAAATTCCAAAATCACCTGTTCACCATTCGCATCTTCATACACTGCTTGCTTAATAGCCTTTTGTTCAATGACAAATAATCCATCACTGCTTGTAAGCAATTCAGGTTCATAGTAAACCCTCGTACCTGGGATCTCTTTAAGTGGTGATGCTATGCCACCACTTTGAGCTTTTGGAGGTGAATTTGTTTCACCAATCCCACGAACAGCGACAATAGGCTCAGCCTGTACTTTCTCAATTTCACCCTTATTGTTGTTGCGCAGCTTAA
>CAYXVT010000234.1:604-5458 GCA_964468105.1 Uncultured Candidatus Berkiella sp. | reverse complement strand
ATCAACATAGGCCATGGCAGATAACAAAGCACCTTCATCAAGCAGCGCTTGAGACTTAAATCGCCCTTCCCAGAAGCGCCCGGTGCAATTATCTTCGTGATTTGATGAACGTGCAATGGGTTCGTTTAAACAACGCATAAACCAACTGATACTCATCAACCGTTCGCGCCATAGCGAAAGTTTAACTTGAACTTCTCTTTCTGTTAATTCCCGATTTGCCAGCTTTTTAGCTTCACCAGGAAAGAGCCTCTTCAATCTCTCAAGAACTTCCCTGTCATCCCAATATTTGGTTTCATTTTGGTTAACAAATAATACTAAATGATAGTGATTACTCATCACGGCATAAGCACAAATTTTGATAGCAAATATTGAAGCTAATTTTTTAATTCTTTGAACAATCCATTCTTTTCTATGAGAAAAATCTTGGCCAGTTTCATCATCTTGACCACATAAAAAAGAGCGGCGAACACAACGTGTCATACAATGATAATAAGGAGTTAAGTTTAGATCTACTTTAAGTGCGCGCGAAATGGTCATGATACAACATACTTCCATGCCTATGTACATAACATGCCCAATTCAATTCATACTGTTTAATTCGGCATGCATTTACATTTTCGCTAAAAGAATTGATTAATGCAACAAATATCATATGCGGAAATGCATAATTTTCAGTTAATTTAATGTCTTTATTTTGGGGTAAATGTTATTGGTGGATGTCCTTATCCTCCTTATCCTCCTAAGATAACGGTCGAAAGATTTGTTGTGGATGTCCTTATCCTCTCTTATGTAAAGAGGGGAACAAGAGCCCCTTTTTATTTTAAGAGTTTGTGCACTCGACGACTGCTCTTGCAATGGTTATAGGAGTATCACCAATATATTCATAATCAGTCTCTTGATGAGCAATTTTATGCCCTGCTGGACATTTTAATTTTCCAAACTCTTCAACTCGTCTATATAACAACGTCCATGCTTTATCTTTTTTTGTATAAGCACCGGTATTAAATGTCACTAGCCATTTGTTAGGCGCTATTTGCTTTTCTTCATATCCTAAATCTCTGCCATAAAATGAACCTGATCCCTTTGGTTTGTAAGGATCAACAGAAGCACACCCAGTTAACAATGAGACAGCAGCTAACAAAACGATAATTTTCCTCATAAAAACAGCCTTTTCGATAAGTAAGAAAGTTGACAAATAATCCAAAAAAAATTATACAGTCCGACAAGCGGTTTGTAAAGTGAAAGGAAAGGATCACAGAAATTATCAATCGAGACTAGGTTTGGTGACGATTAGGGTGCGAAGGTGGGATCCCAAGCAACACGAAGAGCTTCATTTAATCCATCTAATTTTAAGAGATCACTTTTTTCTATTTCAAAATTAAAAATGTTGGCATTCCCAAAAATGCGCTCTTTTATTGAAGATTATACAAGGTATTACTTGTTGTTCTAAACACCACCTTAACATGATTTGCGCTAGCGTTTTATTGGATTTTTGGCCATCTCACGAATCGTTAAATCATTTAGATTTTTTCCACGGGTGAAAGGACTATAGGCTTCAAGTTCTATCTCATGCTTTATACAAAATTCAAGGAGTTCCTTTTGGTACAAAAAAGTGTGCTTAAAAATAATGTAAAAACCTAAGATCTTGTTAAATCCTAATAAAAACTCGTCATTGCCAGGAATTTCCTGGCATTTTTTTATATTTTAATTTGGTAAACTTGCCTAATAATCAGGATAGACAAATGTAAATAAAACGGGTCTGTCACGAGTGACGCTTGGTGCGACTAGTGATAATTTCCATAACTATATATTAACGACTAATGGGACATCCAACTAAATACATAAAGTAGTAATTTTTAAGATTTGCAACATACTTGGGGATTTTAATTCGAGCAGTGGTAAGAAAAAAGCAGAAAAAGCTTTGCACTATGATTATAAATATCAAATAGTTTGGGATGTGTTATTGATATTTTTAAATAATTTACGCTATTTTTAAATAACAGTACTTGGCTGCACTCATGCCCTTCGGGGAGCCAATCTCTCAAGAACTTCCCTGTCATCCCAATATTTAGTTTCATTTTGGTTAACAATTAATACTAAATGATAGTGATTACTCATCACGGCATAAGCGCAAATTTTGATAGCAAATATTGAAGCTAATTTTTTAATTCTTTGAACAATCCACTCTTTTCTATGAGAAACGTCTTGGCCAGTTTCATCATCTTGACCACATAAAAAAGTGCGACGAACACAACGTGTCATACAATGATAGTAAGGTGTTAAATTTAAATCGACTTTAAGGGCGCGCGAAATGGTCATGATACAACATACTTCCATGCCTATGTACATAACATGCCCAATTCAATTCATACTGTTTAATTCGGCATGCATTTACATTTTCGCTAAAAGAATTGATTAATGCAACAAATATCATATGCAGAAATGCATTATTATCAGTTAATTTAATGTCTTTATTTTGGGGTGAATGTTATTGGTGGATGTCCTTATTAGTCTCTCGCTAAAAAAACTGATTATTACAACAAATATCATATGCAGAAATGCATAATTTTCAGTTAATTTAATGTCGTTATTGCCATGACATTATGTGAGAGGTTTAGGTGGATGTCCTTGTTCGCTTCTTTTCAACGGACATAAGCTCACCTATCCTGGTATCACAAATGGTGATACACAGCTGGTCTCAATTCTTAACTCATCTTCAACATCCCACAAGTCTGTAAATCAAGCCATAGGCTTTGAATGGCGTAATAAAGCCATTGTAGCTAATAACCACTTAGGTGGCATTAATCTTGGCAAAGATTGGTTGCTATATATCGATGCCAACCAAGTTGTTTGGTATTTGAAGCTCGGTTATGAGGTATCTGGCAATCAATGCACTATGAGTTGCACCTTATTAAGTGTATTTGGCAGATTCAATTCTCGTTATCCCAAAATATTTAAAGAATTAACTAGAGAACAAACATCCCTTCTTCATCCAGGCCATCTCAAACCTCTCAATCGATTTACCTTTGAACGCAAACCAGATGGCTCAGAAGTATTTATACATGTTTATGTAAAATTTGATGGTGAAAATAGCATTGAGTTTCCTGAAGAGATGTCGTTGTATGAAATATGGAAATTAGAGTTAAAAGGCACAGGACAATTGTCAGAAAATGATGAAGTGGGCTCGGGTATAACGGCAAGTCTTTTCAAATATAAGTCCTTTACAGAGATCCAAACAGTTCAAAAGCAAAAGGTACCGCGTGTTGAGAATAAATTTCGTGTTGGGAAGATTAATGTCAACTATGAGTACGATCCTAAGCCGGTAGAGCCACCTGATTGCATTACAAACATTTGTCGTTCCACTTTTGATTTGGCGCTCATTCCTGAGGGCGAAAATTTTACGCTTTTCAATTTAGATAAGAATACCTATGTTCAAAGTAACTGGTATGGGGATATAGATACCAAAACATCAATAATTAGGATCCTCTATGATGGAAATGGGGAGCCTCATATACTCAGTGTTCAAAGGGAAAGCAAACGTCTTAATCGATTGCATCAGTCCTTTGAGGGGCAAGGCTCAGGTACCCAAGGGCCAATCCAATATTTTTTCAACGGTTTCATGTGTGTGGTTAATGGCATGATGCCAGGATGGGTTGAAACTTATGAGGGCACGCAAACGGTTGACAGTCAGTTTATGGTAAGACATCAAGCAAGCGTGTTGATAGATGGCCAACCAATACAGGTTTTATCCTTACAGGGTGAAACAAATCAAACAGCCAATACAAAGATTGGACAGCCTGTTGTAAATGACGTCAATCTGAATGTAAAAATCAATGATAGACTTGTACGCCACTTGGTTGGCAAGCCAGGTGAGATAACCAATGCTGTCCTTGCGGATCCCTTCTCAAACTCCTACCAAAGTGATGATAAAAATGGAATATATGCAAAATTTCACTTTGGGCTAGTTTCAAATAAGCTGCTAGGTCAATTTATAACCCGCCTTGCTTCTTCTAGTGCACCAAGCCTAATGGCAAGAGAATCTCATGGTGTTGTTGGGGCGAAAATTAGAAATCCCGATGTAAAACGTCATCCCTGGCAGTTTCATTTACATGGTAGTTTTAACCCGATATCAGAGGAGATCGTTCGATATCAAGAGGGTGTTCAGTGTTGGGTTTGATTTTGCATAATTGGAGATAAGGCTATGATGATCGGCTACGGGCGTGTTTCTACCTCAGAACAAAATCTTGATCTGCAACTGGATGCATTAAAAAAAGCGGGTTGCGAAAGAATTTTCACAGACAAAATGAGTGGAACAAAAGCAGAACGTCCAGGATTGGACGAAGCCCTCGCCTATGCGCGTGAAGGTGACAGTATCGTCGTCTGGAGATTGGACCGCTTAGGTAGGTCTATTAAAAACTTAATTGACGTCATAAAGACCTTAGAAGATCGTAAAGTTGGATTCCGAAGCCTTAGTGAAAGTCTTGATACGACTACTTCAGGCGGTCGTTTGGTTTTTCTAATATTTGGCGCCTTGGCTGAGTTCGAGGTCAATATCATCCGTGAGCGCACAAGAGCAGGCCTTGCTGCAGCACGTGCGCGTGGTAAAATTGGTGGTAGGCCTAAATCAATGGATGAGAAAAAAGCAGCGGCACTCGTGCAGCTTTATAAAGATAATACTAATAGTATTGACGAGTTATGTGAGTTGTTTAAAGTAAGTCGAACCACCCTCTATAAATATGCAAAACCGAAAGCAATAGAAACCGCAGTTACCAGCCCAAAAATTTAGATACTCAACAGGTGGTGTTCATTTGAGAGTTTTGATTTTTAAACGACTAAGCGTGTAAATGCCACAAA
>CAYXVT010000234.1:0-589 GCA_964468105.1 Uncultured Candidatus Berkiella sp. | reverse complement strand
GACTATTAGACTGAACATGTCAATTAACCCATCCCTTAACTGAACGAGCAGATGCGTAATAAATAAAAACCCTGACAAATGCAGGGTATTAAGATAAATAGAGGCTGCTCGTCCTGAGCCTTGATATCCTAGTGTGATGAACCCTTTCTAAACTTTTCCTTATTGCCCGATTAACGGTGGTTATAAATATTGTTAAAACCTGACCTGAAAAGTATCAGTATTTCTTAAATCCCTATAAAAACTCATTAATGCCAGGAATTTCCTGGCATTATTTATTATTTTAACTTGGTAAACTCGTCTAAGATAATTGTGATAGACAAGCGTTTATAAAACGGGTCTGTCACGAGGCAAGCTTTATTCGGCTCGTGATAATCTCTAATACCCTGCTAGCTTCCTCAAATACATCGGAATTTTACAACTTTTGAAGGCGCAATATTTATGTTAAATAGTGGCTCATCAGCTGAAGATTTGCTGGAGCAGCTTAGGCAAATTAGTCTGACTCCTAAAATAAAATCACCACCCACCTATAATGATTTTTTTGAATCCTGCAAAAATGGGAATGTAGAAGAAGTTGAGCATGCAATTAGCT
>CAYXVT010000233.1:0-5579 GCA_964468105.1 Uncultured Candidatus Berkiella sp. | reverse complement strand
ATGGTTAAGATTAGAGACGATCTTCCTAAAGCAGCCGATGGCAGCATAGACATTCAAAAGTGGGTAGAACGCCTAGGTGTTAATCGCCCAGAAAGTGAAAGAGCGCAGCTTATGCAAGCGGCGCTGTTAAGTCTTGAGCATGGTGGGCACCATTTAACTTGTGTTAATGAATCAGGTCTACGCCAAGGTCTCGTTACAGCAGAGACCTTGGCTACGCTAGAACCAGATATTTCAACTCTCTTAGCCGCTATTGTTTATTTTCCAGCACATTATGGCGAATTGTCTTTAGATTTAATTAAAACCACATTAGGTACTGAAGTCGCTACCTTAGTTTCGGGTGTTGTACAAATTACAACTCGCACTTCACAAGCTAAAGGACAAACTTCAGCGGCCGCGCACGATAATTTGCGAAAAATGCTGCTGGCTGTTGTTGAAGATGTAAGAGTCGTTTTAATAAAATTGGCCGAAAGAATCACCTCATTAAGAGCGGCTGCTGTATTAGACAAAGAAATTCGTCATCAATTTGCGTTAGAAACCAGAGATATCTATGCGCCTCTTGCCAATCGCTTAGGTATAGGGCAAATCAAGTGGGAATTAGAAGATTTTGCTTTTCGTTATCTTGAGCCAGATGCTTATAAACATATTGCAAAATTATTGGATGAAAAGCGACTTGATCGTGAAATTTATGTCAAAAATGTTATCGAACAGATCAAGCAAGCGTTAACCAATGAGAATATTGAATCTGAAGTGTCAGGACGCGTAAAACATATCTATAGTATCTGGCGAAAAATGATTAGAAAAAATCTTGATTTTCAAGATATCTATGATGTACGCGCTGTTCGTATTTTAGTGCCAGAAGTAAGAGATTGCTATGGCGCTTTAGGGGTTGTCCATTCACTGTGGCAACATATACCTAAAGAATTTGATGATTATATTGCAACGCCAAAAGAAAATGGTTATCGCTCTTTACATACTGCGGTTATCGGACCTGAAGGAAGAACGCTGGAAATTCAGATCCGCACATTTAACATGCATCAAGAAGCAGAACTGGGTGTTGCCGCCCATTGGTTATATAAAGAAGGCGGTAAGATTGATCCGGGTTACCAGAAGAAATTAAACACTTTACGCCAGATTTTAGATTGGAGTGAGCAAGCCAATGATGGTGATGTCAATGAGGTATTATTACAAGAACTATTAGAAGATAGAGTCTATATCTTTACTCCCCAAGGCGATGTTATCGATTTGCCTTTAACCTCAACACCATTAGACTTTGCGTATCATATTCATACGGATCTTGGGCATCGTTGCCGAGGCGCTAAAGTTAACGGCTCTATTGTGCCGCTTAACTATCAATTATCTTCAGGTGAACAAGTTGAAATACTGTCGGTGAAGGAAGGGTCTCCCAGTCGTGATTGGCTCAATCCCAACTTAGGTTATATTAATAGCGTACGCGCGCGTGCCAAAGTGCATTCATGGTTTAAACGCCAAGCAAGAGATCAAAATATTTCTCAGGGCAGAGAAATGTTGGAAAAAGAATATAAACGTCTTGGACTTGAACTAGCAGGTCTTGGCAAAAGCTTAACTAAACTGGGTATGAAGTCACTTGATGATCTCTATGCTTCTATTGGGGGCGGCGATTTACGCATTATACAAGTGATTAATGCGTTACAAAAATCAGAGCCTTTAAATGAAGATATAACGACCCATTTATCAAAGCCTTCAACTCAACAATCTGATATCACCATCCAAGGTGTGGGCAATTTATTATGTCATTTTGGACGTTGCTGTAAGCCATTACCAGGCGATCGTATTGTTGGCTATATTACCTTAGGGCGCGGGGTCACAATACACCGCCAAGATTGTATTAATATTCTAAATAAACCTGAAGAAGAACAAAGATTAATCCAAGTCGATTGGGGTGAAACCAGACGTAATTTTTATCCTGTCGATATCAGTATTCGAGCTTACGATAGACAAGGTTTGCTACGCGATATTACATCAATATTGAGTAATGAAAAATTAAACGTGCTAGCGGTAAATACCTTAACCAATAAAGACGACAATATTGCTAATTTAGTGCTCACTTTGGAAATTTCCGATTTGAGTGCCTTAATGAATATTCTCAACAAGATTACCCAATTGCCTAATGTGTTAGAAGCGCATCGTTTACATTCTGAGGCCCATAAATAAGTCATGCCCCAAGAAATTAAAATTAATGAACTACTTGCTATTATGGCTCGACTTCGCGATCCAGAAAAGGGATGCCCTTGGGATAAAGCACAAACGCTTGAATCTATTGTGCCGCATACCATTGAAGAGGCCTATGAAGTTAGTGATGCCATTGAAAGTGGAAAACCAGACAATATCAAATCTGAACTTGCCGATTTGCTGCTGCAAATAGTTTTTTATTGTCAAATAGGACAAGAAAAGGGCCAATTTGATTTTGCTGGTGTGGTTGATGAACTCAAAGAAAAGTTAATCAGAAGGCATCCGCATATTTTCAGTGATACGGTGGTTGAGGCAAACGATCACCACAATCTGTGGGAATCCTTAAAAGAAAAAGAACGGCAAGAAAAATTACAATCAGGTAACACTGTCTTGGCGGATGTTGCTAAACATCTGCCTGCGCTCTCCCGCGCTCAAAAACTACAAGCCCGTGCGGCCAGAGTCGGCTTTGATTGGCCTCATATTCAATTTGTGCTCGATAAAGTTCAAGAAGAAGTGAAAGAATTTGAGCAGGCTTATGCTGAAAAAGATATGGATGCCGCTAAAGAAGAATTAGGGGATATCTTATTTGTTTGTGCCAATCTGGCACGGCATATCAAATCCGATGCAGAAACCATTTTACGCACCGCCAATAAGAAATTTGAACGTCGCTTTAATGGAGTGGAAGAGAGAGTCATTGCTTCAGGCCGAGCCTGGGATAGTTACACCTTGGATGAATTACATAACTATTGGAATCAAGTGAAAGAGCAAGAGAAGATCATTTAATCAAATCAGTAGAACATTTCAGAAAGAGGATCTGTCTTAGCGCCAAAGGCGCACATTTCCACTTTGTAAAAGAGGGACATCGTCTGCGATGAGGGGGATTTCATCTTGAAAGAATCCCTCTATCTCACTCGCAGCAATGCTGCGAATGAGATTTCTCCCTTTTACAAAGGGAGAGAAAAAAGAAATATTCTTGTTTGAGATTATGTTGTTAGCATGATAACATCTGCGAAAATGACCCTATCAAGGCAAAAACGTATGATGAAGTTCGGCCCGCAAGCAAAATTAATAGACGCTCTATCACGCTTAACAATGGATCCCTTAGAAAATGAAAGGGCTCAGTTGTTGCAAAATAAAACGGCTATTTTGCAACGATTAATAAAAGAAAAAGAGCTATTTATACTTGCATCCAATGGTTTTGCTCTTTTAGAAAAAAAGAATAATGCTCAAAAAACAGAGCAAGCCATTGAGGAAATAAACGCAGCCATTGTGATAAGTAGAATTAATCCAGACAGTTATGGGTTAGATTGTTCAAATGCTATGCTGACTCGCGTTCCCAATCTCCTCTTAAATGAGCCTGGTTGGCAAGAATATTGGAAAAGCCTTCTTTCAATTAACCTGGCAAACAACTTCTTAACCGCATTGCCAGAAGGTATGAAGGTATTCACTGCGCTCAGAGAACTTAACTTGTCCAACAATCAATTTAGCGTATTCCCGCAGAATGTTCGGTTTTTAATAAAGCTTAATATCCTTCATCTAGAAAGAAATAAACTCAAAGAGATCACAGCTGAAATAGGTGAATTGACAGCGCTCAATCGTCTTTACCTACATAACAATGAAATAACTCTTTTATCTCCAGAAATGGCCAGGCTCACACAGGTTGTTGTGCTCGATCTTTCTAGTAATATGTTAACTATGATACCCCCACAAGTCACCAGGATGGCAGGATTGAGTCAGCTTTGGCTTAAAAACAATCAACTTGAAAATCTCACGCCTCAAATTTGTAAATTGGGAAGTCTTGTCACACTGGATGTTTCATATAATAGATTAGCAATTTTACCGTCTGATATTGGGAAGTGCGACTCTGTTAAACAGCTTATTTTAGAGGGTAATCCTTTGCCCTATGAAATCATTGAATTGGCCGATAAAAATAAAATAGAAGATCTCAAAAAACTATATAGGTCATCCGCTCCTTTGCCTACAGCAGTAGAACGGCCATTAAGTACCGAACAACAGGATCGATTAAAGAGGTTGAATATCAATTTTCAGGTTGGAAATGGCATTAAACAACCTACGATAATGCCTCTTGCTCCTGACCCTTATCAAGGACCTGCGGGAGCTGCTCCTGTTCCTGCTCCTGCTCCTCACCTTTATCAGGGACCTGCTGCTGCTGCCAAACCTGTGCTTGGATTGCCAATTAATGGAGAAAAAAAGGTTGCAGCTTTGGTGCATCGTTTTAATGCAATACCAACGTATAAAGACATACTAATTAACAACCCAGCCCTAGATAACGTGACAAAAAAAGGCTTTCGTAAAAAATAGAAAAACCTATTTCCGTTTAGGCCGTACAGATGAAATATGATTGCTAGGGGTGATATTAAGGCGCGAAAATTCTTTTGCACAATCCAAGGAGTCAGCTTCTTCGGCTTCCTCAGAACTACTATCAAATGCTCTAGAGATACGTCTATAAGATTCCTCTATGATACTTTGATATAACGATTGAGGGATTCCTTGGACGTGCTCTTTAAGGATTTCTTCCATGTAAGCTAAATATATCGCTTTCCCTACTGTAAAATCTCCATGCACTTCTACATCTGTGCAAACAGCTCTGACAATATCACTATGAAAATCCTTGATGCCATCAATGAAGTCAGCTGTTTCTTTGCTCACACCATCTGATGAAAGATCTGGGCGCAGAATGAGTATCAAGGCTAGTATTTCTCGATTAATACCAAACAATCGATCGAGCAATGTCGTACCATTGATGTGCACATCAAAATTTAATCCTTTACACAATGTTTTTTCAATTAACCTGTAAAAAGAATTCGATTTCTCAGGCAGGGCAGCTGATTTCACCAAATTCCACAATGGTGTTTTTCCCTTACCTTGACCATCTATTGCCGGTTCATTCCAAGTTTCTGTTGGCGCAGTATCTATCAAGGTATTTAATAGTGGGATTAAGCTTTGATTCAGTGCGGAAGCACTCAACAGCCACAGAGGTGATTGGGTGGTTACCCAACCAGTTGAGAAAATATGTGGTTGAATTGTAAACAAAATAGCTTGCGCGTTATGATTTTTCTTACAAGCTGAGAACGTGACATTCCAAAGAGGGGTTGAACCTTCATTTTTGAATCCCTTGATCACGGCTAATGTCCAAAGATAGGGTTTAATGTGCTCTAGGGCAGCGTGTAAAAATACTAGAATAGGTTCATGTTTGATAGCCAATTCTGTGAGTAATCCTAAGAGGGACTGACCCTCAATGACTTTTTCTAGATTTAGATAACAAAGGGCATTGCCTTTGAGTAATCTGTAAAGTTCAAAAATGTGATTATCATCGAAACTCTCAGGCTTCAGATGAAAATGTAGCAACA
>CAYXVT010000232.1:2000-5615 GCA_964468105.1 Uncultured Candidatus Berkiella sp. | reverse complement strand
CAAGATGGTTTTTGGAATGAGTGGTATGTTCTAGAAGAAAGTGGTGCTCAAGCATGGATAGCTGAAGCTTTAGGATTTTTTAATTACACTCACGAAATTATTCTTCCTGATACCAAGTTCCTAGAAAATATTCAAATTGGCCAAACACTCGAACTCAATAATGTTACCTACGTTGCCAGTGATATTAAATCTTATATAGTGGAAGGGGTGGTTGGGGAATTACCATTTGAAATTCAGCCCGGATTAAAAGGCATTTCTATTGACCTTCGCGGCACAGATTCCAATTGCGCTTACCTTGACATTAACCAACATAACTATCGTGCTTATGCTGGAAAAAATGTTGATATTGATGAGCTCCATTTAACGAATATGCGAGAAATCGATGGCTGGTAAGTACGTACATCCTGACAAAAAAGCGACCCCGCCCAAAATAGAGAGTCTATCTTGTCCTAAGTGCGGTGGCGCTATAACTTTACGTGCCAAGGGCTATACCCAAACCTTAGTATGCCAATATTGCCAAAGCATTCTGGATGTGTCGCAATCAGAACTGACCTTAAGTGGCACCGTTAAGACAAAAGGAGGCGTTGAGCCGCTTATTCCATTGGGGTCTAGAGGTAAATTACATGGAGCGACCTGGGAAGTCATTGGCTTCATGCAGCGCATGGGTACATTTCCTGCTTACATAAATAGAGATCATAGCGTTTCAGTCAGTGTAAAATCTCTCCTCAGTATGGCCTTAGATGTAGTCGACGATAATGATCATTATACGCCACCTGCTGCCCCTATTTTTTGGCAGGAATATCTGCTATTTAACCCCTATAAAGGATTTCGTTGGCTCAGTGAACGTAATGGTCATTGGAATTATATTTTCACATTGCATGATATCCCAAAGGAAGGTTATGGCCAATTTCAGTACTTAGGTGTTAACTATGGATTTTATGAAACCTATGAAGCAAACGTTTTATATGTGGCGGGTGAATTTTATTGGCGTATAAAAACCGGCGATGTTGCGAAGATTACAGATTACAAATATAAAACGGGAATATTAAGCTTAGAACAAGCTCAAAGTTCACCCACTAGACAATCGCTACTTAGCACTAAATTGCCGCCAGAAAGAGAACAGTTGTATATAGGCGGGACTGAGACTTCACATTCTGCTCAAACGTCACAGAATCAAGAACAAATATGGTCTTTAGCGGAATATATTGAACGCGAAGAAGTGATGAAAGCCTTTAAACTCACTAAACCGCTTCCCATGAAAGTCGGCGTTGCATTTAATCAGCCAGTGCCCGATAAAGAATCCTACCAAACAATGTTAAAAACAAGTGGGTTTGGAGTAATCGCATTAATTGTTTTAGGTTTATTTCTTAGTTTCTTTTCACATCCAAAATCGGTGCTTGACGGAGAGTTTGTCATTACTCAAATTAACAATAGCACAGACTATGTGAGTCCGTCTTTTACCATTGATACTCATAATGGCGTCGTTAAATTGGCTTTACAAGCACCCGTCAATCAATCATGGATGGAAATTGAAGCAAGTTTAGTTAACGATAAAACCGGTGACAGTATTGATATTGTAAAAGGCTTAGAATATTACTCCGGGAGTGATTATGACGGTTACTGGGTTGAGGGAAGTAGATATGGTGAAATGACTTTTACCTCTCCAGAGAAAGGTCAATATCATATTATTCTCAAAGCAAATACCAATAACCGTGATCCCTTGCCAGTTAAAATTCAATTAGTGGAGGGGGTCACCTCTTTTGACAATTTTATTTTTAGCCTTTTTCTCTTAGGGGCTCCTGGTGGCTTAGTTTTATTGTACTTTTTATTCATTGAAATGAGACGAGAAAAGTAAATGAAATGGCAAGCTACAAAAAAGACAAAATTTGCCATCGGCTACACACTAGCCATCTTAGCCTGGTTTTCTTTTGCCACTATACAAGGCTGGGATATGTTAGCTTATACCAAATCAAACGTTTCAACTTTATCAAAAAGTGCATCATTGCATCATAAATAAGGAAAAATAATGACAACAACTTGGATCAATTTAAATAGTTTAATAAACTCTGTTGTTTTCTCAATGGTAGGTTTAATCATGTTAGGCGTAGGATTTTATGCTTACGATAAACTCACCCCATGGCGACTGTGGAAAGAAATCATTGATGAACACAATGTTGCCTTAGCAATTATCGTTGCAGCGATGGTGCTTGGTATTTCAAATATTATTGCATCAGCGATTACTGGCTAATGGCACTGATATTATTACTTTCCATTTTTATTGTATCCACCTGCGGGTTGGTATATGAACTGATTTCAGGAACCTTAGCCAGTTACCTCTTAGGAGATTCGGTCACACAGTTTTCTACCGTGATAGGCGTCTATCTCTTCTCAATGGGGGTAGGTTCATTTTTTTCTAAATATTTTGAAAAGAAGCTGATTGAAACTTTTATTCACATAGAACTCTTGATAGGGGTCATCGGCGGCTTTTCAGCGCTTATCTTGTTTACCAGTTTTGAATATGTCGAACACTTTAAAGTGATCCTCTATTCTATCGTGTTTATGATTGGATGTTGTGTCGGTCTTGAGATTCCACTAATGATGCGTATTCTTAAAACGCATTTGACCGATTTCAAAGACTTGGTTTCAAAAGTGTTTACCTTTGATTATATTGGTGCGCTCTTAGCATCGTTATTATTTCCGCTTGTGTTAGTTCCGACTTTAGGCCTTGTACGTTCTGCTTTTCTATTTGGGATCATCAATACCAGTGTTGGCTTATTAACTGCCTATACATTTAAACAAAGCCTCACTCATCCTAAGATTTGGTATACAAAAGCGTCAACCTGTATTGTTATTTTATTATTTGGATTTATCTTTTCTACTCAATTAAGCTCTTTTGCAGAAGGAAATGCTTATGATGGAAAAGTGCTATTAAGTAAATCAACACCATACCAACGAATTGTACTCACTCGTAATGGTAATGATCTGCGACTTTATCTGAATTCAAACCTTCAATTTAGTTCAAGAGATGAATACCGTTACCATGAAGCATTAGTGCACCTTGGGCTATCGCAAATAGATACCCCTCGTCGAGTGCTGGTGTTAGGCGGAGGCGATGGATTGGCAGTACGCGAGATTTTAAAATATCCGTCCATTGAACAAATCACCTTAGTTGATCTTGATCCTGAAATGACACATCTTTTTAAATCCTTACCCATGCTTCGAGCCTTAAACAAAGATGCTTTACACTCTCCTAAAGTGAAGATTATTAATCAAGATGCCTTTTTATGGTTAAAACAAAATAGAACAAAGTATGATTTTATTGTTATTGATTTTCCAGATCCCTCCAATTTTTCGATTGGCAAACTCTATACACAGACTTTTTATGGTTATCTGAATCAAGCGCTTGCGGATAATGGCATTGCAGCTATCCAATCAACATCACCTTATGTTGCACCAATGAGCTATTGGTGCATCGCTAATACCCTTGAAAAGAGTCATTTCACTGTTAAACCCTATTTGACCTATGTGCCTGCCTTTGGTCTGTGGGGGTTTCACCTGGCTGCAAAACACGAACTCAACGCGGGTATCTATCGACTTCCTGAAACTTTACGCTAT
>CAYXVT010000232.1:0-1990 GCA_964468105.1 Uncultured Candidatus Berkiella sp. | reverse complement strand
ATTATTTGAAATTCCCCATGATATCGCCAAGCGTGATACCCAAATCAATGCCTTAACAAATCAAGCATTGGTGCGATATTTTGAAGATGAATGGGAGCGCTATGTCTGATTCTTTCTTAAAGGACAGGCGTAGACTGCTCAAGGGATTAGCCTTATTGGGAGCAGGCGCCTTATCATGGCCTTTGCTTAAACATTGGCTAGCCTGGCCTATTCCTACTGGGAAAATGTTAGGGACATCCCCACAAACAGCCCATCAAATCATTCATCCTCATTTTCCCCAAACCTCAAAAACCACCCAGCAACAAATGGTCATTATTGGCAGCGGTATAGCAGGGCTCACAGCAGCACGGCATTTATATCGAAGCGGGGTAAAAGATTTTACGATTTTAGAGTTAGAATCCACTTTAGGTGGCAATTCCGCCTGGGGAACTAATTCGGTTTCAGCGTTTCCGATAGCGGCACATTACTTACCTATTGTAAGTAATGAAAGTACGTTTTTAAATGAATTTCTGATTGAAGAAAATATCATTACGCATTTTGATGATAATGGTAGGCCTTTTTATAACGAACTCTATTTGTGTCACGATCTCAAAGAACGTCTTTTAATTAATGGAACGTGGCAAGAAGGAATTGTACCTGCTCATGGCATCACGGAGGCAGATGAAGCAGAGTTTGATCGTTTTTTTGCCCTTATGGAAAAATACAAAACAACCATAGGACAAGATGGAAAACCGCTCTTTTGCATCCCTGTTGCTTTGAGTTCACAAGATCCAGCCACTTTAGCACTAGATGCCATCTCAATGGCGCAATTTGTGGAAAATAATGGATTTCATTCACCCTATTTGATCTGGTATCTCAATTATTGTTCCCGTGATGATTATGGCGCTGGGATTAACGAGATCTCAGCTTGGGCAGGACTTCATTATTTCGCTGCAAGAAGAACCAATGCCGCCAATGCAGGCGGTGATTCGCTGTTAACTTGGCCACAAGGTAATGGCTTTTTAGCGCAAAAGCTAGCTAAAGATTTCACCAAGCAAATTAGAACTAAGGCTCTGGTCTATGAAGTGTCCCCACAGAACAAGGGTTATTTAGTAAAATATTTTGATCAAGAAACACACCAGTCGTTTGCTATTGAAACGCCATGCGTCATGATCGCAACCCCTCGCTTTATCGCTCAAAAAATATGTGCTAACCATTTCCAAGATTGTTTTGTCGATATTGAACAATTTCAATATTCACCGTGGGTGGTAGCTAATATAACAGTTGATGATTTACCAAATACAAATGGGGCAAGTCTTGCGTGGGATAACGTGTCCTATTATAGTCGTTCTCTTGGCTATATTGATGCCACCCATCAGAATTTGAACCGTGCAACTTCGCGGGTGCTAACCTATTATTTGCCTTTGGATGAAACTACCCCCAAGCAAGCGCGTCAACAAGCCTTAGATAAAGATCTCGACACTTGGAAGCAACAAATTATTTCTGATCTTGACCACATTCAACCAGGCATCAAAAAACATATCCAAAATATTGATGTGCGCGTTCTCGGGCACGCGATGATCCGCCCTACCCCTAAGCAAATTTGGTCACGCTCTCAAACTCAAATGAAACGCCAAAAGAATGGGTTATTTTTTGCCCATTCGGATATGAGTGGTATTTCTGTTTTTGAAGAAGCTTTTTGGCAGGGGTTAGAAACTGCGAAATTGATGGTAGATTATTTGACCAAAGCTTAACATAGTTCTTCAGCTTCAAATATCTCTTCTAGCGCCTGTGCTTTCATCATTTTATCTAATATAAGGATTAACTCTTCACTAGAAGATTTTTTCACTTTTGCCTTCAATGATGCTGGCGCGAAAGGGAATTTATGATCCAATAACTTAAGTGACCATGAAAGTCGTTCCTCATATGCACCCTTTTCGATTCCCTTTTCAATTCCCTTTTCAATTCCCTTTTCGATTCCCTTTTCGATCCCCTTTTCGATCCCCTTTTC
>CAYXVT010000231.1:3625-5624 GCA_964468105.1 Uncultured Candidatus Berkiella sp. | reverse complement strand
ACGTTGAACTGGCACGAGCTAAAGAGCAAGTGGCAATCAACCTAAAACAAAGCAAAGATGATGGTGCAAATATTGTTCTTGAAGCTAAAAAACAAGCGGATAGCATTGTTGATGCTGCGCGCCAACAAGCCCATGAAGAGGGGCAGCGCATTATTCAACAATCTCACGCAGAGGTAGAGCAAATGATTGCACAAGCAAAAGAAGGTTTGCGCAAACAGGTTGCCACTATCGCTATGTTTGGTGCCGAGAAAGTATTAGAGCGAAGTGTCGACATGAATGCCCATCAACAGATGCTAGAAAAACTAGCTGAAGAAATTTAGAGGGTAGTATGTCGAAAAATCGCACCTTTGCCAGGCCCTATGCGAAAGCTGCTTTTGAATTAGCACAAAGCGATAAAGATTTTGCTAAATGGTCATTAATGCTGGAGCAAGCAGCATTGGTTGCAAGCAATAAACAAGCAAGTGCTTTAGCAAAAGATCCGCAGTTTGGCACTAAGCAATTGGTCGATCTCTATTTATCGCTTGGTAAAGATATTTATTCTGAACAAATGCAGAATTTTATAAAAGTCTTAGGCCGATTCAAACGTTTATCACTATTGCCAGAAATCGCTTCGTTATTTGAAGAAATGCGTGCTCTGGCTGAAAGAGTGATGAACGTTAAGTTGACCTCGGCATTTGCCCTTAACGACAAAGATCAAGAACGTTTTGTAAAAGCACTTAAAAATCGATTGCATTGTGATATCGAGCTCCACTGCCAAGTAGATGAGTCTATTATGGGTGGGGCTATTATTCGCTCTGGAGATTTGGTAATCGATGGTTCCATTCGTGGCAGGCTCGCTAAACTTAGCGACGCTGTTAGTATTTAATAAGAATAGGCTAAGAATATATGCGACTTAATCCTTCAGAAATTAGCGAACTTATCAAACAACGGATTGAAAAAACCGATGTTGATTCAAAAGCCCTCACGGTAGGCACCATTATCAGCGTCAGCGATGGTATTGTGAGAATTTTTGGTTTAAACAACATCATGCAAGGTGAAATGATAAAGTTTCCCGGCAATGTTTATGGGATGGCGTTAAACCTTGAACGTGACTCCGTTGGCGCGGTCGTTTTAGGGCCGTATGAACATTTGGCAGAAGGCCAAACGGTTGAATGTACCGGAAGAGTTTTAGAAGTTCCAGTGGGTGAGGCGTTATTGGGCCGTGTTGTCGATGCATTGGGTAACCCCATTGACGGCAAAGGCGAAATTAACACCACTCAAACCTCTCCTGTAGAGAAAGTAGCTCCCGGTGTTATTACCAGAAAATCCGTCAGCCAACCTTTGCAAACAGGTTTAAAAGCGATTGATGCCATGGTGCCGGTGGGCCGTGGACAGCGAGAGTTAATTATCGGTGACAGACAAACTGGTAAAACAGCGATTGCTATTGATGCCATCATTAACCAAAAGGGCACTGGCGTTAAATGTATTTATGTTGCTGTAGGTCAAAAAGCATCTTCTGTTGCTAACGTTGTACGTAAACTAGAAGAATTCGGCGCCCTTGCTCATACCATCGTTGTTGCAGCAACGGCTGCAGAAGCTGCTGCTTTGCAATTTATTGCGCCTTATTCAGGTTGTGCAATGGGTGAGTATTTCCGCGATAAAGGCGAAGATGCGTTAATTATTTATGATGATTTAACCAAGCAAGCATGGGCTTACCGTCAGGTTTCCTTGTTGCTACGCAGGCCGCCAGGTCGTGAAGCATATCCTGGGGACGTATTTTATTTACATTCACGTCTGCTCGAACGTGCGGCGCGTGTGAATGAAGAATATGTGGAAAAAGCGACTAATGGCGCGGTTAAAGGCAAAACAGGTTCATTAACAGCATTGCCTATCATTGAGACGCAAGCTGGTGACGTATCTGCGTTTGTACCAACTAACGTTATTTCTATTACCGACGGTCAGATTTTCTTAGAAAGCGATTTATTCAACGCTGGTATTCGTCCTGCAATTAACGCCGGTC
>CAYXVT010000231.1:0-3615 GCA_964468105.1 Uncultured Candidatus Berkiella sp. | reverse complement strand
TGTGGGCGGTGCTGCGCAAACCAAAATCATTAAAAAGCTTGGTGGTGGTATTCGTTTAGCTTTAGCGCAATATCGAGAATTGGCTGCCTTCTCACAATTCGCTTCAGATTTAGACGAAGCAACACGCAAGCAGTTAGAGCGTGGACAACGCGTTACCGAATCAATGAAGCAACGCCAATACTCACCTCTTTCAGTGGCTGAAATGGCGGTTGTGTTGTTTGCGGCAGATAAAGGCTATTTAGACGATGTTAAATTGAATCTCGTTGTTGATTTTGAAAAAGCACTCTTGAGCTTCATGAATCATCAACATAAAGATTTAATTAACGATATAAACCAAAGCGGTGATTACAATGACGACATTGAGAAAAGATTAAAAGCTGCTCTTGATGCGTTTAAAAAATCGCAGACTTGGCAATAATGAAATAAAAAGGCGTTATTATGTCAGGCGCAAAAGAAATTCGCTCAAAAATTAAAAGTATTAAAAGTACGCAAAAAATTACGCGAGCGATGGAAATGGTGGCTGCCAGCAAGATGCGAAAAGCACAAGCACGCATGTTGGCATCGCGCCCTTATTCTGAGCATATTCGTGTGGTGATTAAGCATTTGTCAGAAGGAAATCGCGAGTATCGTCACCCTTATATGATAGCCAGAGAGCCAAAACGCATCGGCATGATTGTGGTGTCAACCGATCGCGGTTTATGCGGTGGTTTAAACGCGAATTCCTTTAGAAATTTAATTATCCAATTACAAGATTGGCAAAAAGACGGCCGAGATGCTTATCTGAGTTCAATTGGTTCCAAAGCGGATCTTTTTCTGAGACGAGTAGGCGCCAATGTATTGGCATCTGCTAACCGCCTAGGCGACACCCCTTCTATTGCAGACGTTATTGGCCCTGTGATGGTAATGTTGGATGCTTATAACGAAGAACGTTTAGATGCACTTTACATTAGCTATAATCGTTTCGTTAACACGATGAGCCAGCAACCCGTCATTGAAAAACTCTTACCCATTGTTGATTTTGGGAATGATGGTGCCGAATCAACGCCAAAGCGTGGAGAATATATCTATGAACCTGATGCTAAAGAAGTGCTCGATTTACTATTGACGCGTTACATTGAATCACAAGTTTACCATGGCGTTGTTGAAAATTTCGCCTGTGAACAAGCCGCACGTATGGTTGCAATGAGAAGTGCTTCAGATAATGCCGGCGATTTAATTGATAGTTTTCAGTTGATTTATAACAAAGCCAGACAAGCAGCCATTACCCGTGAACTCGCCGAAATTGTCGGTGGGGCGGCGGCAGTTTAATTCTTTTTATTGAATAGACCCAAAAAGGGTGAGAGGAACCATGAGTACCGTAGTTGCAAATCAAGCTTCTGGTAAAATTGTAGAAATTATCGGCGCTGTTGTAGACGTCGAGTTTCCACGTGGAGCAGTCCCCAAAGTATACGATGCTTTGCATGTTGAGGGCGGTAAAATAACCCTTGAAGTGCAACAGCAATTAGGCGATGGCATTGTACGTACAATTGCGATGGGAAGTACCGATGGACTTCGTCGTGGCCTCGTTACCGTCAATACGGGAGACCCTATTAAGGTGCCAGTGGGTCGTAAAACGCTCGGCCGAATTATGGACGTGCTAGGATCCCCCATTGACGAAAAGGGTCCTATCGGCGAAGAAGAACGCCTTTCTATACATCGTGCTGCGCCTGCCTTTAAAGATCAAGCGGCAAGCCAAGAGTTGCTTGAAACCGGTATTAAAGTTATTGATTTGATCTGTCCCTTTGCAAAGGGTGGTAAGGTCGGTCTGTTCGGTGGTGCCGGTGTAGGTAAAACCGTCAACATGATGGAGCTTATTCGTAATATTGCGATAGAGCACAGTGGTTATTCTGTCTTTGCGGGTGTGGGCGAACGTACTCGTGAAGGTAACGACTTCTATCATGAAATGAAAGACTCTAACGTATTAGATAAAGTAGCCCTGGTTTACGGTCAGATGAATGAGCCACCGGGTAACCGTTTACGTGTTGCTTTAACGGGTCTCACCATTGCGGAAAGTTTCCGTGATGAAGGCCGTGATGTCTTATTATTCGTTGATAATATTTATCGTTATACCTTAGCCGGTACCGAAGTGTCCGCACTTCTTGGTCGTATGCCATCAGCGGTAGGTTACCAACCTACCTTGGCAGAAGAAATGGGGCGTCTCCAAGAACGTATTACTTCTACCAAGACTGGCTCTATTACTTCTATTCAAGCGGTATATGTACCAGCGGACGATTTAACCGATCCATCCCCTGCTACGACCTTCTCCCATTTGGATGCGACAGTCGTATTATCTCGTCAAGTGGCAGAGCTTGGCATCTATCCTGCGGTCGATCCATTGGATTCAACTAGCCGACAATTAGATCCATTAGTTGTAGGACAAGAACATTATGATGTCGCAAGACAAGTTCAAGGTACCTTGCAACGTTATAAAGAATTAAAAGATATTATTGCCATTTTGGGTATGGATGAGCTCTCGGCAGAAGATAAGCTCATTGTGTCACGCGCAAGAAAAATTGCACGTTTCTTGTCCCAGCCGTTCTTCGTGGCAGAAGTTTTCACCGGCTCACCAGGCAAGTATGTGTCATTGAAAGATACCATTAAAGGGTTCAAAGGTATTATCGACGGTCTTTATGATGATTTACCTGAACAAGCTTTCTATATGGTGGGTGGAATTGAAGAAGCCATAGAAAAAGCAAAATCCTTACAAGAGAAATAACATGAGTTCTTTAACATCAACGTTACAGTTAAATATCGTGAGCGCTGAAGCCGCCATTTTTTCCGGCAAAGCGCAGCGCGTTTTTGCAACTGGCATCATGGGAGAACTTGAGGTTACTCCTGGCCATGCGCCGCTAATCACGGGACTGTTACCTGGACCTGTGAGAATGATAGATGAGAGCGGCAAAGAAGACGTAATCTATGTCACCGGTGGGATTTTGGAAGTTCAGCCTAGTATTGTCACTATTTTGGCCGATACAGTTGTTCGTGCAAGAGACATGAATGAAGCAGAAGCCGAGAAGGCTAAGCAACATGCAGAGCGCATGCTCAAAGATCACAAATCAGATATTGATTATGCAGCAGCACGGTCAGAACTTGCCCGCGCAGCTGGCATGCTGCGTGCACTAAAAGAAGCCAAAAAGAAAGGCAAAATAAGATAATTGAGCCTACAAGAACAAGGGATAGATGATTAAAGAGGGTGGCAAAAGCTGCCCTTTTTGTTAATGAAAAGAATGATGCAATTAAAGATGAAGGTAACGACATGGATCTAAGTATTGTCGTACTTGCCGCGGGGCAAGGAACACGGATGAAATCAACACTCCCCAAAGTGCTACACCCCATCGCGGGCAAGCCCATGCTTGCGCATGTGATAAAAACCGCACAATCTTTAGCGCCAAAGAAAATAGTTGTTGTTCATGGATTTGGTGGCGAGTTGTTGAAAGAGTCTTTCTCTGACACAGCTATTGAATGGGCTCATCAGCCAAAGCAACTTGGCACTGGCGACGCTGTAGCGAAAGCACTTCCTTTGCTCAATGCCAATGAAAAAGTTCTCATATTATATGGTGATGTACCGTTGATAAG
>CAYXVT010000230.1:0-5658 GCA_964468105.1 Uncultured Candidatus Berkiella sp. | reverse complement strand
AGATTTAATCTTCTTCTTGGGTGATATTTCTGAATTATCAAACTTCATTACATCAACAATTTTAGAAATAACATGGTGCCATGATTGTTCTAACGAATAACTCGTTGGAATTGAAGAGATAAAATTATTGATAATAGGTGAGTTTAATCGCTTTTGGTGAAGCGTTCTCATAATATGTAACTGATGTATATTGAAATGATTGTCTGATTCAAGTTGTTGCGTTGTAGCGCTTGTCTGCTTTTCTTTTAACAGATCTTTAATCGTTTCGAGTTCGCTCTTGATAAACTCTGTGACTTCGCTATTTGCTTTATAGTCATCCTGTTTTTTTTGTATCGGGGAACGAAGATAGGTAGTAGAAAAAATATCATCTTTTAGTAAAGAGGCTTCATCTTCTAAGGATTCAGCTAATAAGGATGATAAGGGAATTTGTTTGGTTTGTTCTACGCTATGAGTTTGAACATCACTATTAGCTACCTGATTTGTTTGAACAAGACCAGGAACCGCAAATACACGAACCTTTCCATCTATCGTCTGTTGAGATAAAATAATCGCTTGCGAGCCAAATTCTGCTTTCACTTGTCTTAGTGCAGCACTAATGCTATTTGCAATAAATTCTTTAGCGGTCTCTTTTGTATTCATGCCTATCTATTAAAATCCCAAAGTCGACACAACTTTAATCTGCTTTTCATCCGGTATTTCTTTAAAGGAAAGAACCGAAAGATTTTTAGCGAAATGCTTTAATAATTTAGATAACAACCTTCTAATACTTGGATGAACAAGCAGTATCGCAGGAATACCCATTACTTCCTGCTTATTGGCAAACTGTATTACCGCCTTTTGAATCTTGTCCATCAATGTCGGATCTACGGCACCACCTTCTGATCCTCCGGTATGCATAGATTGGAGCAAAATCTGTTCCAAGTTTGGATCAAGCGTGACAACAGGGACCTCGGACGCCGATCCATTCAACTGTTGAACAATTAACCTACCCAAAGAGGCTCGGACCATCTCAGTCAGCGCGGCAGGATCTTGACTCTTCTGAGCATATTCTGACAGGGTCTCTATAATCGTTTTACTATCGCGAAGGGGGACATGTTCTTCAAGGAGATTTTGAAATATCTTAACAACTGTAGATAAAGAAATTTTATCTGGCACTAGATCATCAACCAGTTTTGGAGCGCTCTTAGCTAGTATATCAAGTATCTTCTGAGCTTCCTGATGCCCTAATAGCTGGTGGGCATTATCTTGAATGATTTGACTTAAATGGGTAGCGATAACAGTGCTTGAATCAACCACAGTATATCCCAACGTTTGTGCTTGTTCTTTGGAGGATTTATTAATCCAAACTGCATCCAATCCAAAAGCAGGATCTTTTGTCGGGATCCCATCAATCTTTCCAAATATTTGACCTGAATTAATGGCCATGTCTTTATCTGGAAAAACGTCTCCTTCTCCGATGACAACACCTAATAGAGAAATTTTATAGTTTGTAGGCCCAAGATTTAGATCATCTCGGATATGAACAGAAGGGATCAGGAATCCTAACTCTTGAGAAAGCTTTTTGCGAACTCCCTTAATACGATTCAGCAATTCGCCACCCGTTTTAGACTCAACTAAAGGGATAAGCTTATAACCTACTTCCAGACTGACATCATCCAATAAGGGAACATCATCCCAACTAACTTCTTTTACCTCAGGTTCTGCATTGACTCTTTGCAAGGCTATTTCATCTGGCGATTTTGCGTTCGATTTACTATCCGTTTCTTTTTTCAAGGTTTTTTGTTTATTAAGAAAATATGCGCCAAAACCTAACAGTAGCGCAATGCCTAAAAACACAACATGTGGCATGCCAGGAATAAAACCTAAAACGGCCAAAACAATACTTGAGATGGCTAATGGTTTAAATTGGTACAGTACTTGATCTTTCACCTGAGTAGACACATCATGTGATGAAGACACACGTGTTACCATAATGGCTGCAGCTGTTGATAGTAAGAGAGAAGGAATTTGCGCAACTAATCCGTCACCAATTGTTAATAAACCATATACGCGAAAGGCATCTTCAATTGATAAATCGTGTTGGACCGTTCCAATAATAAAACCACCAATGATATTAATGACCAAAATCAAAATACCAGCAATAGCGTCACCTCTGACAAACTTACTGGCACCATCCATTGCCCCATAGAAGTCTGCTTCACTCGCTACTTCTTGTCTTCTTATTCTTGCTTCATCTTGGGTAATCACACCGGCATTCAAATCAGCATCAATCGACATTTGTTTGCCTGGCATCGAATCTAATGTAAATCTAGCGCTTACTTCCGAAATACGACTAGCGCCTTTTGTCACAACAATAAAATTGATAATGACCAAAATTAAAAAGACAATAAAACCAACAGCATAGTTACCGCCGATAACAACTTCACCGAATGATTGAACCACCTTTCCTGCTGCATCTGTCCCAGTGTGACCTTCTAATAAGACAACCCGTGTTGAAGCGATATTTAAAGCCAGACGCAATAAGGTTGCCAATAACAATACCATAGGGAAAATACTAAAATCCAAAGGACGAAGGCTATAAGTACCTGCTAATAATACAAGTAACGCTAACGTAATGTTAAAGGTAAAAAAGATATCTAATAAAAAAGGAGGCAACGGCAAAATCAACATACCTAACATCATTAAAACAAAAAGAGGTATACCAAAGCCAATATTGCCGCTTGCCCGCATTTGTTGAATGTTTTTTATAAATTCCATATTTTACCTATTTCATCATGTCAGGTGGAATGTCTAACTTTGTAGGTAACTTGGGCTTCTTCAATTTACCTTTTCGATATTGTTTAAGTTGATGTACATAAGCTAAAATTTGCGCTACAGCCACATAAAGTTTTTGTGGGATCTCAGCCCCGATTTCCGTATGGAAGAAAATTGATCTCGCAAGAGGTGGCATTGAAATCGTTGGGATTGTATGTTGCTTACCCAATTCAATAATCTTTTGTGCGACTAAATCGGCCCCTTTGGCAACCACAACAGGCGCCTTCATCTTCTTTTCATCATATTTAAGCGCAACAGCAAAGTGAGTTGGGTTGGTGATAATAACATCTGCTTTAGGAACAGCATCCATCATACGTCTTTGCGCTAGCTCTCTTTGCATTCTATTAATTTTGGATTTTACTTCAGGTCGTCCTTCGGTTTCCTTATATTCATCCCTCAATTCTTGTTTTGTCATCATTAATTGTTTACGATAATCCCATATTTGAAAGGGTACATCGAAAAAGGAAACAACTATCAAACTACCCGTTAATATAAAAGCTGAATAAATAATAATATTAACGGCTTCATTCATGCTGGTTTTCAAATCTAATTGATTGATAGCAATAATATCATGGAAGAAATTAAAATATATTATATAACCAGCAGTAAAAACCAAAGCAACTTTAATAACAGACTTAAATAATTCCATTAAACCTTTCATCGAAAAGATTTTTTGCAAGCCTTTGATAGGATCGAGTCTTTCAAATTTAGGCGTTACACTATCAATAGAAAACGACCAGCCTCCGATTAAAATAACCCCAACAAAACTGGCGATCGCAACTAAAGCCATAATAGGAAGTACGATAAAGAACCCCTCTTCTAACCCTTCTTTGAAATGGTTAACAAGTGCATCATCATTTACAAGAGTTTGGGTATCAAAAGAGAAAAAGTGAATAAATAATCGTTGGATCCGAGAATAGATATATTGACCAAAAACTAAAAACGATGTGCAACCAAATAACAGAACGACCATTGAATTAAAATCTTTAGAACGGGCCGCCAAGCCCTTCTCTTTAGACTCTTTCTCCTTTTTCGGGCTTGCCTGTTCTGTGCGTTCTTGTGTGTCGTCTTCTGCCATGTCAACCCCTACTCGGTAGATTCAATCAAGGTGACATGTAGACTATCAGTTAAATCTTCAAAAATTGGCATAATAAAGGCCAAGTTAATCCAGATTAAACCAATCCCAAGAACCATCGAAATGGAAAACCCTATCGTAAATAAATTGAATTGAGGAGCAGCTTTGGTCATTACACCAAAACCAATATTAGTAATTAATAAAGCCACAACGGCTGGTAGGGCAATTTTCAATCCATAAGAAAACATCATAGCGCCTAAGTTCATAATTTCATCAAAAGGAATAGGTTTATATTCATTAATGACAGCAGGAACTGAATTGAAGCTTTCGACTAAAGCCGTTATAACGAATAAATGCCCATTCATTGATAAATACAAAAGCGTGGCAACCATCATGTAAAACTGACTCACCGCGGGCACCGTTACTCCACTTTGAGGATCAACCAGCTGAGCAAATCCTAAACCCATTTGCATGGCAATTATTTGACCAGCCATATTAAATGCCTGAAATATGGTATGTATAATTAATCCAAATATAACACCAAGCACAATTTGATAGGCTATTGACAATACAATAAAGATATAAGGGACTTCACTAATATTAGTAAACGGTGATTTTGTACTAGTCACAACAATTAACGTTAAAGCGAGGCTAATCATCAGCTTCACTTTAACAGGAACTAATTCAGAGCCAATAATAGGCAAAGCCATCACCATTGCAGAAACTCTTACAAATGGCATGAGATATAAAAAAACAAGTTGTGGCAGTGTATTTGGTAGGTTTACCATAAGCTACCCAATCACATTGGGAATTGATTCAAATATATTATTTGTAAAATCGGTAAGAACTCTTATTACCCAAGGTGATGAAATCATGATTGTTAAAAATACGACTATCAGGCGTGGAACAAAGCTTAACGACTGTTCGTTAATTTGCGTGGCCGCCTGAAAAATACTTATAAAAACACCAACAATTAAACTTGGCAATATTAATACACTGACTACTACCAGTAGCACTAATATGGATTGCCGCATTAAATCAATGACAACTTCAGGAGTCATATTTTATCCCACCGGTGTAAAACTTGATGCCAAAGTACCTAAAATTAAATTCCAGCCATCGACCAAAACAAATAACATGATTTTAAAAGGCAAGGAAATAATTAATGGAGACAGCATCATCATGCCCATTGACATCAAAACGCTTGCCACAACTAAATCAATGATTAAAAACGGAATGAAAATAATAAATCCGATTTGAAAAGCTGTTTTTAGTTCAGAGGTAATAAATGAAGAAATAAGGATTGATAAAGGAACATGCTCTGGGTCCCTTGATTCAATTTCTTTTCCTGATATTTCCAAAAATAGATCTAAATCTTCTGTTCTGGTTTGATTAAACATAAATTGTTTTATGGGAACAGAAGCTTTCTCGAGCGCTTGCGCTTGTGTTATTTTATTTTCAGTATAAGGTTTAACAACATTATCATTAATATCATTAAATACTGGTGACATTATGAACATTGTTAAAAATAATGACAAACCAATAATAATCTGATTACTGGGTGTCTGTGGCATCCCCAGCGCTTGCCTTAAAATTGAAAGGACAATGATAACCCGAGTAAAAGAGGTCATCATTAAAATAGCGGCAGGAAGTAGCGTTAGCGCAGTCATGATTGCTATTAACTGAACGTTAATAGAATAGTTCTGACCACCATGACCGTCACTTGTCACATGAAATGCATCTAGATTGAAATCACTGGCAAAACATAT
>CAYXVT010000229.1:3409-5668 GCA_964468105.1 Uncultured Candidatus Berkiella sp. | reverse complement strand
TTTTAAATCTTGAAAACCTTTAATAAACCCCTTGTCCTGCCTTACAGCTCTTTTTAACTCATTCAATAGCTGCTGATCTCTTCCCTCTTTCCCAATGTTTTTATTTATTATATCTATAGGTTTATCAAGAGGATTAAATTTTTCATGTTTTACTTGTTCTGGTCCTCTTGCTAATGCGTCTAAAAAATCCTTGGGAATGGGCTTTACCTGGGCATCCTTGGGCGCAACTTCCTGGCGCGCAACGTCCTTGGGCGTAATGACTTCCATTGCCTTGTCTGCAATAGTCATAACTAAAAGGCCACTATTCACTGCAAAGCATCTCTTTTTCATATCTGCAAGTGCTTCTTTGATTTTCTGGTTATGCTCTTCTAGGCTAAGTGGCATTTTTGAAATATCGGCTAATTGTTTTAAACAAGGTTCAATTAATAGTTCAAATAGGTTGCCTGGAAGCGCTTTTTCATGAAGTTTAAGTTCAACTTGCACCTTCATCATATTATTTTCTTTTGTAACCTGCTCATGTGCAAGTTTTACAAACATTTCTCGAAGTCCATAATTACGTGTAATATTCGAACTAATTCCACTCCCATTAGCTATTTCATTGATTATTTTTGGATCTTGTGAAAATTGAACTAAAGTTTCAAGTAATACTTTTTTTTGTTGGGCTTTCCATGTCTTGCCATCCATACCTACGATATCGTGTTTTTCTGCAAAATTTCGCATCAATTGTGTCAGTTCAGTGAGAGATTTAGCATTTTGTATTGCAGTCTTTAATACGCTTTCAACCTTTGGCTGATCCAGCGCCTCCAAACGACGAACCATTTCTCTTACAGCAGGCACGCCATAACCAATATCTTGAGGTTTACTAGGGTCAACTAATTTGACATGCCCCCAGCGAGGATCAACGACACGCATTTTATCTGTTGTTGCGTCATGGTAAACTGCCCAAGCGTGTGCTCCAAGGTCTCGACCATGTAAATCATAAATATAATCCCGATATACTCGGGCGGTTCCTTCTGGCAAAATTTTATGTTGAATTAATGTTCCCATAACAGAGGCAGCAATGATTGCTTTATGACGACAGACTAATAACCCTTCTGATATTAATTCAACTATCGGTATTTCTTCAGTAGCAGGTTCACCTGCAATTAGACCGGCTTTTCTTTTAGCAGTATAATCTTCGAGTCGTTTATCCAAGCCTTTTTCAATTTGCCTACGAGGTTGACCTGCAACACTGGGATGATTGGTAGTAAGCTCATCAACATTTCTGTTGACTATTTCTAATATCTCTTCTATTGATTTTCCTTGGGCTTCCTGTTCAATCTTTCGAACCAATAGTGTAAGACGAAGTGCATCTTGATCCAGAAACAATCTCTCTCCATTCGCAGAGGCATCTAAGTAAACAATTTTTCTTGGCGTACTAGCGGTTGAAAAATCCATTTCTGCTCCAGCTTGTTCCCATTTTTCACCATTAAAATCAACTGGTTTATCGCCATGCCATTGTTTACCAAGTTGAGTATAAAGCACAGCTTGGATCCCAGTAATTGCAAAGGGTTCTCCATTTGAAAGCAATTGTTGTACTTTTTCGTGCTCAAAAGTTACTCTCCATCTTCCAGGCTCTGAGGTTGATTTATAGAGGGTGGCCCCCAACTTGGGATTTAATTGCTTTAACATTTCTTGAGCTCGAAATTCATCCATTGAAACCGAAACAATCATATCCCCGCCGGTGGGGCTTTTAGCAACACCTTGATACCAAGCGACATCAGATTGTATCTTTAATTCATCTAATAGGGCTTGTGTTATGGCCATGACCTTCTGCTCCATAATTCATTATTCTTATGCTAAGACTGTATATATTTGGAAATAGTTTACTTTTTCAGACAGAGTGTAGCGGCAATTTTGAAATATTCTGTGAACTCAAATAGTTACAAATGGAATAGGGGGAATAACACAGGAATAAATACACGGAATAAGCTATTTTATTTTGAAAGTTTAGCCTTCCTTGCCAAATCAGATGGTTTTGAAAATTCCGGGATAGGTCATCAGTAAATTAATGATGTAAGAATTTCAGCTATTTATTTTTCTTTTTGACACGCACTTTGAAATCATCCTCAACAACGACAATCTCCTCACTTTCATCAAGACTCAATTCTTCCATGCACTCTTCAAGTGGTTTTACGGATACTGGTGAATCAAGACTACCGAGATTTGAAAATTGGCGTACTAAATTGAGCTTTGGTATTTTGATAGCAGGCGATAAAA
>CAYXVT010000229.1:795-3399 GCA_964468105.1 Uncultured Candidatus Berkiella sp. | reverse complement strand
CTATCACAGCAAGTGAATGCACCTTACTCCAAGTATAATAAAATTTAAAACCCGTGCCGGCTTTAATACATTTATCAAATTCGGATAACGTGAAAATTTTAATGTCTTCTTGATAAAGTGACTCCATAATCCACTTGCAAATGCCTTGATCTCTAATTGTGTCTATAATGCCTTCAAGTAGAGAAAGTTCTTTTGCTTTTTTCCTTATGTATTCAATGTAATTTTTTTGTATTAATGTGATAGGGCCGACTAGCGCTTCTATTCTGCTATCTCTGGCTCTCTTTAATTTACCACTAATTTTGGCTCCGGAGAGAGTTATGGCTGCAACTTCAGCGTCAAGATATTTATAAATAGCAACTTGTCTTTCGCGAGCATAACGCTTTAACTGCTCTTCAAGTTTGGGGGTAGACAATATTTTGAAGAAGGTGGCCTCAAGTTTGGTAGGATCGCTTAATTGATCCGATTCTTCGATTAATTGCACATAGTGCTCTTTGCAAATATCAATGTAGATATCTAGCAACAGATCATTATCTAACAAGTGAGGTAAAAATAGAGGATTTATAATCTGAGAAATTTCCCTACATATTTTAACTTTTAATTCTGTTGAACGGGTGTCTTCTATAAGACGGGTGAGTACTTTTATTTTATTAAGTCTGATTTGCTCCCCCTCTTCAGTATTTACTTTTAGATGTTTGAGTTGAATTAAATCTAATCGTAAACCCTCACGTCGTTCAGACAGTAATCGTTCAAGTCTTGAGATAACAGTATCTGGAACTTGAAGCGATTGTAAAGTCATTTTAGCTTTTTCTTTTTTTGAATTAAAGAGTAGCATTTTTAGCCCGTGTTATTTGGATTGAGGAGATTTATGGATAGTTGACTTCGAGTTCTGAGTTTGAGCATCTTTTCATCCATTTTGTCGATTATACCAATTAAAAGTGAGATTTTCTCTTAAATACAGAGGTATGGTTTTTTTTTCAAGATTAAAGGTAAATTTGTTGAATTCGAACAATATTTACTTATTCCCAGAATGTATACATTAGATGAAAGTACAATATTGACCGACATATGACAAGCATTCTGTTGATTAATACAGATGTTTTTACATTTTCACCCATAGATCAACTATAGGTTCTTCAGTATTGTATCTTTACAAATAGAACAAGCATAATGCAATGATCTGCAAAGCTTGCAGGGAGCTGCTAGATTTTTGGGAGACGGTATGAAGCATATTTTTAGAGCCTTATCGATGATGATCGTTGCGCTTGTGCTATTGCCCTGGCAAGTCAATGCTCAAGAGACTACGCAGACAACTCAAACAACGCAGACATCACAGCCTTTGTTTTCGGAAGCAGAGATAGAGCAATTGGTGGCCCCCATTGCGCTTTACCCAGATCCGTTGCTCGCACAGATTTTAATGGCTAGTACTTATCCGCTTGAGGTTGTGTCGGCAGCACGCTGGTTGGAAGCGAATCCGAATCTCAAAGATAAAGCTTTGGAGGATGCATTGCAACAGCAAAATTGGGATGCAAGCGTGAAGTCTCTGACTATCGTACCGCAAGTCCTCAATATGTTGAACCAAAAACTTGATATGACTCAAAAGCTAGGCGACGCTTTCCTTGCCCAACAAAAAGATGTGATGGATGCGGTGCAGAGGTTGCGAAATAAAGCGCAAGTGGCGGGCAACCTCAAATCAAGCAAAGAGCAAGTTATCAACACTGCACAAGACCAAGGTAGCTCCATCATCACGATTGAACCAGTAGATCCAGAGGTTATCTATGTTCCAATCTATGATCCCAGCTTGATGTATGGTGAGTGGGATTATCCAGCATACCCACCCTATGATTACTACCCATACGGCTATGAAGGAGGCACAGCGTTGTTTTCTTTTGGTGTTGGTCTGTTTGTGGGCAATGCGCTATGGGGCAACTATAACTGGCGTGATGGTAACATTAACATCAATGTTAATCGATACAATAGTTTTAACAGAGCTCATATTAATAATGCCCATTGGCAGCACGATGTGGCTCATCGCAGAGGGGTGCAATATCGCGATCTGGCCTCTCAACAAAGATACGGAAAAGGTCAGCTGCAAGGCAATGCAACGCGAGATGCTTTTCGTGGTCGCGCTGAGCAGGGACGGCAGGAACTCTCACGAGGCGGTGTAAACACACTTAATCGCAATACGACGACTTCACGTCAGGTTCAAAGCACAAGAAATAGTTCTCAAACACAAAATTTATCAAGTCAGCATCACAATAGGGTTAACCAATCGAGCAATGTTACTCAATCTAGCAGAGTTACCCAATCCAATAGCGCTATCCAATCCAATCATCATAACGCTGTCTCTGGTGGCCAACGAAGAGCTGGAACCTTCGAGGGAATTCACCAAGGTGCTCAAACCAGAAACTTCAGTAGTCGTGGCGCATCAAGTCGCGCATCGGCAGTAAGTCGAGCCGTACCCAGTCACGCACCAGCGGCTGTAAGTAGAAGTGCACCCAGTCGCTCACCGGCGGTCAGTAGAGGTGGTGCCGGCGGCGGACGTGTTGGCGGCGGCGGCGGACATGGTGGTGGCGGTGGCCGGCACCGTTAATGTCAAAGGAGACA
>CAYXVT010000229.1:0-785 GCA_964468105.1 Uncultured Candidatus Berkiella sp. | reverse complement strand
CAATTTATGCCAATTCAGCGCTTCATTTGTATTCTTCGCTTTTGCAAGCGCAGGTTTTGCAGCACCAAGCCAAATGAGTTTTTCATCTCCAGAAGAAGCAGTGAAAGTGCTGGTATCTTCGGTTAAGGGAGACGATACAAAAAAATTAGTTAAAATATTAGGCGCAACTGCAAAACCTCTAATCGAATCTGGTGATGCAGTAGAAGATAAAATTAATCGTGCACGTTTCGTTCAGGATTATGAAGAAGCGAACAAGCTTGAGAAGTCAGGTGATGCGAAGATCATGCTGACAATAGGGAAAGACGAATGGCAGTTCCCGATCCCACTGGTCAAAGAAGCCAATAGCTGGCGTTTTGACACCGATGCAGGCAAAGAGGAAATCCTCAATCGACGGGTCGGCCGTAATGAACTTTCAGCTATCCAGTCAGTTCTGGCTTATGTGGAAGCACAACGCGAGTATTACCTTGCCAACCCGCAACAAGAAAAGCTGCTTAGTTACGCGCAGAAATTCTTGAGTTCGTCAAACAAACGCGATGGCCTTTATTATCCTGTAAAAGAGGGTGAGGCCCCCAGTCCGTTGGGGGTAATTTACGCAAAAGCACAAGCAGCAGGCTATACGGATAGCAAGGAAGGCTCTGAACCGCAACCCTATTATGGATACTTATATCGCATCATCAAGAGTCAAGGACCGGATGCCGCAGGCGGCGCCTATGATTACGTTGCCCATGGCAAAATGCTCGGTGGTTATGCACTAATTGCTTGGCCTGCTACATATGTTAACTCAG
>CAYXVT010000228.1:0-5717 GCA_964468105.1 Uncultured Candidatus Berkiella sp. | reverse complement strand
CCTAATTGATACTAAGTTTATCAAATTAGGTGTCCACCGTCAGGGGATCAGGCCAAGGGTTAGGGTGAGGGTCTTTTTCTTAATGTCCGCCTTTCCCTCTCTCAATATCTTTCTTATGTTTAAACTCTGATTGTTTCTTAGACAAAAATTCCTGAACCGTTTTTTCTAGCTCTTTATATTTAGCCAGCGCATCTTGTCTGAGTGCTTCAGAATTTTCCAACAGTATTTTGGCTTGCTCTTTAATAGCTTCCATATCTTGTTGAGTATCTTCTTGCTGTTTGCTATACAAATCATTCCAACGTTTGGTCTGTTCAATCATGTTTGTATTGGCTTCACTAATCATTTTTTCAATCAGTTCTTTAGGCTCTTTGCTAAACATTTGTTTAAAATTGGCCATGTTTTGCTGCATCATTTGTTGTGATTGTTTCACTGATTGTTCAAGAAATTCATTGGTTCTTGCGGTGGTTTTTTGTGCTAAGTGCTCAAAACGCTTATTGTTTTCTTCGATATGTTCTAATATTTGACGATATTGCTTATCGTAATAAGACATAATCGCCTTGTAGTGTAATTGCAAAATACTATTAATTTTATTAGTTAAAAGCGAAATATCTTCGGCAGATTTAGATTTTTCAAGGCTAGAAGCAAGTTCTTGATAAGCCTTGAAGTATTGAGCAAAAGGATCCGAAGAGGGTTGTGTTGCTTTTTTCATACGCAATTCCTTACAGCACTGATCAGCAGATATGGGGATATATATATTTATCGTGATGTTATTCTAAAACTATAGCATTAGATAAAGTGCGTAAGACGTATGGGGATTAAGACTGTTTGGTATTATCTGGTGGCACATTCAGGATATGCAGGGCTTTACTGACCACATTTTTGTAAATGGGGGCCGCAACCAATCCACCATAGTAAGCTGCTTCATTAGGCTCTTCTACCACGACAATGGTGGCCAAGCGGGGATTATCTACAGGGGTAATACCGGCAAAGATACCAATATGACGATTCGGATCATAACCATGTGGACCAACCACGCGGGTGGTACCCGTTTTGCCGGCTGTTTTATATCCAGGAATATTGGCTCTTGAACCTGTGCCTTGGGTTGTTAATACTTCCGTGAGCATGTTGAGTGTAGATATGGCAACATCTTCAGGTAATACTTGCTCAGAGCCTACCTGACTTAAATCATTTACTTTAACCAGTGAAATCGGATGCATCACGCCATTAGTGGCTAAGGTGGCGTAAGCATGGACTATTTGTAAGGGGGTCACTGCCAGCCCATATCCAAAAGCAATGGTTGCATGAATAAAAGGATTTTTGGGAGGAGGAGGTAGCATGCCGCGACGTTCTCCAGGAAATGGCGTTTTAACGCTATCGCCTAAGCCTAATTTACGAAAGGTATTAATCAATTGTTCAGAGGGAACAGCCAGTGTAACTTTACTAATGCCGATGTTACTGGATTTACTTAAGACTTCTTTTAAACTGAGTGTGCCATAATTATGATGATCTTTTACCGGATGCCCGCTCACATAATAAATTCCGGGTGAAGTATCAATTAATGTTTCGGGTGTAAACATGCGACTTTCAAGAGCACTGGCAATTGAAAAAGCTTTAATAGTTGAGCCTGGTTCAATGAGATCGGTTAGGGCACGATTACGGGTGACACTACCATGACACTCTTTACGATTGTTGGGATTAAACGAAGGTGCTGTCACCATCGCAATCACTTCGCCGGTTCTGACATCTAACATCACTAAGGTGGCAGATTTGGCACCATAACGTGCAATGGCATTTTCAAGTTCACGATAAGCAAAACCTTGAATACGCACATCAATACTCAGTGCGATATCTTGCCCTGAATGGGGTGTTTGTAATTGATCAATATCTTGTACCCAACGGCCCGTTCTATCTTCCAATACGCGCTTCTTACCAATAATGGGTTTAAGTGCTTCTTGAAAAGTCATTTCCAAACCAGCTTGTCCTTGATCATCAATATCCGTATAACCAATCAGCTGCGCACTTTGCATACCGGTTGGATAATAACGACGAAATTCTCTTTTGAGGCTTAAGCCTTGAATATTCAAATCTTTTATTTTTTCAGCAATATCTGGCGCAATGCCGCGTTTAAGATAAACAAAGCCTCGGTTAGGATGTTGCGTTGTTTTTTCAATGAGACTTTCTACCGATAATCCTAATAACTTAGCAAGTTGCTGCTGCTGTTCTTTTTCTGGGTTAAAATGTTGGGGATTGATCCAAACGGCATGTACTGGTGAACTAATGGCTAAAGGGGTACCGCGGCGATCAGTTATCATCCCTCGATAAGAAGGGATATCGACGATTCGAATGGTTCTGGCATTACCTTGCGCTTGGAGGAAGTTAGTGCGTGAAATATGTAATTGAATTAATCGGCTAATAATTAACGAAGTGAATAAAAGAAAAAAAAGACAAATAAGAATAAGGCGCCAAGAGTGTGGGTCGATCTCCGAGGTGCGCTTATTTAGGAAACTTTCTTTGTGTGCGATAGATTTTATCATTATTTTTTAAGGGATACTTTACCCAATGGTTATTATATATGAAGTCAACTTGAAAGTAGCACAAACCATTGAACAAGAATACTTAAGTTGGCTTAAAGGGCATATCCAAGAAATGTGTCAACAAACAGGTTTTTTGTCTGCCACCCTTTCTCAGGAGATGATGTTAGGGCAAGAGACTGCGCAACCTGAGGAAAGTCGCTATAGTGTTCAATATAAGGTTGCCTCCATGGACGCTTTAAACCACTATTTTGAGCACAATGCCATAAAAGTGAGACAAGAAGCCCTTGACCGTTTTGGCAACCAATTTTCAGCAACGAGAAGAATACTGCAGCCACTATAAACCCTCACCTGCCTACGCTAGGAAGCTTCGGCAGGCAGGCCCTAGCCCCTCAATAGGAGATACAATGACAAGTAATGAAACAGTCCCACAAGGTGAATTGGTCGTCAAAACAATTGCTATGCCAGCCGATACCAATCGCTATGGCGATATGTTCGGTGGGTGGCTAGTCTCGCAAATGGATTTGGGCGGTGCGATATTGGCTCATAAATGTAGCCATACTCGAATGACAACAGTTGCTATCGATCGCATGATATTTATTCGCCCAGTGTATGTGGGTGATGTGGTGTCCTGCTTTGCCCATATCGCTAAGCGCGGCAACACTTCCGTTGGGATTGGGGTCGAAGTCTGGGTCGAACGCATCGCCGACGAATCCGTCGTCAAAGTTACCGAAGGCCTCTTTACTTATGTGGCTATCGACAAGCAAGGTAAGCCCACACCTATTGCTTGGCAAGTATAGCGTTCGCCAGTTATGTGTTAGTTGCCATCTTAATCCCTGAAAAAGAGTTTGCTTAGTTTTGAGCCTAACGCTACGATGAAATGCTAATGGCATGGTTTGTGACGAAGGGAGAAGAAAATGCTTGTACCAGTGATTTTGGCGGGGGGATCCGGTACCCGTTTATGGCCGTTATCACGCATGGCTTATCCCAAGCAGTTTATTTCGCTCTTTGAAAACATGAGCTTATTCCAACAAACCTTAGCACGCTTAACTCACCTACCAAATTGCGCCAAACCGATTGTGGTTGGTAATGAACAACACCGTTTTTTAATGGCAGAACAAGTCAGGCAATCCCAGCAACCTGAGTGTTCGATTATTCTTGAGCCTTCCTTTAAAGGCACAGCGCCCGCGGTGGCTTTGGCAGCGGTCCATGCATTAACGCAATACGATCATGATGTGATGCTATTGGTTTTGCCTGCCGATCATATGATTGAAGATGTGAAGGGCTTTACCCAATCCATTCAAGAAGGCCTTAAAGCGGCAGAGAATGGCAAGCTTGTGACCTTTGGTGTGCGTCCTACCTCTGCTGAAACCGGTTATGGTTACATCCAACAAGGGCAAGCACTCCCATCACTTAAAGGTTTTAAGATTGCCAAATTTATTGAAAAGCCAAACGCACAAAAAGCACAAACCTTTTTTGAGAGCAAAGAGTATTGGTGGAATAGTGGGATCTTTTTATTTTCAGCCAGTAACTTCTTACAAGAACTTATGTTACACGAACCCAGCATGCTTCATGCAGCCAAAGCCGCTATTGATGATGCTAGCTTTGATTACGATTTTATTCGGCCCGATAGTGCTGAATTTGAACGCAGCGCAACGGATTCCATTGATTATGCGGTGATGGAGAAAACCATCAACGGTGCCGTTGTTCCCTTGCAAAGCGCTTGGAATGATGTGGGAGCATGGGATGCGCTGGCGCAACTTAGTCCAAAAGATGCCAATGGCAATGTCTGCACCGGCGATGTGATCGCGCAAAAAACACAAGATTGTTTAATTCATGCTAGCCAACGCTTAGTGGTTGCTGTTGGGGTAAAAGATGTCGTGATTGTGGAAACCGGAGATGCGGTGTTGGTGCTCGATAAAGCGCACGCTCAAGATGTGAAACAAGTGGTTGAAAAATTGCGTGCGAGTGAACGCAAGGAAGTCACTTTTCATCGTCGTGTTAGTCGGCCTTGGGGATCGTTTGAATCTATTGATAGCGGCGAACGTTTTCAGGTCAAACGGATCACCGTTGCCGTTGGCGAAAAATTATCTTTGCAACGTCATCATCATCGCTGTGAACATTGGGTGGTTGTCAAAGGCACTGCTCGTGTCACTAGAGGTGAAGAAGTGTTTTTGTTGTCTGAAAATCAATCGACCTATATTCCCATTGGTGTGAATCATCGCCTTGAGAATGTGGGTAAAATCCCATTAGAAATGATAGAAGTTCAATCGGGTGCTTATCTTGGTGAAGACGATATCTTGCGATTGGATGACCAATATGGACGTTTGGCAACCAGTAAAGCGGTATCACAAGAGACCTTAATCCCCGTTCCAACCACTTAAATTCAGCTACTTTCTACCCTTTGGCGCGCAAGACGCGCCTTCTATCATATTTCCCCTTTATGCGCTTGATCTGCCTGTGCTTTTAGTTAATCCTTGCCAAATATTAATTTAACTAACTGTCACATGGGTGTCATTATGATATTTGTAGATTTTGCTGCCAAAGTATTGGGTTCAGATAAAGTGGTGGAGCTTGCTTCTAAAGTAGTAAGTCCAGAGACCATGAGAGCGTGGGAACCCTATTGCAGAGAACAGTGCAGTAAATTGTTTTATAACACGATTGGTCAAGTTTATTGGCCTGAGGTTTTTGTTGTACCTGCTGCAGAAGTGGTTGAGAAAACTGTTTTAGAGACCATTCAAGAAAAAGCCACTGAAATGTTGGCATCTGTTGATCCTACCACAGCTGCGGCTATCACCGGCATTACTTTCTTAGCCGGCGGTACAGCATATTGGGCAACACATCGTAATGGTAAAGTGGTTGTAGAGAAAAAAGAAGCACCTGCTGCTAAAGAAGAAGCTACAACATCAGCAATGCCTGTCGTCGATGTTGTTGCTCCAGTTGCCGGTACATCTCTTAAAGACAAAGCAGACCAATTACAACGTGAAAGAACTGAAAAATTAGCTGAAGAACAAGCACTGCGTGAAGAAGCTGCTCGTAAAGAAGAAGTTGCTCGTAAAGAAGAAGCTGCTCGTAACGAAGAAGCTGCTCGTAACGAAGAAGCTGCTCGTAAAGAAGAAGCTGCTCGTAAAGAAGAAGCTGCTCGTAAAGAAGAAGCTGCTCGTAAAGAAGAAGCTGCTCGTAAAG
>CAYXVT010000227.1:0-5718 GCA_964468105.1 Uncultured Candidatus Berkiella sp. | reverse complement strand
GCAGAAGTGCCTATGCCTTTGGCAAAAGCAATTGATTATAGCAATGTAAAAGTGTTAGGTAATCTACTCTATACTGATTTTCTGCTTCCCTTTGAAATAGCAGGTGTGATTTTATTGGTCGCGATGATTTCCGCGATCGGACTGACCTTCCGTGGTCCAAGAGATACCAAAACACAAAAACCGGCTCAGCAATCATTAGTACGAAAAAGTGATCGATTAAGGATTGTTAAGATGCAGTCGGAGCAGGGAGAGAACGCATGATAGGTTTATATGAGTATCTTTGCGTGGCAGCCATGCTTTTTGGCGTAGGGGTTGCTGGCATTTATATCAATCGTAAAAACGTCATTATTTTATTGATGTGTATTGAGTTAATTTTATTAGCTGTTAATACTAACTTCGTTGCCTTCTCCCATTTCTTACAAAATCAGATAGGCGAAGTTTTTGTATTTTTTATTTTAACGGTAGCGGCAGCTGAAGCGGCAATTGGATTAGCAATTCTAGTTGCGGTATTTCGAAACCGTAGAACGATTAATGTTGAAGAATTGGATTCACTGAAGGGGTAATTTGTGCAACTCAATGTCTCTCTTGAGTGTTTAATCATTGTATTAGCGCCCTTAATGGCAGCCATTGCTGCTGGATTTTTTGGGCGTGTTATAGGTCGAGCTGGGGCACACTGGATAACCATCATTGGTGTGGCTATTAGCTTTTTTGTTTCATTAAATATTGCCAAGCAGATGTTTTGGGATAAAAGCATCCCCGCATTAATTGATATGACGGTTTACACTTGGGCGACGATTGGACAATTAAAATTCCAAGTCGGTTTCATGCTCGATCCGCTCACGATTTTAATGATGTGCGTTGTGAGCTTCGTCTCATGGATGGTGCACATCTATACCATCGGTTACATGGCGGACGACGCTGGTTATCAACGATTTTTTAGTTACATCTCCTTATTTACCTTTGCTATGTTGATGCTGGTAATGTCCAACAATTTCCTTCAACTTTTCTTTGGTTGGGAAGCTGTGGGGGTCGTGTCATATCTTCTTATCGGCTTTTGGTTCAAACGTGAGTCGGCGATTTTTGCCAACTTAAAAGCATTTTTAGTCAATCGTGTTGGTGACATGGGATTTTTACTGGGTATCGCTTTGGTGCTATCCGTTTTTGGATCCCTTGATTATGCTGAAGTATTTAAGCAAGCCCCCACCGTGGCAGCAACCAATCCGATGATTGAAATTTTTCAAGGTAAACCATGGTCCGTTTTTACTTTGATGGGTATTTTGCTTTTTATTGGTGCAATGGGTAAATCTGCTCAAATGCCTTTACATGTATGGTTACCAGATTCGATGGAAGGCCCGACACCGATTTCTGCGCTTATCCATGCTGCTACCATGGTCACCGCAGGTGTCTTTATGGTTGCTCGGATGTCACCCTTATTTGAATATTCAGAAACAGCGTTAAGTTTTGTGTTGATGATTGGTTCTGCCACCTGCTTACTGATGGGGTTGATTGGTATTGTTCAAAACGATATTAAACGCGTTGTTGCTTACTCAACCTTGTCACAATTAGGTTACATGGTGGTTGCGCTGGGTGTCTCCGCTTATTCAGCCGGCATATTCCATTTAATGACGCATGCTTTCTTTAAAGCACTACTCTTTTTAGGCGCAGGTTCTGTGATCATTGCCATGCATCATGAGCAAGACATTCGCAATATGGGGGGCTTACGTAAATATATGCCCATCACTTATATCACGATGTTGATTGGCTCATTGGCTTTAGTCGGCTTTCCTTTCTTCTCTGGATTTTATTCTAAAGACACCATTATTGAAGCAGTTCACTTAAGTGAAATCCCAGGAGCCAATATTGCTTATTGGGTGGTGTTGGGAAGCGTGTTAGTGACCGCTTTATATTCCTTTAGAATGTTCTTTTTAGTATTTCATACTAAACCAAGAATGGATGAGCACACGCGTTCTCATTTACATGAATCTCCAGCTGTTGTTTGGGTGCCATTAGTATTATTAGCCATTCCTTCCGTTATTATTGGGGCATGGTTTGCAGCACCCTTATTTGCTGGGTTTTTTGGTCAATCTATTTTTGTTCTGCCAGAACATAATGTGATGCTCAAATTAAGCGAAGAATATCATGGTGCCACAGCGATGGCATTGCATGGATTTACGGCTCTTCCTTTTTGGTTAGCCATGGCCGGAATACTGATGGCTTGGCTCGGGTATGTGCAAATGCCAAGTCTTGCGCGAATAATGCGTAAGATTTTTGCACCGCTGTATGCCATCTTAATTCGAAAATATGGTTTTGATGCTTTTAATCAGGCAGTGATAGCAGGTGGTACACGCGCAATGGGTTGGCTATGCTGGCGTGTTGGCGATGTGGCAATAATTGATGGCCTTTTTGTGAATGGCTCGGCTAAGAGTATTGGTTACTTTTCAAAAGTGGTCCGCCATCTGCAATCAGGCTATGTCTATCATTACGCTTTTGCCATGATCACCGGGTTGATACTCCTGATGTTATGGGTATTGCTAAAATAAAGAGGCTCTAAGAATGCAATTGGGATTTGGGCTATTAAGCGCTTTAATTTGGTTTCCAATTATTGGGGCCATACTTATGTTTATTGTCGGTGGCGACAAAGAACCAAACCGTGCCAGATGGTTAGCATTATTGGTTTCTCTTATCTGTTTAGGCTTATGCGTGCCGTTGTGGCAAAACTTTGATATGCAGTCGACAGGATATCAATTTTTAGAAGAGAGAGCTTGGTTCCCGGCACTCAATATTCGTTATCTGTTAGGTGTTGATGGCTTTGCGATGCCATTGATTATATTAACTTGTTTGTTTACACCATTGGTTATCATCTCTGCCTGGCAAGTGATTGAAAAGCGCGTAGCTCATTACATGGCTGCTTTTTTAATTATGCAAGGGCTCATGTGCGGTGTTTTTGCTGCCATGGATGCCATTTTGTTTTATGTCTTTTGGGAAGCCATGTTAGTACCGATGTTTTTAATTATCGGGATCTGGGGTGGACCAAATCGTATCTATGCAACGATTAAATTTTTCCTCTATACCTTTTTAGGATCTGTATTCTTACTAGTTGCGTTGATTTATCTTCACTTGCAAGCCACAGGCGCGGGTGTTGAAAACTCTTTTGCCATCACAGCTTTCCACCAGTTACCAATATCTTTAACCACACAAAAGTGGATCTTGGTTGCCTTTTTATTGGCTTTTGCCGTCAAAATACCGATGGTGCCAGTTCATACTTGGTTACCTGATGCACACGTAGAAGCACCTACCGGTGGTTCGGTTGTCTTGGCCGCTATCTTGCTAAAAATGGGTGCTTACGGCTTTTTACGGTTTATCTTGCCTATCGTTCCGGATGCTAGCAGAGAATGGCAAGTTTATATCATTGGTGCGTCCTTAATTGCTGTTGTTTACATAGGGTTAATTGCGATTGTCCAAAAGGACATGAAAAAGCTCATCGCGTATTCTTCCATTGCGCATATGGGCTTTGTCACTTTAGGGATTTTTATCGCTTTCTCATTGGTCAACATGGATTCCCCCCAAACAGCGGCGATGGGTATTCAAGGTGCCTATGTGCAAATGATATCCCATGGTTTTATTTCAGGCGCCTTATTCCTTTGCGTTGGTGTTTTGTACGATAGAGTGCATTCACGTGAAATAGCCGATTATGGTGGGGTAGTGAATACCATGCCTATTTTTGCGAGCTTCTTTGTGTTGTTTGCTTTAGCAAATGCAGGACTGCCAGGAACCTCTGGGTTTGTTGGTGAGTTCTTTGTTATTTTGAGCGCATTTAAAGCGAACCCTTGGTATGCTTTTTTCGCAAGTCTGACTCTGATATTGGGCGCCTCTTATACATTGTGGATGGTCAAACGGGTTGTATTTGGTGAGATAGCGAACAATCATGTTGCTACTTTAAAAGATGTGAGTGCCCGTGAAATATCCTTCTTAACGATATTAGCAATCTTGGTCATGTTCTTTGGTCTGTGGCCTAAGCCATTAGTTGATGTGACTCAAGTCTCGGTGACGGGTTTGTTGGAACATATTGGTAAACCAAAATATTAGAAGGTTTGAATTAGATGAATGATTTATTAGTCATCATGCCAGAAATTGTATTGGCAACCATGGCATGCTTATGTCTGGTGGTCGATCTGTTTGTTTCAACCAAGACCCGCTACATCACTTATTTATTGAGTCAAGTATCTTTGATAGTGACTGCGATTTGTTGTGTCTACTTTCCGGCCCAATCCAATATGGTGGCGTTTTCCCAACAGTTTGTTGCTGATCCATTCTCGCAAGTATTAAAAATATTTATTTTAGTCTTAATGGTCTTTGTGCTGTTGTATTCTCGTGCTTATGTGCGCGACCGCAAAATGGCTTATGGTGAATTTCATGCGTTGGCATTGTTCTCAACATTAGGGATGATGTTTTTAGTATCGGCTAAAAGCTTATTAATGATTTATCTTGGCCTTGAACTACTCACATTACCTTTATATGCACTTGTCGCATTAAACAAAGATTCTTCAGCATCAGTAGAAGCGGGTATTAAGTACTTTGTGATGGGAGCGCTTGCTTCTGGCATGTTGCTCTATGGTATTTCATTGCTCTATGGGGTATCAGGTAGTATCCAACTAAGCGAAGTGGCTGCATTTGTTCAAACTGCCGAAGGTGGTGTTTTAAGTGTCGCCTTGTTTGCCTTAGTCTTTATTGTTGTGGGACTGGCCTTTAAATTAGGCGCAGTGCCGTTTCATATGTGGATCCCAGATATCTATCAAGGTGCACCAACGAATGTCACTTTACTAATCGGTACAGCGCCTAAAGTCGCAGCCTTTGGTATGGCTTATCGTTTAATGCATGATACGTTGCCTTCTTTTTCAGCGCAGTGGAGTCAGTTCTTTATCGTAATTGCAGTGTTATCGATTGCTTTGGGTAATATCGCAGCGATAGTACAAACCAATATCAAACGCCTCCTTGCATACTCAACCATTGCTCATGTTGGCTTTTTATTCCTCGCCTTACTTGTGGCGCCTCAAGTTGGATATGCTGCGGCAATGTACTACGTTATCGTTTATGCGCTAGTAGCCGCTTGTGCCTTCGGTGTGATTTTATTATTAAGTCATCAAGGATTTGAGTCTGATAAATTAAGCGATCTAAAAGGGCTGGCATCACGAAGTCCCTTTCTGGCTTTTATCATGCTCTTAGTGGCATTCTCGCTAACGGGTGTTCCACCAACTGTTGGGTTTTACGCCAAGTTTGTAGTGCTAACGGCTTTAGTGGACGCAGGTTTCACCTGGCTTGCCGCCTTTGTTGTGGTATTTTCTGTCATTGGTGCTTTTTACTATCTTAAAATTGTACGCATGATGTACTTTGATGCACCAGAAGTGCCTTACGCGATTGGAGGGGCTGCTGACATGAGAATTGCTTTATCTGTAAATGGTTTAGCGATATTAGGTTTAGGCCTCTTTCCAGCACCCTTATTTTTGATATGCCAACAAGTGTTAAAGAATGTACTTTGATAACTTACTTTTGCTGGAAGTTGTAAAGTAAACTTAATTGATTTTCAATTTAAATCAAATTGTTAGGTCCTTCAGCCCGCCTTATACTTGCGTATTTTGGCTGATTCACTTATCATGTGTCGACTTATCGCGGGGTGGAGCAGTCTGGCAGCTCGTCGGGCTCATAACCCGAAGGTCGTAG
>CAYXVT010000226.1:1177-5755 GCA_964468105.1 Uncultured Candidatus Berkiella sp. | reverse complement strand
AAAAGATTAGAAAAAGGCAATTTAAAAAGGTTTAAATGGCTAGCCAAAAAATTTTCTCCCCAAATGCATTTATCGCTCTCATTAGCTGGTGAACACTTTTTTGCCATTATTTCCGATTTAGTGCTCAAAGATAAACAATGGTTACAAAATGCTTTGCCCATTAGCGCTGCGATTTGGCGCTGGCATGCAATTGAAGAAATTGAACATAAAGCTGTTATATTTGATTTATACCAAGCAATAGGTGGGGGATATTTTTCGCGAATTTTTGGCATGTGGTTAGTGTCTGGGATGCTAGGTGGATTATTAATTCGCAATTTTTTTCATCTCATCATTCGTGATAAATGTCATCTTAAGTTAAGTTTTTGGGTGAAATGTTTTTCTTTATGTTGGGGTAAGCCAGGATTTGTACGAAAGTTAATTTTGCCTTATTTACGATATTATTTACCGTTTTTTCATCCATGGCATCAGGATAATCATGATCTGATAACCGCATGGAAACAGTTTTTTTATAAGACGCAATCATATGATGATATGGTGGCACACCTTAAACATGAAATGATAAAGGAATAAATTATGCGAAAAATAGTCTTATTAACGGCGTTATCTTTAGCATCAGGAATTGCTTTTGCTGACACCGTGTCAGATATTCTTAACTTGCAAGCGCGGATGAAAGAAATAGAAGTTCGCATGAGCTTGCTTGAGCGTGATGTCGGTGAAGCAAGAGCAAGTAAAATGCCCTCTGTGCCACTAGATCAATCCAATTTACCTTCAAACCAAGTGCTTATTTGGACCATGCAAGGTATTGAACAAATTTATACTTATAATTATAAAAATTTCCCCGATGTATTAACAGCCATTCGGCATTATTTTACGACGCAAGGTTATGAATCGTATATGAAAGCCTTGGATGATTCTAAGAATTTAAACACTGTGCAAGATAAAAGACTCGCCGTGACTGCTAAAGTGGCAGAAAAGGGTAAAATAGTGAAAGAAGGCGTTGTTAATGGAATATATACTTGGGAAGTTCAGGTCCCAATAAATGTGAATTATAAGAGCACCACAGAATCCATTGATCAAAAGCTAGTTGCTAATGTTGAAGTCGTTCGCGTGCCACTCTCAGATAGCCAAGTGGGCATTGCTATTCACAGCATAACCGCAACGGTAGCCAGTGCGGAAAAGCCAGCGCCTGCGCCAGCAACAACGACGACAACGCCGGATGCCACCAAAAAATAGATACTGATTCTGATGTAGGGTGGGCAAAGCTCTTAGCGTGCCCACCAGTTCAATGAAGATGGTGGGCACGCTAAGAGCTTTGCCCACCCTACGATAATTCAATTATGAGCTAATGATTCTTTTAAAGACTCACAAGCAAACGCAAGCGCAGCCTGTGTTGCTTGCACTTTGGGATAAAACCGCATAAAGCAATGGATCATGCCATCAAATCGTTTGGCATAAACAGGCACATCAGCTAGCTGCAACTTCTGAACATAAGCTTCACCTTCATCCCGCAACGGATCGCATTCTGCTGTAATAATGGTGGCCGGTGGTAAACCATCAAAACGTTTTGCTAACAATGGCGAAGCCTGCGGATCAGAACGATCTTGTTCGGGTTGAAAGCCCCTAGCATCTAGCCATTGGATAAAAGGCTTATCAAGCATATAGCCATAATGAAATTCTTCTTTAGAAGGAAAAGGGGTCACCAGATCGACCATGGGATAAAACAGTGTTTGATGCTTCAATAGTGGGAGCTCTTCATCTCGTAAAATATGGGCGCAGGTTGCAGCAATACTACCACCTGAACTTTCTCCCCAGATACTCAATTTGTCAGGATCTACTTGAAGCTCATCTGCATGCTTGGCTACCCACTTAATACTGTCTAGGCAGTCATACAAAAATCTTGGAAATTTATGTTCAGGAGCTAACCTATGGCAGACATTTATGATCTTCATCTGTAAATTATTTGCGAGCAAACTACAGTAATCATTGCTTGTATCTAGCCTATCAACTACAAAAGCAGTCGCCGAAATATAAATCACACCCGGTAGGGATTGTGTTGCTGGGATATTGGCTGGGGTATAGCAGCGTAACTGAATCGCCTCATTGGTTGAAAAATCTTGGTAACTAGCTCTTTCAACATTTAGCTTAGGTGCTCTTAAACTAAGACGCATTTGTTCCGGCGTAAAAAGATGCAAATCACCAAAACCATTCAAATAAGCTTTGGCAACCAAACGTTTCAATATGGGATCTCGTATCATTTTTATCCCTTGAGCAAAATTATGACGACGATTTGTTCGACATGCTTATTCTAAATGTTATACTTTCTCCTATGGTAAAGCGACGCCCAAATTCTTTAAGCTACTTTTACGCATGGTTCTTAGTGTTTGTCACACCATTCACCGTTCCTCTTGCTATTTGGACATGGTATGAAGGGTGGGTAACTAAGCAGCTGCTGATCTGTACCTTAGTCATGTATAGCATCTCAGGACTTGGGATCACTTTAGGCTATCATCGATTAATTACCCATCGTGCTTTTCAAACAACACCATGGATGCGTCGTCTATTTATGATTGCTGGCACTTTTGCGATGCAAGGTGGGCCAGCAAGCTGGGCAAGTCTGCATATCCAGCATCACCGATTTTCAGATAAACCTGGCGATCCCCATTCTCCCCAAGTAGGTGGTTTCTGGTTTGCCCATTGCGGTTGGATTTTTCATGAGCACCGTCCTAACTTCCGTCGTTATGGAAAATGGTTACTCAAAGATAAAGCTATCAAGCACATATCCAAGAATTATCTTGGCTACAGTATCCTCGGTTTAATTATCCCTACACTTTGGTGTGGTTGGATGGGATTATTGTGGGGAGGCTTTTTAAGAGTCTTCCTTTGTATTCACGTAACCTGGTGTGTGAATTCCATTTGTCATTGGTGGGGAACAAGAGACTATCCAACAACCCCTGATACCAGTCGCAACAATGTAGTCGTAGCTTTATTGTCCTTTGGTGAAGGTTGGCATAACAACCATCACCGTTTTATGCAAATGCCCTTTTTTGGCCATAAATGGTATCAAATCGACATGGGCAAATGGGTTTTAGTCACACTAAAGCTTTTGGGTTTAGTTTGGGATTTAAAGGTTCCAAAAGAGCTCCGCCCTGAACCTCGACTTCAAGAAGATCTTTCCTAACTGAATCTTTTGCTGTTCGTAAAGGGGTGTATGTCTTTGGGACAATAAAGACTTTAACATCCTTATTACTATGCTTAGCTATATAACCATCAAGTTCATCATATATGCCGCTATTAGCCCATGTAAACGGCGCTCTTTCTTCTATCCATTGTAAAGAAAGAATCGTTAATTTAAATTCTCTGGATGTGGCCGTTTTACTTTTAAGCACTTGAAATAAGGTATTCAACAGCGTGGTAGCATTAGCAGGAAAATTCACTGCTATATCGCTAATTTGTTTATGATCAAGATGCATTAAAAAATCAGCCGAGCTGACAATATACTCTCTCAGTTTCTGATCTTCTGACATAAAAGGTATAAAGTAACTATAAGAGAGCCATTGGCACCATTGGGGATTTCTAGCAAGTGTGTGTCCGATATCTAAGAACGCCGGAGGCCGAAAAGTGTAGCTCTCTAAGTATGTTTGTAGTGCTGCAACCATCTTTTGTATCTCAACAGGTCCCAGCATGAGGCTAATTTGGGGATGAGTGAGAAAACCTAAGCAAGATTCGGGATCATTAAACGATACCACTATTTGCTCAAGATTAAGTGTTGTCATTTCTTCCGTTGTGCTTTGCTTTGGTTCCTCTTCAACATGCGTTGCTTGTTGCAACGGACTGTCATTGATTGTTAAGTTTGACAAACTGTTTTTTAGTTCTGCTAATCCATCAGCTAAATCAGCCAATCCTTTGGTGACTGATACGCCTCTTTTCATAAACCTTGTGTTTCATCCTCTTGTTGTAAATAGAGATCATTACTTTTGTAGTGCTTTCATTTTATTCATTGTTTCTGTAATTTTACTAATTGCTTGACTTGCTGTTTCCTTTCTTTGCTTTTCCTTTTCGACAGCATCTGGACTTGCTTTAGCCACAAAGTTTTCATTTGATAATTTCTTTTGGGCAAACTCAAAGTCAGAATTATGTTTTTGAAGTTCCTTATTAAGCCGTTGAATTTCAGCATCGATATTATCAATCGTGCCTTCAAGCGGAATAAAGATTTCAAAATCACCAGCAATAATATGGGTTGAAACAGGTGGGGGTTCATTGGCTTCCAATTTGCGAACTTCTCCCAGTTTTGCTAAGGCTTTAAGACTTTGCAAATTGGCTGAAAAGGCTTCATCCACTTTATTTGAGGTGGTTTTATAAAAAGCGCTAAGCATTTTGTTCGGGCTTAAGTTCATTTCGCCGCGAACAGTTCTAACACCCATGATAAAGGCTTGGATCCATTTGAGCGTCTGCTCTGATTTTTCATCAATTTTCTGATCATCAACTTCAGGAAAAGGTTGAATCATGATCGAGGATTTATCATTAGAATGATAATTAACACCCATGATGGCAATCAGTTTTTGCCAAACTTCTTCTGTG
>CAYXVT010000226.1:0-1167 GCA_964468105.1 Uncultured Candidatus Berkiella sp. | reverse complement strand
TATAGGATGCATTACGCGAAGCAGCTCTTCTAAGATGGTCGCCAACATAAAGCGCGTACCGCAACGTTGCTTTTCGGTAGCACCTTCTTGGGTCAGTATGGGCTTGGCTAATTCAAGATACCAGTCACAATAGTTATTCCATGTGAATTCGTACATGGTGTTTGCCACAATATCAAATCGATAGAGTGCAAAATGATCTTCAATGGTTTTTTTGGTTTTTTGCCAAATGGACATCATACCTAAATCATAAACACTGAATTCACGATCTTGTGGTGTCTTACCCAAATCTTTGTCTTCAAGGTTCATGAACACATAACGGGCTGCGTTCCAAATTTTGTTACAAAAGTTGCGATAACCTTCAACACGGGAGAGATCAAAACGAATAAAGCGATTAGTAGAGGCAAAGGCGCTTAATGAAAAACGTAAAGCATCGGTCCCAAAGCTTGGGATCCCTTCAGGAAATTCTTTACGGGTATTTTGTTCAATCTTTTTCGCCATGCCAGGTTGCATGAGGCCAAAAGTGCGCTTTTGAACAAGGGTTTCTAAATCAATGCCATCAATTAAATCAATAGGATCTAAAATATTGCCTTTTGATTTGGACATTTTTTGTCCATGAGAATCAAGTATAAGCCCAGTTACAAAAACTTGCTTAAAGGGGATGTCGCCCATAAATTTCAGGCCCATCATAATCATGCGCGCTACCCAGAAAAAGATAATATCAAAACCAGTAACCAGCACATCGGTTGGATAATATTTTTCTAGTTCTTTTGTTTCATGGGGCCATCCTAAAGTAGAGAAGGGCCATAAGGCTGATGAAAACCAAGTGTCTAGCACATCTCTATCTTGGGTAAGCAGAACATCATCAGCTAATTTATATTTTTGTCGTACTTCTTTTTCAGATCGAGCTACATAAACTTTGTTGTTGATATCATACCAAGCAGGAATACGATGTCCCCACCAGATCTGACGACTGATACACCAGTCTTGGATGTTGTTCATCCATTCAAAATAATCATTGGCCCAATTTTCAGGCACAAATTCAACTTTTCCTGATTTGACGACTTCAATGGCATCTTTGGCAAGCACTTTGGCATTCACAAACCATTGATCGGTCAGAAAAGGTTCAACGATTTCCCCAGTGCGTTCACTGCGAGGCACTTTCAACGT
>CAYXVT010000225.1:0-5781 GCA_964468105.1 Uncultured Candidatus Berkiella sp. | reverse complement strand
AAAAGAACACCAAGAAAAAAAATAATTGTAACTTATGAACCTCTGCGTTTAATATCTGCTATGACTCCATTTAATCATCCGATGAATCAGGTGGCGCATAAATTAATACCATCAATTTCTACAAATAATAAAATAATCATAAAACCTTCACTTAAAGCTCCTCTATCAGCTTATTACCTTCAGAACCTACTTTATGAGTGTGGGTTACCAAAGGAAATGTTTAAAGTTGTTACATGCTCTAATCAAGTTGCATTAGATACCATAGTTAGGAGTGATTATGTAGATCTAGTAGCATTTACTGGAAGTCATAAAGTTGGTGAAATTATAGCTAAGCATTGTCTTTTAAAAAAACTAATACTAGAATTAGGAGGTTGTGATCCACTGATTATTTTGCAAGATTCAAACTTAGAGCTTGCGGTCGATCTTGCCGTTAAAGGTGCGTTTAAAAACTCTGGGCAACGCTGTACAGCGATAAAAAGAATACTTGTTTCAAATGAAATTGCAGATAATTTTATTGAAGCATTTGCTAAAAAAACTACTAGTCTTAAGTATGGAAATCCCTTCGATAAAAAAAATGATATGGGTACTTTGATAGATTCAAAAAGTGCTTTATATATACATAAAACAATAAATGATGCAATTAATAGTGGTGCAGTACTTATTTGTGGAAATAAAATAAAAAATGCAGTATTATCACCTACAATAATAGATCATACGCCATTAGATCATTGCATTGTATCTGACGAAATATTTGGTCCAGTGGCTCCAATAATTAGATTCAATACCGTAGAAGAGGCTATAGATATCGCTAATAGTTCACAATATGGGTTATCTGCAGGTATAGTAACTGAAAGCCTTAATATGGCTACATATATGATTAAAAACTTGAAAACTGGCATGGTGAATATAAATGATGTTCCAGGTTTTCGAAGTGAAATAGCACCATTTGGTGGTATTAAAAAATCTGGTTTAGGTATAAAGGAAGGGTTAGTAGAGTCTATGCGTAATTTTCAAAATGCTAAAGTTTACTCTTACCCATGGTGATAGACATGGAGCCCAATGACATATTATGTGAGATGTAAGGAGAATTCAAGTATGAGGTGCGACATTCTGAAAGCTATTCCAAAAATTGCAGCATAATCAGCACAAGAAATTGGGGGGTTAAAAATCATGATTATCAACGACTGAGAAAGGTTTAGCTAAATTCCTATTGGTAGATACGTACGTATCTTTATGGGATTTGACCCATACATTTCTCTTTCACCCTATCATTATAAAGAACTGAAAGCCTTTTTACAGCCCCAATCCAAACAAAGATGCCTATCAAAATGACACCAAACAAATAGGGGGCGATAGAGAGTTGGCTGCCCTCTGTGAGACTCAAAAGAAGAACTTGGATGAATCCACCTCCCGATTTTCCAAGCCTACCTCCGATCACGTCAACGGCTGCTTTACCTTTCACCCTCAGTTCTTGGTCGAGCGGGATATAAGCCATTTCCTTCGTGGGATCAAAGAGAGAATATTTCGTTCCTTTCGTTAAGATGTTCTGAATGGCTCCAATCATAACAGCCATATAAACTGACGTGACATTAAAATATGCAACCTGACTATCAAAATTATCTTTAAAAATCACAAAGATGAAAAAGAAAACGCTTGTGGTAATAAAGATCAAGGGAGGGATGATCGCCCCTGAGAACCACCCAAAACGCTTCACAATTCCTTTTGTGCAAAACATCAAGGCAATGGTCCCAATACCAGTCCAAGTGGAAAAGGCACCCATGTAAGCCATATAATCACTTGCCTTTGGATAATAGTCATTGATCTGGCTTTTCCAGACGACATCAATAACATTCATTGAGATTCCATAGCTAAGAACAAGTAACGCAATTAAACCTAAATATTTTGACGAGAAAAGATAACGTAGGCTCTCCATTATGGACAGTTTAGGCTTATCTTCCTTTTTTTTATGAACCACACTTTCTGCCGAATCGTAATAGAACGGATCATTGAGGACATACCGGTTCATCCACCAATAAAGTGCGATAATGAGGGTCCCTATGGCGAGAACACCCATCATCATAATTTTTATGCTGCTTTCCCATTCATTATCTGGAAACCAATGTATAATGAGTCCGACCATTATCAAAGCAAGCTGACCCAATAGACCAAAGAAAGGATAGAAGCGCTTTGCTTCACGGGTTCGCGTGATTTCATTGGCAAATTGCCAGAAAAGCAACGCAAGGACTATAACACCCCAAAGTTCAGAAAGAATATAGAAAATCGCAAATGACCAAACGCCGTAAAGCGAGATAAACCATTTGGCATTAGGGAAGGCCTCTCTCAACTCTACTATCGATTCCTGAGTGGGGTGAAGAACATCAATGTTTGGATAGATTATAAAGGCGAAGGCAAAGAAGAAAACAAGAAAAGGAATCAGACATATGTAAAAAAGTTTCTCTCTGCTTAAGATGTTGCTAAGCTTGATATAGATAAAAAATAGAAGAACGGCGGACGGCATTCCTCCAAAAATTTTTAAAAAAGGAATAACCTCAGCTCCGCAAGCATGGGCTGTAATAAGAAGGGCATCTTTAACGTTTCGAAGGAGAGTGTAATTAAAGAGAATCAAGAACATGATCAAGGCCATAGGCAAAAATTTCTTGAGTTCAGCCTTTTGGATAGGCCATAGAACTGTACGAAGCTTAGAAAATTCAAAATCTTTAGGGTGGACTTTCTCCTTATTGATCATGGTGCTCACCTTCTTTTATACCTCTTTAACTTGAAGATACATTATTAATGATCTGAAAGTTATCATTAATGCGTTCTACCATGGAGCTAGCATTTTTTTGCCATTTGAAAGAACTCGTTGATTTCCCATCTAAATTCCGAAATCCTCTTAGAGACACGATTATTACGTACGTACTCATTCATTATTTTCCATAAGCGCTCGATGGGATTTAAATTGGGACTGTAAGTGGACAAGAAGATAATGCAGTACAATTTCGTATTCCTTCGCAGCCTGCTTTTTTTTGCTGATATTATAGGGACCATTATCCAGAATCAGATGAACTTTCGGAAATTTCTTACGCAAAGCAGCAAAATATTTTTCCATGGTTTTACTATCAATGGTTTCATGTGCTGCAATGTTTACATCCATAGTCTCTAAATTGATAGCTCCGAGAAAATTGATACGTATTTTTGAGGCATTCGTTGCAATGAGTTTATCTTTTCCTTTACGAAGACATCCTTCTGCATTTAACAGAACAGCTTTAATGAGATCAGCTACCCAGTGATCTCTCTCTTTACTATGTTGTAAATCCATATCTTTTTTTCTTTAATTTTTAATAAAATTTTTATATATTATGTATAAATAAAAAGTAAATTTAATAATGAAGCATGATGCCTTCTAAGGCAATTTTAAGGGTGAAGTGCGGAGTTTCTTTAAAGAATAACTCTTAAGAAGCCATCTTGCAAGAAGGCTTCTTGTGGTGTGTATAGCATATGAAATGAGACTTAATCGACCTCGAGATAGGATGATTGAATATACTGCATAGGAGTAAGCATATTCAAGTTAGCATGAGGTCTGTAAGTGTTGTATTTATGAACAGCTATCTGAAGTTCAGCATTTATAGCCCTGACGGATTCAGCCTGAAGATCCCGCCTACTATAGAACTCCTCACGAAAGGTTCTATTTCCTCTTTCAACACCGCCATTATTATTGAGGTCTTTTAGGTGGAAGAACGAAAAGCTCAATCTCAGACTCAGCACAGGCTTCTTCAAAGTGAAGCATAAACTCAGATCCTCCATCTACTTGAATGGACGATATTTTAAGGGGGGCCTTTTGGATTAAGTCCAAAAGAAACCTTTTTGCTGTTGTGCTTGTCGCATTTGAAGCAGCGCAAGCCCGAATATACTTGGACTTGGGATCCCAGGCTTGAAAGTGCTTAACTTTGACTTGATTAATCGAGACAGACATATGATCGATCTGCACCATCTGTCCAGGCTTTAATGGTTGCATACCATACTTTCAGAGACGGGCATGTTTGAGAAGTTTCGTTTTTTCTTCTGTCTAAGAGCTGAAAGAGATCGCTGAATAAGGCCTTTTGTCATCAGGTGTTTCAAAATCCGTCCAACCGTATTTTCACTGATACGCACACCATGATCACGTTTTAAGATAACGGCGAGTTTGGCTTTTCCGTAAGTGGGATTTTTTCTGCAAAGCCTAATGCCATCCTATCACACCTCTCTCTCTTTTTTGCAGATTTGAGGGTCAAAAAATATTCCCTCTTCTAATTGACATTGACTTAAGATAGATAAATTCTTTATGGTATTATATCAAAAACTTTTAAACAAATGAGTGGGATATTATGAATGAATATAATAAAATAGTAAACTTGTTTCTTTCCAGGGCAAAAAACATCACGGGCATTTATGATGTGCTTCTTAGAGGCCCGCGTGGTAATATTGACAAGGAATTACCCTTCACTCCCAATTGGAGCGATCTAGATTTTAGTATTATCGTTGAAAAAGTTAGTTCTGATGTTCGCAAAGAAATAAAAGAAATTTATGAAATGTTGAAGCAAGAGACCAACGTAAAAATAAGCATTATTCTTGTTGATACTGAAGACTTTTTCAGGAAGTTTCATATTCATGGTATGCAGCCAATGATATATTCATTTGCTTTATATGATTCTCAATCTTTGTTAAAGAAAAATCTTGATTACATTATTCATAAAAAATATAACTTTAACAGCACCATTAGAGAAAACTGCTACTCCCACTTAAGCTGTTTCGTACATGAGTTGAGGGATAGTTTTATGAAATGTGGCAATGATAAAGTTGAACGAAGTCTTTTTTGTAGGCATTTAGTCAGAAGGACTAAAAACATTACGTGGAATGCTGTATTTTTTATGACAGGATCAGTTGAAACAGATATTTCTAAAGAGCAAGTAGTCAAGTGTTTTCCAAGACTTGACCCTGATTTTATCCTCCAGATAGATCGTATTAAATTAAACTGGGAAAATATAAGAAATGATTTTGATAAAGTCAATGAAGTCATAGACTATATATTTCATAATTTGGAAATTGTTTATTCTGATGCGACAGCATTTTTCAATGATTATGTATCTAAGAAGGAGTAACCTGCAATACAGTTGAGAGCCTAGAACAACCGGTAGTTTTTGGGGGAAGATTTTTTGAGGCATTTAGGTGTATTTTAGGCACCATTCGAGTGTAAAAGCCTCCTATCCTGCCCATATAAAAGGTTCAGAAGAAATCTCGTCAATAGAGGATAAAGAGCCTAATGTGCGATATAAAAGACCACAATAATTAAGGAAGAGGACACTTAATCAAAGGACGATGATGTGATATACTCTTTTTCTTAATAAAAAGAAGGAGTTGAAAATGTCCCGAGGAAGGATTTGTGTCTGCTAAGAAATATCTCAGTACGGAATCTATCATTCAAAAATTAAGACAAGATAAAGTATATATCCATAAGGGTAAGTAAATTTCATTTTATGTATCCCACAATTTTGAGGGGTTTAAGAGAGTTCTTCTATCATTTCTTCAATTTGAGATTTCCCTTTTTTTGTTGGAGACTGATCTCCAAGAGGGTGAATTCAGGACTAAGGTGCGACTTTCTGTTAAAAAATTAAAGCAAATCCACTTTAAAAGCGAACTCAGAATGAAGTATCAATAGCCTTGTGGTGGTCATATCCTCTTTGTTTAAAAGTTCTGTAATTCGTCTTTAAAACCGCCCATTGATTTTCGATGGGGTTAAAATCT
>CAYXVT010000224.1:4855-5811 GCA_964468105.1 Uncultured Candidatus Berkiella sp. | reverse complement strand
TCAACTGATTTTATTAATGTTGAGAAATATTTAAAAAGTTTGAATCCTGTAGCGGATGTTAATATTCATCAATTGCTGGGACAAATTGCTATCTTTGAAATTACCCCTGCAAATGAAAATGGTCGTCAAGCATTAGAACAAGCAGTGACCTTAGATCAACAACTTGTGCCTTCTTTTTCTAGTAGCCAGGGCATTGCAGGCGTTGAGTCGACTTATCGATGGATCTCACAAGCGGTATCATCGCCTTCCACAGCGCTTGAGTCTGCTGTTCAAGAGAGTGAAAGCGCTTTAGATCCTAACTTGACTTCGCCTTTATGGAGCGATGGTGACGAGGATTAATACAATGACCCCACTACAACAATCTTTAGTCTTTGTTGCTGTCATTCTCGGTTTGGGGCTGTTAGGCGCTTTTATTTATCAATTAACGCCTGTATTAACGCCCTTTGTGATTGCAGGTGTGATCGCTTATCTATCCGATCCATTGGTTGAACGATTAAGCTCGGGAAAGAAATTTAAAATATCTCGCACCCTGGCGGTGATTGCGGTATTTGTTGTTGTGGTTGTGGTCTTTTTTATGGTGATGTTATTTTTGGTTCCAGCCCTTGGACACCAATTAAACTCCTTGGCGAAAAAATTACCCTTATTGCTAGACTGGTTTCAACAAGCCATTGTGCCTGAATTGATATCCTTAGGCGTGATGCCGCAAGATCTTGGATTGGATACCATCAAAACCACGATCACGGAACACATGTCTCAAGCGGGGGAAGTTGCCAAATGGATGTGGCGTACAATTTTTCATTCGGGATTGGCCATCATGGGATGGTTGATGAATATCCTTATTATTTTTGTTGCCACTTTTTATCTTTTAAGAGATTGGAAAAGCATTTTGGCGGCCATTAAATCTTTATTACCCTCAAAATATGCGCCAAAGACAATTCAAATCACCAAACAATGTG
>CAYXVT010000224.1:2847-4845 GCA_964468105.1 Uncultured Candidatus Berkiella sp. | reverse complement strand
GTAGCATTGGCCGTTTATTATAGTTTGGGCTTAGCACTGATTGGGGTTAACTTTTGGTTATTATTGGGTATGGCGGCAGGCTTTTTAAGTATTGTGCCTTATCTTGGAAGCATCGTAGGATTTGGCGCTGCTTTGGCCGTTGCTTATTTTCAATTTGACACGATGTTACCGATTATTGGGGTGGTAGCCTTGTTTGGAATAGGACATATATTAGAAGGGATGGTTCTTACTCCTTTATTAATTGGCGATAAATTAGGGTTGCATCCGGTGGTGGTTATTTTTGCTGTTTTAGCTGGTGGCCATTTATTAGGTTTTGTCGGTGTGGTGCTCGCCTTACCTTTAACAGCGATTATGGTGGTTATTATCAGAGAATTATTGCATCAGTTCCCTTCATCACCTGAAACTTCAAAGCCGCATCGCAAAGGGAAGACAAGTGGCTAGAGATCCTGAACAATTAGCCTTAAGCATTGGTTTAAGAGACGATTGCACAGTAGAAACATTTTATCCTGGCGATAACTGCCAAGTATTAGATCAGATCCAGCTGATATCAAAGGGCCAGGGCGAGCAATTTATCTATCTGTGGGGGCGAGATGGCGTAGGACGCACTCACTTGCTGCAAGGTGCTTGTAATGATGCTGCGCGACTTGGCATGGGCGCTGTTTATTTACCGTTATCCGATTTAGCCAAGCAATCGCCAAGCGCATTGGTCGATGGTTTAGAGCGCTTAGGCTTAGTTTGTTTGGATGATATTGATGCCATTTGTGGCAAGCCAGAATGGGAAGAAGCCCTATTCTATTTATTTAATCGTTTACGCACCGCAAACCATCGTTTAATTGTGGCTGCCAATTGCCCCCCAACCTCATTGCCATTAAAGCTTGCCGATCTGCAATCGCGTTTAGCGTGGGGTGTCACTTATCAAATCCAACCCTTGGATGATGATCAATTACTTGCGGCTCTTCAATTGCGTGCCAAGCAGCGCGGATTGGAGCTTTCCAATGAAGTAGGGGCGTTTCTTATAAGGCGTGCTTCGCGTGCAATGCCACACTTATATGAACTATTAGAGAAGCTTGATAAGGCTTCTTTGGCGGCCCAACGAAGATTAACCATACCCTTTATTAAATCCGTATTATCGCTTTAATGCCGTTAGGCTGGTCTTCCTCTCCACTCATCTCATCGACCCCTGTTTAGGGTTGAAATAAGTCATCCATCAAAATAAACTTCTCTCACCCCTGGTCAACCAGGCCTGGTTAGATATCGATAAGTTTTAAATTTTAGAGAGAGGTTTTTATGATTCAAGGTGCAAAAGATAAATTAGCTAACGTTTCAACCACAACGAAAGTACTTGTTGGTGCTAACGTTGCTACTACAGCCGCTATTATGGCAGTTGATATGTACAACAATCCTGCAAGCTTAGCTACACGTTTAGTTGCTACTATTGGTACATCTGCAGCAGTTGCTGCTGTTGAAGCTGCTGCTTATTATGGTTCAGCTGTTGTTAACCGTGAAAGCGCTGCTAAAGCATTAACTTTTGGTTTAGATACAGTGAAAGCTGGTTACAGCATGTTACCTTCAATGCCAAAATTTGGTTTTGGTCAAGCTGCTGCTCCTGCTGTTGTTGCTCAACAAGAAGAAGCTGCTGCTGCTCCTGTTAAACGTAAGAGATTGACAGAAGTTGAACGTTTAACAAGAAAATAATTTCTTATAAACGTTTTAAAACGGGCCCCTTTGGGCCCGTTTTTTTTGCCTTTAATCTGGTTTTGCTCCCAATCTTAGCTCTATTTAGTTAGTATTGTGGATAACAAATATCTTAATATTCACGGGGAAAGCGAAAATGTTAAATTCTGTTGTATCTACACTCGTTAAGCTAGCCAATGTTGCCAACAGCGAAGCCAATAAAGCCGCTGCAGATAAGAAAGACAAAGCAGGCGCAGATAAAGCCAAAGCACTCTTTGCCAAGCAAGCACGTTTAGCGACTGTCGTAACCAATTTACAAAATAC
>CAYXVT010000224.1:0-2800 GCA_964468105.1 Uncultured Candidatus Berkiella sp. | reverse complement strand
AACCAAGTAACCAATGGTATTAAACGCAATGTTGAATTAAGACAAATGGCTGCTAAAGCAATAGCGGCAGATGCTGCAACTAAAGCGGCTAAACAAAAAGAATATAACGCCCTTTGTGCAGAAGATGCGCAGTTAATCGCTCTTTTGAATTCAAAGCCTTATCAACTTCCAGATAGATTAAATAAGTCTAACCAAAAATGGGCAGAATTTTTGAAAAAATCTTTGAAAGTTGAAGATTTGCCTGAAAATAAACCAGCAAAAGTGTTTAATCAAAATCCTGCAAGCAGTTTTATTTCTACTTTATTTGATGCCGTTACAGCCTTATTTACGGGCATGGTTAATGCAAAAGATAATAACTATCGCGCTCCAATGTTGGCTTTTTCTGCCATGATGATTCCGGTTGTATTGAATTTATTCGGTAGCATTTTTAAACCATTGTTGGGTGGCAATGCTGTTGAAAAAATCCAAGGTTTTACCAAAGCAGTTACTGATTTCTTTATGAAAGAGTTAAGTGAAGAACCAGATGCACCAGGTGGCGCAGGAGCTGCACCAGGTGGAGCGGGAGCTGCACCGGCACCTGCAGTAGCACGATCAAAATCATCACCTGCCATTATTCCTGGAAAAAAACTGGCTGATGCAAAAGCATTACCTTTAGCGACTATGGCTGCACCAGTTACGCCAGTTGCAAGCCCTGAATCTTCGGTTTTAGAAAACCTTGGTGGAATAGCTAAGACCTTTTTCGGTTTTAAATAGTCATATCGTCTTCCCCCACTTGCGAGCTACAGAGCTCGCTTTTTTTTTGCCTGAGAATTTTTATCATCATAAGCTCGTCAGCAAACACATGCCGTTCACCGTTTCTTGTTTACCTCTTATCGCTTTAATTTGACAGAACATTTCAACCAACATAAGCTGAGCGTCTATTCACATTGAAGTGGTGTATAAACACCAGGAGTTAGAAATGACCTTCGACGATGTAACACAATTTATTTATCAGCAATGGCAGCAACCAGAAAAAAAATATGCTTTTTTAGCCGCTGCATTGACTGCGGTTGTTGTTCCCTTAGGAACAAGTTTAACCATTTTACCCATTTTAGGTGCAATAACGGTTGCTGCTATTGGCGCTTATGTTGCCACTAACATTATTCAATATGCGGTGAGCTTTTTTCAAAAGCTAAAACAAACACTGGATCACGTTGATGAAACGATCATCAAGCTCAATCAAGAAGTTGTTCCACGCGTTGATAAAGTGCTGGATGGTGTACAAAAAACCATAGATAAATCTGATAAGGCGGTCGATGACTTACATGCTTTAGTGGGAAAAATTGATACCACTGTGGAAACTGTTAATACCACAACTATGCCTGAAATAGATAAGGCATTAGCGCAAGTCCAAACAGGAACAATACCTGAAGTTAATAAAGCCATTGCGAAGTTGCAAGAGAACACTATGTCTAGCGTTGATAAAACATTAGGGGATTTACGCACGACTGTGCAAGAAGCAAATGCAGTGATGTCACAAGTTTCAGGAATAGCGAGTTGGTTGCCAGGCGGAAGACGTAAACCTTCTGCCCCAGAAATTCCACCTGCGGTTGTAACACCAACCCCTGCTGTTGAGACAGCGCCTGATGTTGAAGCACCAGCCATCACGCCACTGCGAAAAGCAAGAGGAAGAAAAAAAGCTGCTAATCAGCAAGAGGCCGCACCTGAAGTTATACCTACGCCACCCCCTGCGCCTGCTGCATCAAGTGGTTGGAGTTTGGGTTTGTGGTAAATAATATCTTACTTCAATAATTGACCGGCAAGTGTAGCAACGCGCTTGCCCAGCGCTTTGCATAAAGTTTGTTCATGCTCGCTGATTGCCTTATTACCTTTTATTCCTGCCACATGACTTGGGCCATAAGGCGTGCCACCGGTTGTGGTTTCATTCAAAGCAGGCTCACTATAGGGAACGCCTACAATATAAGCACCATGGTGCAATAGTGGCAACATCATGCTGAGCAATGTGGCTTCTTGTCCACCATGCAAAGAAGAAGTGGAAGTGAAAACACCCGAGGGGATCCCAATTAATTTTCCAGACAACCATAGCGCTAATGTTGAATCTAAAAAGTATTTCAAAGGTGCCGCCATATTGCCAAAGCGAGTGGGGCTTCCCAAAATAAGACCTTTGCAGTTTTCAACTTCATCTAAAGTCACATAGGGAGCGCCTGTGTCAGGAACGGGTGGGGCACCAATTTCAGTAACAGGTGATACGGCAGGGACAGTGCGAATCATGGCACTTAACCCATTGACGCTTTCTACCCCTCTGGCCACATAATCAGCCATCTGTGCTGTGGCGCCGTGGCGACTATAATAAACGATAAGCACATACGGGGATTGCGACATAATGGTAAAATCCTCAAAAAATTGAATCATAATCCTAAAAGGGTTAGGCATAAAGGAGTCATAATGAAAATCACAAGATTGTGTGTGGTATCAGGAAAAGTACATGGTGTTTTTTTTCGACACAGTACGGTTGATGAAGCAACTAAGCTTGGATTGACAGGTTGGGTACGTAACACAGATGAAGGCAACGTTGAATGCCTGATGTCTGGTGAAAGTGAAGTGGTTGAAGTTCTCACACGTTGGTTACATGAAGGGCCGCCTGCGGCTAATGTGCTCAAAGTGGTGAGTAAGGATTTGCCTCTAGAAGAACATGATAGTTTTGTGATTAAAAAGTAGGCCTGCTCTTATTCTTCTCAAGTTTCTCATTGCGGTAGCAATGATCGTTGCTAGCCCCCCGTAAGTCGCTTTTAGCGACGCT
>CAYXVT010000223.1:0-5949 GCA_964468105.1 Uncultured Candidatus Berkiella sp. | reverse complement strand
GAGATTATGGGGTTAATTTTGTGGGGATCGCTCAGGAACAAGTCGCGGCACGTAGGAGTATGAGATTCTACCACTCACCTGTATTTTTCATGGAATGCCATGGTTCTTGCGGGGGAAGTGCTTCTCCCTTTTGCAGCAACTCTATAGAAACATCATCTGGTGACCGAATAAATGCCATGCGGCCATCACGTGGTGGACGCAAAATGGTTACGCCTTTCTTCTGCAATTGTTCACAGAAAGCATAAATATTATCGACTTCATATGCCAAGTGTCCGAAATTTCTGCCAACAGAATAGGCAGCAGTTTGATCCCAATTATAGGTAAGTTCGATAGTGGGTTCGTTTGGGCCGGTGGCAAGAAATACTAAGGTATAACGCCCTTGTTCATGATCTTGTCTTCTTACTTCTTTTAGGCCCAGTTTTTGAATATAAAAATCGAGTGCTTTGTCTAAATCAAGGACACGCACCATGGTATGTAAATAACGCATAACAAACCTCATAGAAGTAAAAATCCGTGTAGTGGCCATGGATTATTAATCTATATCACAAGTTAAGCAACTCACGCCGGGAATTCATCTGGGAAAGGCATCATTAGATTTCGTAGAGAACGCCGACTTCATTGGTGTATGGAAGTTTACCAATAGTGACTTGTTTTGGGGTGTTTTTCATAAAGTTATCCGCTTTTAGAGGACCTTGATTAGCACAACCCACCAATAACAGACAATTAAGCAAAAAGCTTATTTTTAGAAGCGTTTTCATCAATCACAACTACTCTGAGATAAAAGCATTAGCCAGCATACAAAGCATGGTGCGATGTGTCAAATATTCTGATATTTTCAGTGTTTATGGTGTAAGTGCGCTTGTGAGGCAGGATGCGGAGTAAAGGTGCGAAGAACTGAAGGTTATTCAATTTATCGCACCTTTGATACATTTAGCGGCTAAGGAATAACATCGCCGTTCATGACATATTCATGTGCAACGTTCGGATCGCTAAAATCAGCTGAACAATACTTTTGTAAAGAATGTACAGCAGCAGTAATATCAAGTCCTGCTTGTCCTCTACCTGCTTCAACCATTAACTTAACGTTAAGGCATAACATGTCAGGCGTTGGCCAGCCATGGACAAATTCTCCACCTGATACAAGTGCAGTTTCTGCTTGATTTAAATTTTTCATTCTTATATTCCTATTCTATCTCTATGGAAGTCCGCCGGTGGTTGCAAATTCATGAGCAACATTTGGATCCCAGAAATCGTCATGGCAATATTTTGTTAGAGCTTGAACTGCAACGGATACGTCAAAGCCAGCCACTGTTCTGCCATCTGTTACCATCAGTTTGGTATTTAGGCACATCATATCTGGGGTAGGCCAGCCATGAATGAATTCACCGCCTGAAATTAGATTTAATTCTAATTCATTTAATTGTTTCATATTTAAGCTCCATTGAAATTATATATTCAGTTATAAAGCAAGTCTGTATCTGTGAGGTAGCAAACCTACAACTAGCCACACAGAAATGCATTACATCCCGCTTACGAAAAATACTCTAACAGAGATTGCCGAATAATAAAAATCTACGACACCTATATGAAAGATGCCTTGCAAAATATGAACACACACTAGGGTATTGATAATCTATACTCATAAGAGGTATCCAAATGGACAGATGATGATGTGTGGTCGATTTGCTTTAGCATCCCCTAAACCCAATATTGAAAAGTTTTTCAATATTGAAATTCCATTTGAGGTTCCCCTAAGATATAACATTGCTCCGACGCAAGATTCGCTCGTTTTATGTGGTCAAGAAAAAATACCCCAAATGATGCACTGGGGGTTTTTACCATTTTGGTCTAAAGACAATATGAAAGAACAAATTAATGCAAAGTCTGAAACCATTCATGAGAAACCGATGTTTCGTAATGCTTTTAAGGAGCATCGTTGTATTGTTGTTGCCAGTGGATTTTTTGAGTGGCAAAAAAGAGAAGAGCAAGGGAAAATTCAAAAAACACCATTTTATATTACTCCCAAAGAAGAATCCTTTATCGCCATTGCTGGTATTTGGGATAGATTTGAAAAAGATAATCAAACGCAAGTGGGGTTTACCATACTCACAACGCAAGCAAATGCGCTGGTAGCAAAGTATCATAACAGAATGCCTGTCATTCTGAATAAAGCTGAAATAGAGGTTTGGCTAAATCATCAAAATAAATTGTCTGATGTGGAAAAGCTGTTTAACGTCATGCCTGCAAAATATTTGAAAGCCAATGAAGTCTCAAGACGGGTCAATAGCCCTAAAAATGATGATCCCGAATGCATAAGTTAAATGCTAAAGAATTTACATGATGACTTCGGCAGTTGAAGGGGTATATATTTGATTGAGGATAGAATTCATCGACAAGGGTAGAACATCCATTGTTACTGGCGTTGAATTTGTATTCACATCAATGACCCCAGAAGAAGGTGATTCAAATTGTATAACATCATTAATATGAATTTGTGATCCTTTATCTTGCGGCGCTTCACTTTCAATAGGCTTGACACTTTCAGCTTGGTGCTTTTCCTGGGCGCCGGAAATCAAGGATTTAATATCATTTTTTAACCATTCTTTATAATAATAAGAAACCCAGTTTTTGCAAAAATTACTTTTACTACAATAGTTATCAAATCCGGTTATAGCATAGGTAAAATCTTTAATTTCTGAAGCTGTCGCACTAATCATTCCGGTTGTGAATAAGCCTGGTAGGGATAACTTACTTAAACCTTCATTAACTTTATTCAGATAAGAGGTGGTATCAAATTGAGAAAAATCATGAAACAAAGGTGCTTTCTTTGATTCATCAAAAGAAAAAGGGTTGGTGAATTTTTTTGTTTCATCGCAATGTTTTGAATCCAGCAAACACTTTGCAGAATGATAACTATATTTTGCATTATTAATATGCATTTCAGTAAATGATTCTACAAATTGTGAAATGGCAGGTGTCACTAGTGTATTAAATAATTTAAAACCAATCGATATGCCGCCTCTTTTGATGAAGGCGCCACTGTCTAATTGTGAAACGCCAGGCATCAATCCGTAATAGGTGGAATAACCGATAGTGCCAACGATAAAATTATCGACATATTCTTTGGTGAGTTTGGGTTCAACTGACTGTGAGTAGAACTCTTGTGCTTTAGAATACAAAGAGTGCCCAAATGTGGGCAGTTCTTTGTGAGGTAGTGCATGCAAAGTGGGTCCATGGTCTAGTAGAGACGCATCAAAATGAGATAAATACCTGTAATTCACAGCATAAGATAATTGCGTATCATTATGAGAAATAAGATTATTTAATGGCGGATTTCTTACTAAAGTCATTGCGTCAGGACCAGTTCTCAACATGTTAGTTTGAGAGATTACATTGGTCCTTGGCTAATGTAAAGTCTTCTCTTCAACAAAATTGCACTGAGACCGTATCTGAGAATTCACGCCATGTATTATTTTCGTAACCTCGATTGATATAACATTGCAAACCATAACCAACCCCAAAACCAGCAATACCACCAAGTGTAGTTGCACCCATTATTGACATGACACTGGCTCCATTCATCACAGTAACAAATAAAGCCCATAAGGCCCCAATAGAGCTAATGGTAAGACTGCTCTGAACTAATCTTTGATCTTTCCATTCTTGTGTGATGAAGACAGATCTTCCACCTGATACAAATGAAATTTCGGTGGTATTTAACTCATACATATTTTATATCCTTTATTTTTATCAAGCAGAATATAGCAAACGCCTATTGTTATAGGCAAATTCTATACCTATTCTTAATCAAACAGCTATGATTAGTAATATTACTTAAAAATACTGATGTTTCAGCTAGGTGCAGCATGGGGGGGGCAAATGGTAGAAGAAGTCACAACGCGCTCATGGGGTAGTCGTATTATAAGCGCTTTTATGGGCGTATTGGTAGGATTAGCTTTGATCGTCGGTTCTTTTTATTTGGTTTTTTGGAATGAAGGAAATGGATTACATACTGCGCAATCTCTACAACAAGCGCAACAACGATTAATTGTAGTGCCAAATGCGCCTATTGATCCCAATAATGATAAGCATGTTATCTATATCAATGGTGACATGGTTGTAAATGATGTGTTGGAAGATAATTTATTAGGTGTTTCTGTTAAAGCGGTTAAATTGCAAAGAGATGTTCAAATGTATCAATGGGAAGAAGACGTACAAACAAGAACAGAAAAAAAGATGGGTGGTTCTGAGCAAGAAATTAAAACCTATACCTATAAAAATACTTGGTCTAATCATGTTATTGATAGTAGTCATTTTAAAGATCCAACAGGTCATCAAAACCCAACGTCAATGCCTATTACTTCCAGTGAACAATATACTAAAAGTGTTTTACTGGGCGACTTTCATTTACCACAAGATCTTATTTATCAAACAAGTGGCGAAGTGCCAGTTGATTTGTCTAAAGCAGATATAACGCCCTTGGAGTCAAAACTAAATAAGGTAGTGAAGCGCGTTAGTGAAGGCTTATATGTTGGCACCAATCCTGAAAGTCCTGTTGTTGGCGATATTAAAATTACCGTACAACAAATTTTGCCACAAAAGGTGAGTATCATTGCCGAGCAATCAGGCAATTCATTACAGCCTTTCTTGGCGCCTGCAGGCAAAAAAGTTAACTTATTATCAATGGGTGAAGTCACTCCTCAAATAATGATAAATGATGCCCTTTCAGCTAATAATACGATGACTTGGATATTGCGTTTGGTATCGTTAGTGATGATGATTATTGGATTTGCGCTCATACTAAATCCATTGGTTGTTATTGCAGATTTTATTCCCTTCCTTGGCAGTGTTTTGGGCTTTGGAACAGGATTAGTATCATTCATGTCGGGATTGGTTCTATGGTCTATTGCCACAGCGATGGCTTGGTTTGTGGTAAGACCAATATGGGCTGTTGGATTGCTTATCGTGGTTTTTGGTATTTGTTATGCAATTGTGACATCAAAGCGTGGGACAGGCATTACAACGGAGAATAAACCGTAAAATAGCTAACTCTACGTGCCGCGGTTTGCCTGTCCTTCGAAGCCTCTTAGGAGTAGTAGGGTCCGCGGCAAGTAGGCTTTGCCAGTGGCATTGGATTTATTAACTTTCAGCGCTATCTAGGTAGCGTATTTTAAAACACCGTCCCTTTATTTTGCCCGTTTGTAATCGGTTTAACACTTTTTGAGCAACGGTTTGGTTAATGGCAACATAGGAATGGAAATCAAAGATATTAATTTTACCCACCATGTCTGCCGCTATGCCACCATCACCTGTTAAGGCGCCAAGGATATCGCCAGGACGCACTTTGTTTTTCTTGCCACCATTAATGCACAATGTTCGCATAGACGGCTGAGTAGGTGATTCATTGCTCATAGTGAGAGTGTTAAGTTGGGACACTTTTAAGGAAGTTTTCAAATAGTCTTCAATATCTTTAATTTTATAACCTTCACGGTGTGTATAGAAACTGATAGCAAGTCCTGATTTTCCGGCACGTCCTGTACGTCCAATACGATGGACATAAATTTCAGGGCTAATAGGCAGGTCATAATTCATCACTAACTGCAAATCTTTGATATCTAACCCTCTAGCCGCAACATCTGTTGCAACTAAAATGGGACAGCTGTTGTTAGAAAATTGAACCAGCACTTCATCGCGATCTCTTTGTTCTAAATCACTATGAATAGCGAGTGCTTGAAAACCATTCTGGCAAAGATGGATTGCGACGTCATCGCATTGACGTTTGGTTTTGCAAAAGATAATGGCAGAACTGGGATGGTGATTCTTGAGTAACGAAACCAAGGCTTCAATTTTATCGTGTTCTTCTACTTCATAACACACTTGCTCAATAGCGAGTGGTTCATCGATTGCTTCAAAGGTAATCTCAATCGGGTTTTGTTGTATTAATTGGCT
>CAYXVT010000222.1:4871-5976 GCA_964468105.1 Uncultured Candidatus Berkiella sp. | reverse complement strand
ATCTGTACGAATTTCATGATTTACTGCTAGAATAAAATCAACATCTCTTGCTTCATTATTCAGCCAACAAATAGCTTCGCTACTATCTTGTGTTGAAGCAGGTGCTATTACATTTCTCTGAGTATATATTTTATTGGTCGGTTGATATGTATAATATGCTGTAGGATAATCAGGTTGATAATCAGTTACATTAAACCAATAGTTATAACCTGTTTCTCCCCAAGTATTTTCCTTAGCACGAACATTATCAAAAAATCGCATATCATAGTGTAGGAGTCCTATATCATTTATCATGCTTGGTAAAGAACTGATTCTAAGAGATATATCATATCCAAACAAACCATTTCTTGTATCAAAAGTATAAACTCTTGCATCATAAGATTCGTTATCAATATTCTCTTTTATAATGTAATAATAGTATATATTAGTTTCATCTATAACACTATAGTTTTCTTCTGTATCTACAGGGAGTGTATATTGGTCGTCATTAAGACCAAAAACTCTTGTGTGATTATTATCAACAACCCTAACAACTAGTTTTAGCTGGCCTGTATTGCTAACAGACAAATAATATTTTTCTATATCCATACTTGGATATTGATTAATATACCATTCTTTTGTTCTAAAAGTCTCTGGCAACTGAGTTGAAGAATAGTGTATAAGTTTTGTTTTAAGACCACTGCACAATGATAATAAAATTATATCTTTGTTAGGGATGCTGTTTTTACTATGAGCATCGAATCCGACACCAATCATATTCGATACTTCACCGGAATCCTGACAGAATCCAATCAGGTCTAACGCTGTGATGCTAATCGTATTCTCTTGATATGATATTGAAACATCATCTTGTGCAGAGCGGACAAACCCCTTAAATTCTATACCACCGTCACGGTTATAAACAACAATCAATTCTCTTTCAATATCAATATTCTCTAAAAAGCTATCTAAAATAAGTTTGAATTTTACGCTTCTTGCTTCTTGTGATAAAATCCCAACTTCCGAGCTTGTCTCTATTGTTCCATAATTAAAGTCATAGACACTTTCATATTCGGCATCTACTTCTAAACTATTATTAATATCCTGAAATTGAACTTTACTTATC
>CAYXVT010000222.1:2932-4861 GCA_964468105.1 Uncultured Candidatus Berkiella sp. | reverse complement strand
CGGTATCGTCCGGTTCATCAATATCTTGCTTTTGCATTAAGCTTTCTTCAGGCCGCCAAATATCATCTTCAGGGAATACATACGAACTAGGTAGCGGGAATATTTTGCTTGCTTGTCTTGCACTAACAGCAAATTTGTTTTCAACCATAAATTTAATAGTCTCTAAATCGTATGGTTCTTGCATATCGTATATATATTGCGGAGAAACATAATCAGTTCCCCATAAAGCCCATATCTGCCACTTCATAAGCTGATTTGCAGTGTTTTGAATGTCAACGGCTAAATCTTTGACATTCCCTTCAATGTAATCTGTTGAAGCCTTAGCCTGTGCATAAGTACCATTCTTTTTGCTGTCAGTCATATCGTAGCCAAGAATATGGCGATAGTACTTTGTAAACGCTCAAAAGTTGAGTTGAAATTTACCTGTCCATTTTCCATAAGTGTATAAAGAGATTTCAGATTAGCAATGCCGACTCCTGCTCCATTTTCTATTTGAGCAAGAATATCACTAACTCTTTGTGCTTCTTCAGTAGCAGCATCACCAGTTGCATTGCTATCATACCCAGCTACATAAGCAGGAATTACCGCCTTATTCATGTACCGTGCTTCAATTTTAGACAGCAAATTCCAAAACATAATTGTAGGGTACAGCTCTCTTAAATCAGATTTCCCAAATGGATATTTGGCATCTACTTCATTATAAATAACAATGAAGTTATAAGGATATTCTTTTGTAAGGTTGATTTGGTTGTACATTAGATCGCCAATATTACCATAAGAATAATCATTGTTGAAAGTAAAAATTCTATGGTCTAAGGCTCTCGTTTTAGTTATTTTATTATCTTCCCAAAAAACACGAAGAACAGCTTTGCCGTAATATCTGCTATACATGATTTGTCTTGCAAGTTCACGCCATTTAAAATTCGGCATAAATTCAGCTTCAATATATTTGCTTACTGATTTTTTAGCACCTTCATAACTCAAAGCACCATTAAATGCTAAAGCCTTATTAAGCTTCAGATTCAACTTTGAGCGAACATGTGGATTTAGTAATATTGTATCAACCATGTCATCAGTAAATGAATAGTCGGTATTAAAGCTATTGAGCGAATTTTGATATTCGTTAATATCTGCAATCAGATTATTGACAGGATTAACAACAGCACCTTTAGTTTCCTGCACTACAAAGTTTGCAGTAGTTTTAGGAGTATTTACTTTAAGAAAATTAAACATTCGCTTCACCTGCAAATTCATAATCAGGACAGGGCAGAGGGTCTCTTACTACCATGTTATAATGCTTTATAGTAAGTTCTGCTTTTAAGTCGTCTATATAGTCACAATCAAGATAATACGCACAGTCGATACATCTTCCAACGAAATTATCCATTATTGCTCCATTTTCGTTTCATAATAATTCATTATATAACAAAATACATCATAAAGCAAACAATTTCCTTAGATAGTTTGATAGATGATGATCTGAGAAGCTGAATAATTTCCATTTGGATTTATCACCAATGCTAATTATCTTCCCACAATGCTCATATTCTATTTTCGGCCATTTTGGTACAACATCATCACCATTTACGAATCTAAAATAGCTTTTCAACCTGCGATTAGTAGAGTTTTTAAAAGCTGCATTTCCAACCCGTGGCTGTCCTAAAGTAAAGCAGAATATATCCTGATTGTTTTCAAAGTTATACTGAATGTCTAAGGCACATAAAACAGCTAATGCTCCACCAAGCGAATGACCACTGATAAAAAATCTATCCCCCCTTTGACGGCCTTCTTTTATCATTGACATAATATGCTCTCTTACAGAACGATAAGCATTATAGAACCCCTCATGGACTCTGATATTAGAGTTGCGATTATTATATGCAAATCCCTGTTTTGCAAGATTGGCATCAGTTAAAGCATCTTTTACGC
>CAYXVT010000222.1:0-2922 GCA_964468105.1 Uncultured Candidatus Berkiella sp. | reverse complement strand
AGAAATGAAGTAGTCATTGTTTATTTTTGTAAAAAGATATTGCGTATCACTAAACTTGCAATTAAAAACCCTTATAGACTGCTTATCGTATGATTCATTAGCAAACAGCAAACTTAGCTTGAAATTATCATATTCCGTTTGTAATAGCTCATGATACTCCATGTTCCAGCCTTTCAAATAAATAAAGCCCTTTGCTTGCAATAGGTTAAGATTTTACCCACGGCCTACTTAAGTACATCTACGAACTTTCCGCAATAGCCCCTATCTACGCATCTCACGGCTAAATGGTTTAACGGTAAAGACAGCACCATCTGTTTCTCACATACCGCCAACTCTACAAAGGGCTATTACTAGTATTTCCATTCTACTTGTGGCTTAGTGTTGTCTATATCACAATGAATAAATCCGTTTGCAACACCAACCCTTATAAACCCTGATTGTTTTAAAGCTTTATAGATTATCATTTTCGTAAGCTCTGTCACCTCAATGTCTGCTGCTAAACAAAATACATGGCTTGAATTAGCAACACCACCTACATTTTTATTATGCTCCTTACACCGGCAGCCTGATAATATTTTAAATCTAACTCCGGCTATTTCCCTTGCTCTTTGTAATCGTTCCACAAACTCATGGTTAATTTCTAAATTGCATTTTCCGCACTTGCACTTAAACTCTTCACTTGCAAAATTCTTTGTCAGTTGCATTGCGTTTTCTCCTCTGTAAATCTAAAGCAATCCGATATTCATCATCAGCCATTTCAAAGATATTTCTATTCTCTTCTGTTGGCTTTTTAACATAATGCTCCCACGCTTTTTGAGCTGATTGGGATAATTCAAACAGGCTTTGATTTGTCATTATCGTCCACCGTTGTTTCGATTATTGCAATTATTAGAAATATAAGGATTGCCGCTATTGTAGCAAATCCTATATATTCAACTATTTTCTCACCAGTCATACTACTCTTGTGCTTCTAGTCTGGCAATCAATGCCTTCAGTTCTCTGATTGCAGCTCTAAGCTGTGCAGTTCGTAATGGAGTAGTCTTCTCATCTTCTAATTCTCTGTACAGTCTGTTAATCTCTTCAGTCAGATTCATAATCTCTCCTGCTTTGTTATAGCTTTGAAGTAGCCTTCATGCTCATTTAATTGTTTAGACATTATATTACATCTATTATCCATATCAGACAAAGCTATTGAAATGTTCCTAAGAGTCTCTAGTTCAGCTTTCCTAAGTTCTTCTTTATGCTGCATATCTTTCTTATACTCAGCCTGTTGGATAGCTATATTGCCAGCTAGTTCACTTAACTGCTTAGATATGATTTTCATTTCAAGACCAAGTTCCTTTGTCATCGCTGTAACTTCGTGTAAAGCTTTACTAAACTCTTTAGCTACAGATTCAGTAGTATCATGCATCCTACCACTAAGTTCACTTCTATATACCTTGCACTTATCGTAAGACACATATTTAGTCTCTAGCTCTAATGATTCACCAACAAAGCCTTTCAACTTGCTATCAACAATATCATCAACATCATCCCTGCTAGTGTATTTAGCTATATCATCTTTTGTAATTAGCTTTGATACTTCTCCTCTAAGCTTCCATACCATTATACCAAGAGGAATAAGGATTACCATCACTATTTCTTTACCATAGTTATAGACTGTTACAATACCTTCCATCTACTTTCCCACTATCGCTATTGCTTGTAACTGCTCAACTGTTGTCGCTGTGTTGATCTGTTTTTTGAGGGTAGTATAGGACTTGCGCAGGTCGTTGATCCGGTTGCCGGTTTCTTTGATCAGTTTTTTGTAGTTGGCTTGAGTGAGGGTTTGCAACTCACCATTGTAATCAACAAAATCCACGGTTTTGCCGTTGCCGTTTAGATCGGCCAGTGTGTTGCCCATAGTTTGCCAGAGCAGACTGCTAATATCTGTATCAGACTTAATGCCAAGACTTGTCATATGGCCAGCATTCATTGCAGATTGCTGATACTCGTTCAGTTCGTTGAGTTTGTAAGCTCTCCAGTATTCAACCGTCCGGTTGTCATAGAGTTGCCCTTGAAACAGGGCTGCATTATCAAGTGGAATATCCCTGTCGTCAAATAGGCAAGGATGTCTAAAATCAGGAGATACAGCTTCAAAGCCGGTCATTATAGGATTGTAGTAATAAAACATTGCTGACCTCCTTATGCTGTTTTGGTATAATAAAACTCTGTTGATACGGCAGTTGAATTGAATGTAGGTGAAGCAAACGATGTGATGATTTGTGTAGTAGATACGACAAAAGAAATATAGCTATTTGATGCTGTATAGAATCCTTTTCTAATTGAATTATATGCACTACCAACATAACAGTCTGAACCAATTGGCTTAAACGCGCTAATATTAGCAATACCATGATTGACTGTTAATGTACCTGTAGTTCCAACATTGGCAACGCTATAACGATACTTGTACACAATTGCACCAGCTTCAACATGGCTTGCATACTCAGTGTTAACAGCCGGGAATCCTTCTGGACTCCAGATATAATTGCTACCAACCTTGGCAATCATAGTCCATTTGTTGTTATTGGTATCGTAGATGATGTCGCCTTGCATTCCTACTGTAGCAGTCGTAGGAGCAGTAGCGTTTAGCGTTACCTCTGGCAATCTACTATATCCAGAAGGAACTGTATCAAATGTTTTAACTTTTCTAAAGAATCTACCTATCCTCATGATTCAGTCCTTATGCTTTAGTGTAATAAATGTATAAATAGAATGGTTTTGACTGTGAGAAGGTGCCACTTCCCCATGTCCAAACAGCAGGGTTAGTCGTAAGCGATCTGAGGTCGTAACCGCAGGCGTTTACTCCCATTCCATAATTCATAGCTAATGGATATAGTATATCATTAGCTCCATCATACTTAATATACCCATGCACAT
>CAYXVT010000221.1:5666-5980 GCA_964468105.1 Uncultured Candidatus Berkiella sp. | reverse complement strand
ATCTAAAAATGACGTTAATCGCTCTAAACGATAAGGGGCTGAAATGGCAACAGCTCCCAACACACCTGCAACTACTGTTAATAGGGCCGTAAATTGCCATAAGGGGACACCCGCTAAAAACAACATAGCCAATGAGGTAGTTAATATAACGACTGTTGCGCCAAAATCCGGCTCAAGGATAAGCAATGCACCAACCAAAGAAAGCAGCATCATCGGGCGCACAAAGCCTGATACTTTTTGTTTTAAATCCGCATTATGCCTAACGACATAACTAGAAATATAAATGACCACTGCTAACTTGCAGAACTCTGATA
>CAYXVT010000221.1:1702-5656 GCA_964468105.1 Uncultured Candidatus Berkiella sp. | reverse complement strand
AAATTTAACCACCTGGCGCTTCCATTAACGACTTTACCGATCCCCGGAATCAGCACTAAAGCTAAAGACACTAATGCCGTCACCATCATTGCGGCCGCCAAGCGATACCATACTTTCATAGGAATGGCACAAACGACTAAAGCACCAATCAACCCTGCCGCCATGGCAATAGCCTGATGAAAAGTATAATAGAAAGGATGACCTAATCGCCTTTCAGCAACAGCAATCGAAGCAGAGGTGACCATTGTTAAGCCTAAGGCTAATAGGGCAGTGATCGTTCCAAGCAGGATGGGATCAAGTCTTGCTCCCCCAAGGCTTTTTCTTGCATTAAGAAGCACGAGCATTTCTCTGTAATATCGACAGCACACAATCCATGTAGACATCTCCTCGATGAGAAAAATGTTGATATTGATCAAGACTTGAACAAGCCGGAGATAACAAAACAACATCTCCAGGCAAAGCACACTCTTTCGCACATTCAACAGCTTGCATCATGTTTGAAACAGAAAATGATTCAACAACATCCGCTAATGCTTCAAGAATGCGAGGCGCATCTTTACCCATGACGATAATGGCACGGCAATATTGCATGACTAAGGGTCTAAGCTCTGTAAAATCAGCCCCTTTGCCATCACCCCCTAGCAACAAAACAACTTTCCCTTTTAATTGTTGCCCAATCCCTTCTAAGCCAGCTTGTGTTGCACCTATATTGGTTCCTTTGGAATCATTAATCCAACGAATACCATTATTTTCGGCCACCCACTGACAACGATGTGCTAATCCCGAAAAATTTTTCAACCCTTCTAACATCGGATCAAGGCTTAAACCTGCAGCACTTCCTAGCGCCAATGCGCTCAATGCATTAGACAGATTATGATTGCCGACTATTTTGAGTTCATCTGCAGGCAATAAATTCTTTTCACCATAAGCTAGCCATGTCTTACCCTCTATTTGGCGTAATCCAAACTCACCGGCTTTAGGTTCATCAGTGGTAAAAAACCATCTTTTAGCCAAGGACGGAATGTCTTTGCTATCTGAAAGGGAATCTTGCTTATTTATAATCACTTGCTGCGCTTGATGGAAAATACGATGCTTCGCTTTAACGTAATCATCAAAACCCGCATAGCGATCCAAGTGATCAGGGGTAATATTTAAAACTGTTGCAGCAAGGGGGCGTAACTGATGTGTTGTTTCAAGTTGAAAGCTGGAAAGCTCCATCACAATCAAATCCACATCCACAAAGCCTTGATCAAATAAAGTCAGTACCGGCGTTCCAATGTTACCAACCACGGCTACCTTTTTACCTGCGCACTGTGCCATTTCCCCCACCAATGTCGTGACGGTGCTCTTTCCATTAGCGCCCGTAATGGCAATGATGGGGATATGAATGTTTCTTGCAAATAGTTCTATATCTCCAATAATTTCAACACCGGCTTTTGCTGCCTGCTGTATGGGTGCGATACTGATTGCTACGCCTGGACTTACCACCAACGCTTTCGCACTGTTGAGAACATCTTGCGGCCAATCGTTACCCGTAAAAACCATCACCTCAGGAAAGGCTTCTAAAAAGTCCTTCAGATTGGGCGGCGACTCGCGGGTATCCATCACAATAACAGGAACGTTTTGTTTTGTTAAAAACTTGACACAGGACAGTCCTGTAGCGCCCAAACCGATAACAATGTGTAAATTAGAATTTTCTTTCATTATCTTAACTTTAATGTTGCCAAGCCAACCAAAACTAAAATCACTGTCATAATCCAAAACCGCACAATCACTTTAGGCTCAGGCCAACCAGATAATTCAAAATGATGGTGAATGGGCGCCATTTTAAAAATGCGCTTGCCTCTTAACTTAAAGGAACCAACTTGTAAAATCACTGATACCGTCTCCATCACAAAGACGCCACCCATGATGAATAAAACAATTTCTTGTCTCACCACAACCGCGATGATGCCTAATGCAGCGCCCAGGGCCAATGAACCCACATCTCCCATAAAGACTTGCGCAGGATAGGCGTTAAACCATAAAAACCCAAGACCAGCGCCGACTAAAGCACCACAAAAAACACATAACTCTCCAACCCCCAATACATGAGGTATTGCAAGATAATTCGCAAATTCAGCATGTCCTGCAAGATAAGCAAAAACACCTAATGCCCCCCCCACTAACACGGTTGGTAAAATGGCCAAGCCATCTAAACCATCGGTCAAATTCACAGCATTGCTAGAACCAACCACCACAAAATAGGACAACACAATATAAGACAAACCAAGAGGGATTAAGGCATTCTTAAAAAAGGGCAATGCCAAATAAGTTTCTTGAGGCGTTGTGGCTGTCATATATAGATAACAAACGGCGACCAGACCGATAATTGATTGGAATAAATATTTCCATCTTCCTGGCAACCCTTTGCTATTTTTTTTGATAATCTTTCGATAATCATCAACCCAACCCACCAGTCCAAACCCAAGCGTCACTAATAAAACAACCCATAAATAACGGTTAGTTAAGTCTCCCCATAATAAGCAAGCAAAACTAATCGCAACCAAAATTATCGCACCACCCATCGTTGGCGTACCCGCTTTACTAAAATGCGATTGTGGACCATCAGTACGTACTTGCTGACCCATTTGGTTTTGTCGTAGCCACTGAATCATAAAGGGACCAAACCATAAGGAGAATATCAACGCTGTTAATGCGGCGAAAATTGTCCGCAGCGTTAGATATTCAAATACATGAAAGATTCGGAAATACTGTGATAAAAAATCAGTTAACCAAAGCAACATTTACGCTTCCTCACGTATGGTTAAGGCCTGTGTAATAACTTCCATTCCCGCACTACGTGAACCCTTCACTAAAATGGTCATTTGTGCATTTAAATGTTTTTTTAAGTCGGTCACTAAAGCTTCTTTATTTGGGTAAAAAATCGCACCCTCACCAAAAGCCTTCACGGCATGCTCACTTAATTTGCCAACAGCTAATAAGCTCTCTATTCCTTTTTGACGAGCTGTCTGACCTACTTGGATATGGTAATCAATCGCATTTTCACCCAACTCTGCCATATCCCCCATCACAAATGTACGTCTACCCGAACAAAGGGCCAGAACATCAAGTGCTGCATTCACAGAACCAGGATTGGCGTTGTAACTGTCGTCAATAACCGAAGCACCTTCAAGACCTTTGAAACGTCGCAATCTTCCCGGAACGCCCTGAAAAGATTCAAGACCTTTGACAATATTTTCAAGAGAAAGTCCTAAAGCAAATCCTGCCGCTGCAGATGCCAGTGCATTCATCACTGTGTGATGTCCTGGCGTATTTACTTTTACGACGGCCTGTTTATCTTGAATATGCAAAGTAAATTGCACAAAGAAGGGTTGCAGATCTATTTGGGTCGCACGAATCATAGCTTCGTTGTTTATACCAAATGTAATAACATGGCGCTTGTTAATAACTGAAGTCCAAGACTGACAAAAAGGTTCATCGCTATTTACAATCGCAATGCCATCTGCTGGTAAAATTTCATAAATTTCACCTTTTGCACTGGCTACATTGGCCAATGATCCAAAGCCTAATAAATGGGCTGGCTTGACATTGGTAATTAAGGTAATCGTAGGGCGAGCAATGCCGCCTAAATATTGAATTTCACCTTGAGCGCTCGCACCCATTTCAATAACAGCATATTGATAAGAAGCATCTAAACGTAACAAGGTTAACGGTAATCCAATATGATTATTAAAATTACCTTTAGTTGCCAAGGTTTTCCCTTGTTGCTGACAAATGGCTTCTATCATCCCTTTGACGGATGTTTTACCGCAACTGCCTGTAATACCAACCATGGGGATAGGATAAAGACGTCTATAAATGGATGCAATTTCACCCAATGCGATCGTTGTATCTTTGACTTGTAAAAAAGTAACACTGTTTTCAAGCTCACTTTGTGGGCCTCTTTGGGCC
>CAYXVT010000221.1:0-1692 GCA_964468105.1 Uncultured Candidatus Berkiella sp. | reverse complement strand
GCCCCCCTGGTGGGGTAGTTGTCCCGCAGAATCTTGTGGGCCTCTTTGGGCCATAATCCCCTTTGCGCCTTTTTCGATGCTAGCTTCAATATAATCATGGCCATTCCGGTTTTCCCCTTTGATGGCAATAAATAATTCACCACCTTGTATCTTACGACTATCGATAGCAATGGTGGGTAATTCACCATCTGGTCCATGTAAAATGGCTTGTGTTTCTTTAGCGATTTCTGAAAGTTTCATTATTATCCTCTCTCAATAGTGCATTGACACACTCGGCGTCACTAAAGGGAAATTTTTTATCCCCTATGATTTGATAATTTTCATGCCCTTTTCCCGCGATCATTATCGTATCAACCGCTAAGGCATTATTAATAGCAAACGCAATGGCAGCTTCTCTGTTTTCTTCTACAATGATTTTTTCACTGTGCTCTACTTTTAATCCTTGCATGATGTCTTCAATGATTTTTGAAGGTTGTTCTGTTCTTGGATTATCATTTGTAATCACAATACGATCAGCAAGACTTGCTGCAATATTTCCCATCTTGGCACGTTTATCTTTATCTCTATCGCCCCCACAACCAAAAACACACCATAAACGTCGAGTACAATGGAGACGTGCCGACTTAAGCGCATTTTCCAAAGCATCCGGCGTGTGGGCATAATCAATAATGATTTGTGGTGTGGCAATCGATCCAATTCGTTGCATACGACCAGGCGCTGCGACAGCATGACTTAAAGCACTGAGAACATTTTTGAAATCAAAACCCTGTAAACAAAGTTCTGCCAGAACCCCTAACAAATTACTTAAATTGAATTCGCCAAATAACGACGAGCGAAGCATTCCTTGGCCCCATGGCGTTTGTATAGAAGCACTGATCCCTTTTGAATCAAGTTCAATTTGTTTTGTTGTGATGGGGAAAAAATTTGATTTTTTGCTTTGAGGAAAATGAATCCCTTCTTTTTTCAGCGTGTAAACTGCTATTGGGATATCCAAGCGTAGTGCTTGTAACATCCTTTGACTGTAATCAGAATCACCGTTAACAACGACACGTTTTAGCGTTGGAAATTCAAAAAGTTTCTGTTTAGCTTTACCATAGGCTTGCATGGTGCCGTGATAATCTAAATGATCTTGTGTAAGGTTAGTAAAATGAGCGCTGGTAAAAGGGATACTTTTTACTCTCTCTTGCATTAACCCATGCGATGAGACTTCCATGGCCAGAGCGATAGCGCCTTGGTCTTTGAAAACTCTTAAATACTTTTGTAACGAAATAGCATCAGGTGTTGTATAGCCACTATCCACTAAAGACTGGATAAATCCAACGCCTAAGGTGCCCATATAAGCGCAAGGTTTTGATAATCGACTTAATGCTTGCGCTAAAAGGTAACAAGATGTTGTTTTCCCATTAGTACCTGTCACCCCCACTATCTCTTCAAATTCAAGAGCGGGCGCGCCATAAAATCGACTGGCAATAGTATCAAGTTTTTCAGCTAAATTCTTAATGTAAATAATGGGGACCGTTGTTGAAGAAGGCTTTAAATCTGCCTCATCATGACTTTGGGCAAGAACAGCGATAGCGCCGTTGGAAATGGCGTCTTTAATATAAGCGCGACCATCATTATTGGAGCCTGCTAGTGCAATAAAAAGTTCGCCAGGCTGTATCTGCTTACTGTTTAGAGATAACCCTTTTATGA
>CAYXVT010000220.1:0-5995 GCA_964468105.1 Uncultured Candidatus Berkiella sp. | reverse complement strand
TTACCGTGGCAACCAGTGACAGCTGGAAAGACAAACAAACCGGTGAACCACAAGAACGCACAGAGTGGCATCGCGTTGTGTTTTTTAATCGCTTAGCAGAAATTGTTGGCGAATATTTACGTAAAGGTTCTAAAGTGTATGTTGAAGGCAGCATCCGTACCCGTAAGTGGCAAGATCAAGCGGGTGTTGAACGTTACACCACTGAGATCGTTGCTGCTGAAATGCAAATGTTAGATGGTCGTGGTGCCGGTGGTTCATCAAGCCAAGGTAATGCACCGCAATCACATGCACAACAGTCATCACAACAGCATATGCCTTCTTCAATGCCAGCAGGAGCGACCTCAGGCGTGAATGAAGAATTTGATGACGATATCCCGTTCTGATCCTTATAAAAGTAAAAGTGTTAATGTAATAATTAATTAAATCTAAATAAATTAAGTTAATTATTAAATAATCAGCCTCTCATATCTGTGAAGATATAAGGGGCTTTTTTTTTAAGCTAAATTGACAGAGTGTAAGCGCACTTTTATTAATGAGCTGACTTGTTATAATAAATTCTGAAATATTAATTGGTAATGAGGATATTTATGCGAGAACTCGTCATTCATGAAATTGAGAATGTTTCCGGTGGAAAATTAACACCCGAAGATTGGCTTGGCGTAGGGTTAGTTGCGTTAAATCTCTCAATGGTTGGTCAATTCTTTGCTGGGCCATTTGGAGCAACAGTACTTGGTAGTGGATCCGTAGGTGCATTTGCTTTACTTGATTATTTAGAAATGATTTAGAATTATTTAATAAATTGTTTGTGAACACACTTCATAGCACCCCAAGACTCTTCCTCTATCCAATGTCTGCAAAGTTCCATGCGGAGCTTGATCAACTGCATGCGGATCCTGATGTGATGGCACTTCTTGGGGGTGCTTATCCTTCAGACATTTCACTCAAAAAAATTCAAGAATCTGAAGATCATTGGGCGACACATGGCTTTGGCTTGTGGTGCTGGTTTGATAAACAAACAAATGATTTTATCGGTAGAGGTGGCTTGAGAGGTCAACAACTCGATAACGGACAAAGCGTGATTGAAATTGCGTATATGGTTCATAAACGTTTTTGGGGGCAAGGTTTTGCAAATGAAATTGCAAGTTATTGCCTTGATGTTGGTTTCAATCAATTTCATTTTAACGAAATAGTTGCCATTATTACGCCAGAAAATACGCGCTCTCAAAAAGTCGCAGAGAAAGCGGGTTTAATCTTTGATAAAGAATTGGTTTTGTTTCGCGGAAAACCCAATTTAATTGCTAGGAAAAAGCAGGTTCTTTAGAGAACTCGCTCCTAAATTATTCCTTATACACTATTCAATAACGTTCATAGATATGGACGCTAAACCTTCTAATGTTCATATTTGTGAACGTTAAAAATATCAATAGATACCTAAAACTTGACTTAATGTCCACAATGATGTACGTTAAGTGTTATAACGTCCATTACTGCGAACATTATAAAATGACAGACAAAACCAAACCAGTACTCCCAATACCTGTCACTCGGGCTTTACGAAAGCTTGGAGTGGATATTCGAAGCGCTCGATTAAGACGTAGAATAACGACTAAAACATTAGCAGAGCGGGCTGCAATTAGTCGCACAACGTTAAATAAAGCTGAAAAAGGCGATCCAGGTGTAGCGATGTGGGTATATGCGTCTATTTTGTTCGTATTAGGATTAACAGATAGATTAGCCAAATTAGCTGAATCTGCTGAGGATAGCATCGGTCTTTCATTAGAAGAGGAAAGGCTTCCTCAAAGAATACGACCGTCGAAGTCATTTATATCTTCTATTAGAAATAAAGTAAAACCTCCGAGCAAGAAATGAACAAAGAAGTATATGTGTATGTTGATCTAAGAGGAACTCCAATTTTAGTTGGACATCTATGGTCGCGTGTTCGAAATGGAAGAGAAAGTACTTCTTTTCAATATGATGATCAATGGTTAAATTCACACGACAGATTTCCTTTAGAGCCAGCCTTGATGCTTGGTCAAGAACCACATCATGCACCTCCGGAGAAAGCTCTGTTTGGTGCTTTAGGTGATTCAGCACCTGATCGATGGGGCAGAATGTTAATAAGACGTGCTGAAAGGCATAATGCAGAGCAAGAAGGAAGAACGCCTCGCTCTTTATTCGAAATTGATTATTTACTATTGATTAATGATGAAACTAGAGCTGGAGCCCTTCGATTTAAAGAACAAGAAAATGGTCCTTTTTTATCTTCGGGACGTGTTCGAGTTCCTCCACTAGTAAAATTACCTAAACTGCTTGCAGCAACAGAAAATTTTGAGACTGACGAAGAAACTGATGCCGATTTGAAATTATTACTAGTTCCCGGTTCATCTTTAGGGGGAGCAAGGCCAAAAGCATCAGTGCTTGATAGAGATGGACAACTGCTGATTGCAAAATTCCCACAAAAATCGGATGAATATAATGTTGTGCTTTGGGAAGCTGTAGCATTAACTTTAGCATCCCAAGCAGGAATCACAATACCTGAATTTCGAATTGAGACTGTTTTAACTAAGCCAGTATTACTTCTTCAAAGATTCGATAGATTTGATAATATTCGCATTCCGTTTTTATCTGCAATGAGCATGTTAACTGCAAAAGATAATGAAATGCATAGTTATCTTGAGATTGTTGACGCTATACGTATGCATGGAGAACAATCAACCCAAGATAGTCATGAGTTATGGCGAAGAATCATTTTCAATATCATGATTTCAAATACGGATGATCATCTGAGAAATCACGGATTTTTATATGGTCAAGGCGGATGGCGGCTGTCGCCAGCTTATGATTTAAACCCTGTTGCATTAGATATTCGACGTCGGATACTATCAACCGCAATCGATATTGATGATGCTACAGGGGCAATAGAATTAGCCATGAGCGTTATCGATTACTTCGGCTTATCATCAAAGCAAGCTGAAGGTATTATTAAAGAAGTGGCAAAATCTGTTTCTCAATGGCGAAAGGTAGCAAAGCAGCTGGGGATTTCCAAGCAGGAAATTGAACGTATGGCTTCGGCTTTTGAGCTTAGCAAGGAGATTTGATGCTCTATTCAAGTAAATCACAATCATTTTGGTATTGGCCAGTTCTTTGCTGTGGTGTGGTCACTTTAATTTTCATTTGGTCTGCCATCTCACCACACGATAGATTCACTTGGTTTTTAGAAACTATCCCCGTCATGGTAGTGATCCCTTTATTAGGAATCACTTATAAGAAGTTTCGCTTCACCAATTTAGTCTATGCCTTAATCGCAACACAATGCATCATCTTATTAATAGGTGGTCATTATACTTATGCGCTAGTACCGTTATTTGATTGGATACGGGACCATTGGCATCTATCTAGAAACCACTATGATCGCTTGGGACATTTTGCACAAGGATTGGTTCCTGCTTTAGTCATTCGAGAACTGCTTTTACGAACTTCTCCTTTAAAACCCGGCAAATGGTTAGTAGCGATTATTATATTTGGTTGTTTGGGAATAAGTGCTAGTTATGAACTTATTGAATGGGGCGTGGCGGTATGGACTGGGGAGCAAGCAGATGCCTTCTTGGGCACTCAAGGCGATCCTTGGGATACGCAAGAAGATATGTTTTTTGCTTTAATTGGAGCTGTGTTTGGTTTGTTAACATTAAGTCACTTGCACAATAAGTTACTAGGACGAGCTTTGAATTAGGCACCTAAAAGAAGTTGGCCCAACATCGCAGTTTTTAAGCGGCAAAAAATATACCCACTTTCCAAACATTATTTTAGAGTATATACAACAAATATCGCTCGTTTGTATGTTAGTATTATAAATATAAAGGAGGCGATATGAGTCTTAACCCAAAAAGAACCTCAGTTGTTTGGCAGCGTAATAGGCTAGAAATGGCTAAAGAGCAGATCAACAGAATGATTGCTAGCCTAAAAGATGAGCAAAATGATGTATTAGTCCAATCATTAAGAAATTTTATTATACAAAAAACATTCAAGCCTGAAGCACTTGCTTATTTTATGAGGAAAATGGACGAAGTAAACTTTAAGTATTTGGGTGATAAAGAAAAAGAAATGTTAAATGCTTTTTTAGATGAGCTTAAAAAGCTAATTAGTAGTTATACATTACTTATAGAAGAATCACAGACCGATATACAAACAATAGATGATCCAAAAGCCAAAGCTAAAATACAGGCTCAAGTTGCGGAATATTCAAGCTTGATAAATCAATATAATTTACTTATAAAGTTACTAAAGAACAAACAGCAAGCCGATATAAAGAATACCGCAGCTTACTTTAAAATACATAAAGACGTAATTAAATTCAAAAAGAAAGTAATGGATAATAAGGTCAAGCATACCGTAATCCTAAATGACGTAAGAAAAATTCAGAAGGTACTTACTGATCAATTGAGAGATAAACCAGGACAATCGCCTGATATGAACCAAGTGATCCTATCATTTGCGGCAAAAAGTTATCACATTAAAAAAGGTGAGCACTTTTTAAAAATAATGGGAATTTCTGGGAGCAACTTTGATAAACATAGCCCTTTGCTAGAATTTGCTAAAAAACATGGATTTACAGAACACTTTGACGCCTTTAAAACGAGCAATATATTAACGCTAGAAAATGCTTGCAATGATCTAATTAAAAGTGTATCTAAAGATGGAATAGATACGAATATTGAATCACTAATAGCTCAAATTGAACAACTTAAAAATAATCATACAACAAGTGATGAAAGTAAGATTCATTGGATTGCAGATTTTCAACGCGCGCAACATTTAATCAAAAAGCTAAATTCAAAAATAGCTAAGGAAGAAGTCAAAGTTCAAAGCCAACCACAGGCAACTGAAGTAGCAGAACGAAGAAAACCAAATACAGGGTTTTATCAAGAAGTTCATGGAAAAAGGGCTGCTGAGAAGTCAAGGAAAACCTCAAAAACCGAAGAGTCACCACCTCGCAAAAAAAGCAAACCCCAGTGACTCTGTTAAATCCATATAATCAGCTATAGAAAATATAGTGGGCCATTCTATGATTTGTTATTTATATTCTTTCACAAACCGCCGGTGCAACTCGCTGTTCTCCTAAATAGGTCCAATTGGCTTCCAAGGTGTTTTTATTTTTCTCATGAAAAATAACCAAACAGGTTTCCTTGGCATTAGCAGGATTAGTAATCACTGCAGATAAACTTTTATTAGCACTATCATAGATCCCGGTGCCAAGGTAGGAAGCGCCTTCATAGTCGCTGTTAATGGAATAGGTGCTTCCCGTTTTTGCTACGGTCATTACCATTTTAAAAGTTTCTTCAGAATCGACTTCTTTGCCACTGCATTCAAATTCACCTTGAAAAACAGTTTTCTCGGTTGCGCCGAGAAAGGGGCTTACGCTCAATAACAATAATAATGTAATAAATCTTTTCATCTTAAACCTTAAATACATAAAAATACTGAAAATTATATCAATAAATAGGTGTATAGATTAACATTTTTTCAGGTTTTGGTTAAACAAAAGTATATTACTCATGGGAAGCAGCTAAGATTATGAAAATCTAATTATCGTTTCAGGGAATCAAGTATGAGACCACTAACTACAACTGAATGCCATCTCACCAGCGCCGCAAAGGCTGCACTATTAAGTGTTTCGGTGACAGAAGTGGATATTATTGTCACAAATGCTTCGAAATTTGTCAGTGCTGGCACTTATGGGGGGCATCGCTTAAATGTCATTTTATATCCCAATGATGTGCATGATCTATTCGATAAGTCCTTGAATTATGATCTCTCAAAACCATTTTTTCATAATGGCCATATTGTAGAAGCAACAGTGGTTCCTGGTGGCCATATTTATAAATTCATCTTTGATGACAATTGACCACACATAGTTAGTTGCTCGATTAAAGTGTTAAGTTTAACAGGCATTTTTTTAGCCCTCCGCTATGCTTAAAGCAATCTACATCAAAAAAGT
>CAYXVT010000219.1:473-6003 GCA_964468105.1 Uncultured Candidatus Berkiella sp. | reverse complement strand
TTTCTGTCGTATTCGCTTCAATTTGAGCATCTAGTTTTGCTCGCTCGACAAGATCGTTATAGGTACGATAACCCGCATACAATGAGATTCCCACTAAAACGGGATAGATAACGATAGGCTCAAGTATAATGCTGGGTAAGGCAAATTGAAGAAGCGGTACAGTTGAAAGAACGGTTAAAATGGAAAAAATTATCGGAACAACTTTCATCGATGTGTTCAATGTAGAGAAGAATGTTTGTGTAGCGCTTGCCGTTTTAGTAATGATATCAATTGTATTTTGCCATTTCTTTTTTTGCTCAGCGAAGTCAAAGCCAAGCTCTTTAAAAAATAATTGAAAAAATAATTTAACAGCATCATATGAAATCTTAATGATACTAAAGCCTTTTTTGAAAAAATTTTTCAGCAATTCTAGAAAATTAGTCATAGGTGGTGTTACACTGATTCAGATAGGTAATTTCAGAGTATTTTAACAAACTAAATCAATATTTCAAGAAATATTGAGAGGATATTAGCCAAGAAGAACATTTATGGAGAAAATTGCTACAAACTGCCGTATTTTAAACCATTTTCATTTAGGATTTCATCAAGCGTTCTTCTTGAGGCGCTACCTTTAGCTAACCAAACACCTTGTATAGCCTTACGCATAACAACATTTTGACGTATTAAATCGCTCAGATCCTTTTTAATAACAAGATGATGTTTATTTAACAAATCTTCTAAAGGGCCGGCAGCAACATAACCTAACTCTTGATCATTTTGACAAGCTTTAACGAGCTCGAATACAAATGTTAAGCCATTGGGTGAATCTGTGATATCCACAATTTCGTTAAATGCCCACCCAAACGCATTATTTTTAGTTCGGTAGTCGCTTAAATAGGCTTCTATACCTTGTTGTGGAGTATGCTTGGTCGTCATTTTTACCTCTAGTGATTTTCAATCCAGATTGATGCGAGCAACATCTCTGCATCAGTACAATTCATCGCCATCATATAATCTGCTGCTTCATTTGAAATGAATCCTTGAGTATTTGCAAAGCTAAATGAGAACAAGGTTGTCCAGCATTCGCAGCCCATACCCTCAGGTCGTTCAGGTAATGCGATGCCACCGCAGATTTGTTTAATTTGAGACATATTTAAAATATCCATTTTATTCTCCCATGGCATTCAATTGTAATTACATCAATGAAAATCATTGTAAGCCATAGTCTTTATTATTGTCCATGTTCAGCGCGGGGATTTCCTTGACATGGGCTCTTAAAAGCCGTTAATCTCTAAAGGTCGTGATTTTATCACGTTTAAATTGTGTTATTGAATAAAATTGTTATACGTTAAAAATTCAATGAATACTCAAGGTAAGCATCATGTTTAAAGAAATCAGAAAAGATAATCCTTCCTCCAGAGATGCTTCTCTTGCTCATATGCGCTCATTTAGCTTTTTTTACTTTAGCTATTCATTTAGCAAAAGCAGCTGGGTGTGCGTAAAATAATTTAAAACCTCCCCAGCTCTTCAAGCTGGGGTTTTTCTTTTGGTAATAAAGATCCCAGATTAGGGTTGGGATAACCAAAGGAGAAACCTCATGAAAGTAAGAGTATTGATTTCACTGGCTGTAGTAACTGTAATAGGCATATCACTATGGCTAAACACAGAACGATCCTCCCTGACTCAAAATCATAAGACAATCGCGATTACCCAAATTGTCGATCACCCGTCTCTTAATCAAGCGCGTCAAGGACTGATAGCTGCTTTAAACGAAAGTGGGTATAAAGAAGGTGAGAATTTAAAAATAATTTACCAAACACCTCATGGTAATTTGAGTGTGGCAACCCAAATAGCAAATCAATATAACCATTTACATCCTGATGCTATTGTCGCCATTTCAACTACCTCAGCACAAACAGTTATGTCGGCAAATTCGCATCATAATCCGATTGTATTCGCAAGCGTAACTGATCCCCTTACCGCAAAATTGATTGATGATATCAAACACCCAGGGCATGATGTGACTGGTACCATGGAAAGCCCTCCTATTGCAGAACTTATTGCCTTAGTGCATGAGTTATTACCACAAACAAAATCAATCGGTATTGTTTATAATCCAGGAGAGGCTAATTCCGCAAAAACAGTTCAACTGATCAAGAACGCCACTTCTTGGAAGATTGTGGAAGCACCCGTTTCAAATTCTTTAGATGTGTCTCAAGCCGTAAATGCTATTATTGATGAGGTCGATGTGCTTATTCTTCCCTCCGATAATACGGTTTGGTCGGCGCTAGATAAATTGGCTGCTATTGCTAGAGAACATAAAGTGCCCGTTTTCAGCAATGATCCGGATTCTGTTCACAAAGGCGTCACGTTGGCATTAGGCTATGCCCAATATGATATTGGCTTAAATGCGGGTAAAAAAGTAGTTCAAATTCTAGAGGGTGAGCTCCGCGGTACGTAGGGTATTGGTTTGGATTTTATGCGGACTATAGCTTAAGACTTCTGCCAAACGCCGTAGATGGCATAGTCATGACGCGTTTCATGTGCCCAATATTGATCACCATAGGACCAATGCCAATACTGCGCAGGGTAATTTACAAAACCAGCAGCCTTTAATGCATCAGCCATAATATAGCGATATTCTTGTGCTTGGTGTGAGATTTTACTGGAATAGGTACGAGACAATGAACCATCTGCGTCTCTTAACCAATCTTTAGGTGCAATGCCCATATCCACAGGTTTACCCTGATCGTCAATCAAATAAACCGCAATAGCTGCTCCTGTTAATTGCGGAGCAATATTTTCAGATCCATCTAATTTTCTGGCGGGTGCGATGAGTCTTGTTGCTTCATGGAAAACCTTCTCATAGCGAGAGGTAGGCTGAGTTGCTTGAATTTGTTGAAAATGCACTCTAAAAAGATGCTCTTGTAAACCGAGTTTGCGATAACCCTCATGTACGCATAACTTTAGTCCAGGCGGTAATTTTGCTTGAGCTATTTTAAGTCTCTCGTAAACTGATTTTCTTACCTGAGTATATTCTTTATTATTAGGATATCCAGGAGGAGGACCATAAGCGATGTCTTTTTGCTGTGTCAAATCAATCATATCTTCATTGATATTCTTCACGGGAATTGAAGTAACGTCATGATCTGCAATATAAGTGTAATTTTCATAAGCAAAGCTTGAAAATGCCATAACCGAACAGAGCAATATCCACATTCTTTTCATAAATCACTCCCTTAGTTGTCTATACCAATTCCTTTTTTAATACATCAAAAAATTTATCTTTAGCTTGTTTTTCTAGCCAAGGCAGATGACCACAATTTTTCAATAAAATAAATTTAAAGTGTTTTATTACTTTTGTTAGAGGTGTACTAACCCCTTGAGGAGGATGGGGATCATAATCACCATGAATGGCAACGATAGGACAAAGAATCTTTTTACCAGCAGCTAATAATTTCCCACTACTTCTCAAATCTCTGGCTTCATTCCAAACGTTTTCGTAAATATGGAATTGGGAGCCCACTAAGCCTTTGACTTCCTCATTTTCACTTTCTGTCGTAATAAGGTCGTATGAATCAGCTTTAGCAAGAAAACCACCAAGCTGAGATAGGGTTTTACTTTTATCAGTGTTATTGGGATCGCTTAGCATTTTTAAAAGAGCTGTCACTTGTAGGTTGTCATCATCTGAAAGCCGTGACATGCGAGTACTCATAATGTTCATCGCATATTTTTCTTCAAAAACTGCGCTACTGACAAGGATCAGCTTTTTCACTAATGTCGGATTACTTGCCGTGAATAGGTAGCTGAGAATAGCTCCCCAAGAAAAACCTACCAAAGTCACCGGCGTTTCGGCATGTGCTTTTAACACTTGCTTTAGTTCTTCAATCTGTTCAGCTATTGAAGCTTTTGTCTGTAAAGGTTCTAGCACCCCAAAATTTTTGGAAAGCTCTTTAGCAACAGGTGCCATTTCTCCAGGAGCACCAGGTCCACCATGAATAACCGCTATTTTGTATGGTTCATTCCCATACAGGTTCACATTCTTTGTCATTAGTTTTTTACATCTCCAGTACTTTTCTCAATATTTTTAAGATCCCAAACGCCATAAATCGCATTCGGTTGATTGGTTTGATATGCCCAATATTGATCGCCATAGGACCAATGCCAATATAAGGGAGGATAATTTACAAAACCTGCACTTCTCATGGCATCTGACATCGTGTCTCTATAGTGCTGGGCTTGTGTGGTTATACTATCTGAAAAAGTTCGGGATAAAGTGCCACTGGGATCATTTAGCCAATCTTTGGGCGAAAATCCCATATCCAGCGGTACGCCATTTTTATCGACTAAATATACAGATACTGCACCACCTGTAGCTTCAGGAGGGATATTCGCTGTGCCATCATGATTTTTGATTGGGACGATTAATTTGGAAGTTTCGGCAAATATTTCATTATCAGATAATTTTGGATGCTCAGCTTTAATCTTTTCATAATACAAATGAAAAAGTTTTTCTTGAGTATCGATACTACGATAACCTTCATAAACGCTTAGCTTTACATCTTTGGGTAATAAAGATTGTGCCTTTTTGAGCTTTTCATAAACTGTTTTTCGCACCATGGTATAGTCTTTGTTTCCAGCCATCTCTGGAGAAGGGCCATAGGCGATTTCATTTTGTTGAGTGAGATTAACCATTTCATCATGATTGTCAGTAATGGGAATTGATGTGATACGCTTGTCTGCAATTAGGACGATATCATTTTGAGAGGCATAGCCTGTACTCATGATGGATATCCCAAGCAACAACCACCCTAATTTCATTCTTTTGCCCCCAATCTGCTCTATACGCGAAAGCCGACCTGTATTATACCACGATATGGGCTTTTTTGTGCGGGAATTATTTTGTTAGAAAACAAGGATATGTCTCCTTTGGGACCTCATAGGGGGGCAAGCTATGGTTTTGATTCTGGTGTTGATTTTTTAGCTTTGCCCTTTAATAGTTTCTTTCTTGCTTTGTCATAGGAATTATTGCGCAAGGCGAGATGGAGTACTCTTATTGATCGGGTTACAAAATCAATTTGAGCAAACAGATGAATCATGCCTTGCTCCGTTTCTTTTGGAAACAAATGAACACCTTTTAGCTCTTTGATTTTCGCTTGGCCTAACTTAGTAGGATTAAGATCTTTGGGTAAGTAATCATTTAAGAAAAGAAAAAGTGTTTTACGAGAGGCTTTTGTTAAGCGCTTAAAGCTGCGGATGGCTTCAGGTTGAATTTGAATATCCCACATATTTAATTACCTTTTCTCATCTTTACCATGTCCTTCGCGTTTTTGTTGCACCATTTCCCAAGCTTTACCAATGGGTGCATATTCGCTTTCTGGCGTATTTTTAAGGCGATGTGAGGCTATGTAAAATCCTGCTAAATCATCTAGGAAATCATTTACCAATTCATTCAGAATATAAGCCCTTGGTCTATCAGCAATAACGGCCACTTCATCGAGTTTTTTCAATGATTTCGCATCAATATCAAAGCTAATTTTCTTTGCAGAGG
>CAYXVT010000219.1:0-463 GCA_964468105.1 Uncultured Candidatus Berkiella sp. | reverse complement strand
AGGGCATTGTTAATCTTTACCGTATTACAAGGGAATACATCATATTACTATAGATTATTTGAGGGGCATTTGCGCCTATCTACTGGTTATATCACATCGTCTGAAATTGATAGAATGGCTGATTATTACAGGATAATATCTCACCATTATAAATTTATACGTTTTTAATTGGAGCAAGGCATGAGAGCATTAGTTTTATTAGGCTTGTTAATGAGTTTTTCAACGGTGACCATGGCGAAAACGATTCATCACCATCATCATGTTAACCACGTGAAGCATGTACATCATCATTATCACACAAAGCATCATTATGGTCACAAGCACCACCGTCGTCATTCAAATCAAGCGATTATCATGGTTCAACCACAAGGTGGCGTTATCATTGCAGGTTCACATCACTCTAAGCACCGTCATGGTTTGCAGAGCGTTGTATTTGGCATCGGATTCTAAACATTTAGGATAA
>CAYXVT010000218.1:0-6029 GCA_964468105.1 Uncultured Candidatus Berkiella sp. | reverse complement strand
TCTGATTATTGGCAGACATATTACCGGCTTAAGTGCTTTTGGGTAGTTAAACTCTAAATTTCACAGGCGTTTTTGCAACATCATCCGCTGTCGCAACGGGTGTTTTTCCAAAACGATGTCTTACGCTTTGTGCCGTTTTTTCTGCTGCCGTTACCCAATCATTACCTGCTTTACTATGCATCTTAAATAAAGGCGTTAATGCCCCATCGACTGCAAGACGTACTCCTGGAACATATTCTTTTGCCAACTCTGACAAAGTGGGCTTTTTCACGGCTACAGGGCCATTTGAAGGGATAACAGGAGGAGGTGTTGGAACCGACTCTTGCATCTCCTTTAGAATTTTCTCTTCTGTTAATGCGGCGATAGCTGGCGTGTCTACCGCTACAATCGCTGTTGCATTCACTTGCGGTTCACTTCCTACTTGGGCAGAAGCAGTCGCTGTTATAACAACCTCTTCAGGCTTACTTGGCGCAACGACGGGATCTGCTGCAGCTATTGGAGCAGTAGTTGGTGCTTCCCCTTTTTGATGTTTATCAGAATGATGATGCTTGTGATGATGATGTTCTTTATTGGGATCATCGTTTTTATGGTGATGATGTTTTCTATGGTGATGATATGGTTTTTTTTCTGCTGCGGGCTCACTTACTGGTTTTGCGCCGTCTTTACTCATGTTATCAATTCTCCATCAAGTAAGAAAAGAGGCCCTGTTAGAGCCTCAAGATAAAAATATTTCTTTTATTGTTTTTGGGTGGGATCTTCTTTTTGTGCTTTTGGCTTATTCAAGGGACGTTTTCCGGCAACAACGCGAAAATCCAAAGTTTCACCATTACGAATAGCCGTGATGGCATAAGCTGTGTCGGGTTTTAATTTTGAAGTTAAGCTTAATACTTCAGAAGGTTCGTTGGTTGGTTTACCATCAACGCTAATAATAATATCACCTGGTTTAAGTCCTGCATTAAAAGCAGGCCCTTGGCGGATAACACCGGCTACGACGGCGCCGTCTCCTTTTGGATAGTTTAATGATTTACGCATATCATCTGTTAACTTAGCAACAGTGATACCAAGCCATCCTCTCGTAACATAACCGGAATCGATTAATTCGCTCATCACATCTTTAGCCAAATTGATGGGGATAGCAAAACCAATGCCTTGAGATCCACCACTGCGGGAGTAAATTGAATTATTGATTCCAATTAGATTGCCATTGATATCAATAAGTGCACCGCCAGAGTTGCCTGGATTGATAGCCGCATCTGTTTGAATATAATTTTCAAAAGTAGTGATACCCAGATCAGTTCTATGAGTTGCACTGACGATCCCATGAGTCGCTGTTTGCCCAACGCCAAAGGGGTTGCCAATGGCAAATACTAAATCACCCACGCGTAGTGATTCAGAATCTCCAATTGAAATAACTGGTAAATCAGGTTGATTAACTTTTAAAATGGCGACATCCGTTTCTGGATCAGAACCAATTACTTTTGCCTTCGCTGAGCGGCCATCAGCAAACTTAACGGTAATTTCATCAGCATCATTAATGACATGATTATTCGTTAAGATATAACCATCTTTTGTCACAATCACACCAGAGCCTATGCCGGATTGCACTTCAGGCATTTGCTGAATATTTCCAAAGAATTGACGAAATACAGGATCCCGAGATAGTGCGCCTATGTCAGAAGAACGTTCTTTTATAGACTGAATACTGACTACTGCGGGAAGTGCCCGTGAAATAGCCTCTGCATAGGAAGGCGTGGTGCTTCCATAATTAATAGGAGCGTTCGCCTTTTGAAATCTTGGCGTAGCTGCACTTGCTTCCCAAAACCCTAATTTAGCTAAAATAATAGGCGATATGACGGCGATTACTGTGAAAGTTGTGAATATTTTTAATTGTTTAAGGAGTGTTTTTTTCTTAATCATGATGTCACTCTCAATTTGGTAAAATTAGACGAATTATTATGCCTTGGGTCGGCTAAATTGTGCAATCGTCTTAATTTTTAAGATAAAAGGTCAGGAATTGCTCGTCAGATAACTTTAATAGGGGTATAATGCCCCCCTGCTAATGATGGTGGCAGTTTTTAAACTTGAGTGGCAATGGTGGACGAAAAAATTGAAGAAGCTAAAACTCCATGGTTTTAATAATCTAACAAAGAACCTAAGCTTTAATATCTATGATATTTGCTATGCTAAAACGGCTCAGCAACGTCGAGATTACATTGAATATATTGACGAAGTATATAATGCTAGAAGACTAACCGAGATAATGAGTGAAGTCACAAGTATTATTGGTGCATATATTCTTAATGTTGCCCATCAAGATTACGATCCTCAAGGCGCCAGTGTCACTATTCTTATTGCTGAAGAACCGGTTGCAAAAAAACCAGATCAATCTGAATCACCAGGTCCGCTTCCTGAGAGTGTGGTCGCGCATCTTGATAAGAGTCATATTGCTGTTCATACCTATCCTGAAAGTCATCCTGACAACGGTATTTGTACTTTCCGTGCCGACATTGATGTCTCAACTTGTGGCGTTATCTCACCACTGAAAGCACTTAATTTTCTTATTCATGCCTTTGATTCTGACATTGTCACGGTAGACTATCGTGTTCGTGGATTTACGCGTGATATTAATGGAGAAAAACATTTTATTGATCATTCAATTCATTCAATACAAAACTATTTTACACCAGAGTCTGCAAATGCTTATGAAATGATCGATGTAAACGTATACCAAGAAAATGTATTTCATACAAAAATGTTATTGAAAGAATTTGATTTAGATAATTATTTGTTTGGTATTAAAGCGAAGGATCTTTCCACCGAAGAAGCCGATACCATTCGTGGCCAGCTTAAACGTGAAATGTTAGAAATATTTTACGGCAGAAATCTGGAAGTACCAATCAAAGCTTAATCGTCAATAAGGCTTAAGCCCCCAGCACCCCCTTTTCCGCCATTTTCCTTATCAGCTGGAACTGTTGATAAGGGAGAGGTTTCTTGGGATGGGGGTTCAGCTTGATCCTCAACAGGCGTATTTTTATCGGTAATTGTTATTTTTAATCTTAAATTATTTCTTGAATCGGCATTCTTCAGTGCTTCTTCTAAAGTGATTTTCTTTTCAAAATATAATTTTTCAAGTGATTGATCAAAAGTTTGCATGCCTAGGGTTTCAGATTTTTCCATCGCTTCTTTGATTTCGTCAATTTCACCACGATGTATTAAAGAAAGTACTAACGGCGTTCCCAAAAGTATTTCGATAGCAGCAGTGCGTTTACCATCAATGGTGTGGACTAGCCGTTGCGAGATGATGGCTTTTATGTTGAAAGAGAGATCTAACAACAGTTGACGTCTTCTATCTTCTGGGAAGAAATTAATAATTCGATCGAATGCTTGATTGGCATTATTAGCGTGTAATGTCGACAAGCATAAGTGACCTGTTTCAGCAAAAGCAATAGCATGTTCCATTGTTTCACGTGAACGGATCTCACCGATTAATATCACGTCAGGTGCCTGGCGCAAGGTATTTTTAAGTGCAGTTTTGTAACTTAGCGTATCCATTCCCACTTCTCGTTGATTCACAATGGACTGTTTGTGAGGATGAACAAATTCAATCGGATCTTCAATTGTAATGATATGACTTGCACTGTTTTCATTGCGATAATCAATTAAAGCAGCCAGCGTAGTTGATTTCCCTGAACCTGTTGCACCAACAATTAAAACAAGTCCTCGTTGCTCCATGATAATATCAGTTAAAATAGGCGGTAAATCTAATGATTTAATAGTGGGGATATCTGTTTGGATCCGTCTGATGACGACGGCGACATCCGTCCGTTGAACAAAAATACTGACACGAAAACGACCAAGATCCTTGTCTGCAATGGCCAAGTTCATTTCCATTTTTTTTTCAAACTTGGCTATCTGTTCAGGATTCATCGTTTCATAAGCTAATTTTTTGACTTGCTCTTTTTGCAATGGAATATCATCTAGCTGTTTGATAATGCCATAGGCTTTAATACTTGCTGGCTTGCCTGTTGTTAAAAACAGATCTGAAGCATTGAGTTCTTTCATCTTGGCAAGATACTTAGTGAGCTCCATCTTGTAGCCTTATAGAGAAATAAAAGGTCTTCTATAATTATTAGATTGAATATATTATTTTGCTAACTTTAGATTTAAACCCTGTTATGATGTATAGTTCACTTCATCTAACAGGTTATTTCTTATCCCACTTAATAAGGGGGCTCTATGGATTTTGGTGGTGTAGTCTTTTTAATCGTCATATTGGCGGTTTTCGTGATTTCGATGGCTGTGAAACAAGTACCTCAAGGGTATGAATGGACAGTAGAACGATTTGGTCGTTATGTTCAAACATTAACCCCAGGATTATCATTGATTGTTCCTTTTGTTGATCGCGTAGGAACAAAATTGAATATGATGGAACAGTTGGTTGATATACCTTCACAGGAAATTATTACAAAAGATAACGCTATGGTGAAAGTAGACGGGATCTGTTTTTATCAAGTAATTGATGCGGCCAAAGCAGCATATGAAGTGAGTGAATTGGATAGAGCACTTCGTGCATTAACCATGACCAATATCCGGACTGTGTTGGGCTCAATGGCACTGGATGAAGCATTATCAAATCGTGATCATATTAATACCAAACTTCTCGCAGTCGTTGATGAGGCTACAACACCCTGGGGCGTAAAAGTGACTCGTGTGGAAATTAAAGATATCAGTCCGCCCAAAGATCTCGTCAATTCAATGGCTGCGCAAATGAAAGCGGAACGAGAAAAGCGTGCACGGGTTCTTGAGGCAGAAGGCTTTAGAGCTTCGGCGATTTTAAAAGCAGAAGGTGATAAACAGGCTGTTGTTTTAACTGCAGAAGGAAGAAAGGAAGCCGCGTTTCGTGATGCTGAAGCGCGCGAACGTACAGCAGCAGCAGAAGCCAAAGCTACCGATGTTTTGTCAGAAGCGATCTCTAAAGGAAATATCCAAGCGCTTAATTATTTCGTCGCACAACGTTATATTGATGCGTTAGGAAAAATTGCCAGTGCTGATAACCAAAAATTGATTTTAATGCCATTAGAAGCAGGAAGCGTTATTGGTTCTTTAGCTGGTATCACAGAAATAGCCAAACAAAGCTTTGCTTCACTTAAAGTGAAGGAGTAACTGCGATGGATGCTATGTTTTCACATTTAGTATTTTGGCACTGGTTTGCCTTGGCAGTTATTTTAGCCATTTTAGATGTTACTATCGGTGCTAATTTTTTCTTTGTGTGGTGTGGATTAGCAGCCGCTTTAGTTGGGGTTTTAAAATTAATTATTCCCAGTATGATTTGGGAGGTTCAGTTTCTCATTTTTGGCATTGGGGTTATGGCCAGTTTGGTCATCTGGCGCCAATATTTAAAAAGAAAACCGCGTGTGACTGATCAACCAGGGTTAAATCGTCGTGCTGAGCGTTATATTGGTAGGATCTTTACAATCGAAGAACCGATAGTGAATGGTCGCGGTAAGGTTAGAGTAGATGACACCACTTGGCGCGTAGAAGGTCAAGACTTACCTGAAGGTACTAAGGTTAAGGTTATTGGAGTAGACGGGACTGTACTCAAGGTGGAGAAAACCTAGAAAACAGGGAAATTGCCTTGCAAGAAGATCTGGAAAATTATCTTCACACTATCCCCTCTCCAATGCAAAAACCTTTGGTCAATGCATGGCAGCGTTATAGCGCTGCCTGCCAGCAAGCCGAATTTGCACTTCCAGAAACAATAGAATTTTATCACTCCCTTTGGCATATTCTGGCCTGTAGCGATTACGTGACAAATATATTTTGTCAATACGTTTCCCTTCCCGTTGAATTTTATAATGATAGTCCCAACAAAACCTTTTTACGCGAAGATTTTTTCCAAGAATGGGAATCCTATGCCCTTACCGTGCATGATGAAGCCTCAATGATGCAAGCATTGCGTCGCTTTAGGCATAAAGGGATTACGCGTATCATTTGGCGAGATCTTCTGAATCTCTGTTCTTTTACAGAGC
>CAYXVT010000217.1:0-6062 GCA_964468105.1 Uncultured Candidatus Berkiella sp. | reverse complement strand
TTTATTTACCCCCCGTAGCGTCGCTAAAAGCGACTTACGGGGGGCTAATAACATGCCTCGCTTCCGCGATGCAGATGCAATCAAGAAAGAATTGAGACTTGCTTTTTACCCTCAATCCAGTTACTTTTTGCGCCCAGCATGCAGTTTTGCTGTTCAACATAATAAGAAGTAAATCTATGAAAAAATCTAATCTATTACGCGCTCTCGTGATTGCTGCTACTTGTCAATTTGGCTTAACTGCTTGTTGTCATTTGATGCAATCAGATGAACCTGCTAAATATTCCAAACAAAATAAAGAAATGAATGCGATTTATCATTTCGCCTTTGATGATGCAACGCTTTCCGATCAAGATAAACCTACTTTAGATGAATTTGCGGCTTTCTTAGCACAAAATCCAACCGTTAAAGCCCATGTTGATGGTTTTACCGATTATCAAGGTCCGCATGACTATAATTTGGCTTTAGGATTGCGTCGTGCTGAAGCTGTTGCGCAATATTTACAAGAAAAAGGCGTGGATGTAGCAAGAATTGATATTCAAAGCTATGGCCCAGACAAAGCCCTTGATAACAGCAAAACCTTAGCAGCTAATGCTAAGAATCGCCGTGCGGTGATTTATGTAGAAGAAGGGAATGCGGTAGCTTAAGAACATCCCCCGCTCGCAGACTCGCGGCCCCCTATCAAAGGGGGCCAATTTATCCCCCCTTTGATAGGGGGGTGTGAGCGAAGCGAACGGGGGGATGTCTGTTATATTTTAATTCTGTCCTGACAAATCTTCACAATCTCATCAAACGGCAAATGTTCAACCACACCCGTCTTTCGATTCTTGTATTCAATGGTGCCAGCATCTAAACCACGTTCACCAAGGACTAAACGATGGGGGATACCAATCAGCTCGGTCTCAGAAAACATAACGCCTGGGCGTTCATCTCTGTCATCAAGCAACACATCAAAGCCAGCATCTTGTAGTTGTTGATAAAGCATATTAACAGCATCACGAACGCGATGTGATTTATGAAGCCCCATGGGGATTAACACAATCTGGAAGGGAGCCATCACATCTGGCCAAATAATCCCTGCAGCATCATGATGTTGTTCGATGACAGCGGCAACGATACGTGTCACCCCAATACCATAACAACCCATTTCAAGAACTGTTTGCCGACCTTGCTCATTAAGGACAGTGGCTTTCATCGCGGTACTATATTTGGTGCCGGGTTGGAAAATATGTCCCACTTCGATACCACGACAGATTTCTAAGTTTCCTTTGCCATCGGGGCTTGGATCGCCGGCATTAATCTTACGAATATCCGCAACCCGTGTGGGTAAGGGCAGATCACGTTCCCAATTCACACCCACATAATGCTTGTCTTCTTGATTGGCGCCACAGGAAAAGTTGGCCATGGTTAAAACGTTATGATCGGCAATAATAGGAATAGACAAATCTTTAGGGCCGACAAATCCTGGACCACATTTGGTTAATGCACGAAGTGTTGCTTCATCCACTAAGGTTAATGGCGCTGCTACTTCAGGACATTTTTCTGCTTTGACAGGATTCAGTTCGTCATCGCCTCTAACAAGCAGAGCAACAACAGGAACTTCAGCCCCCTTAACTAATAAGGTTTTAAGAATATCTTTTGTTTGCAGACCCATAAAAGCGGCTTGATCGGGAACACTGCGAATATTAGGTGTTTCTTTGATAGCTAAGGGCTGACTTGCTGGCGCACGTTTTGGTTCTGGGAGCAGTGAACTTGCCATTTCCATATTAGCGGCATAATCACTTTGAGGTGAAAAGACCAAGGCATCTTCACCAGAATCAGCTAACACATGAAATTCATGAGATTGACTGCCACCAATGGCACCGGTATCGGCTAATACTACCCGAAATTCTAAACCTAAGCGGGTAAATATATTGCTATAGGCTTGATACATATCGTCATAGGTTTTTTGTAAAGAGTCTTTATCTTGGTGAAAAGAATAAGCATCTTTCATGATAAATTCTCTTGCTCTCATCACACCAAAGCGAGGACGAATTTCATCCCTGAATTTAGTTTGGATCTGATAAAAGCAAGTGGGAAGTTGTTTATAAGAACGTAATTCATTACGGACTAAATCGGTAATAACTTCTTCATGGGTTGGGCCTAAACAATAATCTCTGCCATGCCGGTCTTTCATGCATAACAATTGCGGACCAAATTGATCCCAACGATTTGTTTCTTGCCATAACTCTGCGGGTTGCACGCCAGGCATTAAAATTTCTTGGGCGCCAACTTTATTCATTTCTTGACGGATAATGTTAGTTACTTTTTGAAAAACACGAAACCCAACTGGCAACCAAGTGTATAAACCTTGGCCCAATTTACGGACGAGACCCGCGCGAAGCATCAGTTGGTGACTGATGAGTTCGGCGTCAGATGGTGTTTCTTTTAATGTGGCTAGCAGAAGTTGACTTGTACGCATTGTACGCTTTCCTTATCCCAGTTCCTTCATGTAAATGGAATCAGGATAATTTAAGGCTAATACGCGATAGGAATCATTAGCCAATTCATTTAATTCAAGCTTGCGATACGCTTGCACCATGATTGCCAGTGCTTGTGCCATGCAAGGTGAGCGATCAAAATGTATAATCACATTGCTAGCACGATTAGCAGCCGCTACATAAGCGCCTTTTCTTAAATAAAATTCAGCTGCAACCAGCTCATTTTGTGCCAATATATTTCGTAAGTAGACCATGCGTAATTTTGCATCATTCGCATAAATACTATTTGGAAATCTGGTGATTAACACATGAAAAGCTTGTAATGCTTTTTTAGCAGAGGTTGTGTCACGATCAGAGCGCTCAATGGGCAAGTAATTAGTAAAAAAGCCGCCTGATTCTGAGAAGTGAGTTAACCCTTTCATGTAATAGACATAATCAATATTGGGATGTCTTGGATACATACGCAAATAACGTTCAATCGCAGGAACGGCAGAAGGGTAATCTTCATTTTCATAATAGGAATAGATAGCACCTAATTGGGCTTTATCTGCATATTCACCAAAAGGATACCGTGATTCTAAGGCTTCAAAATCTTCGATAGCTTCGTTGTAACGCTTTTTATAAGCGTTCTTGGTGCCGGAACTATAGATTTCATTTGCACTCATGTTGTTATAACGTTCATCTTTTGAGTTAGAATTGCATCCAGATAAAACGAATAACGCGATTAAAAGTAATAAAGCTGGCTTTCTCATGATTGGCTACTATTTTTTTAATTTATAACTGATTGATGGCTAGGTAAATATTTGAACGGAGTCTATCTTACAGGGCACCATGTTGCAATTAAAGAGATTGTGTTAGAGTTATTGCTTTTGATTACCCCGGTTTTTAGAAAGGGCTTATAGATCCATATGATTGATTCGCAACAGATTAACCTCAATACGACTATTCCAGAAGAGTGCCGCGGTATGAGGTTCGACCAGGCTTTGGCAAAGTGCTTTCCTGAACACTCAAGAATGCGCATAACACAATGGATTAGATTGGGGCATGTCAGTCTAGATGGTCAAATGCTAGAGCCAAAAGTGAAGGTGAATGGGGGAGAGCAGGTCATTATACAAACCACCATTTTACCTGTTCAGGAAGATCCACCTGAATCTATACCCTTGAATATTGTTTATGAAGATAATGATATTTTGGTTATCAATAAACCAGCCGGTTTAGTCGTTCATCCTGGCTCAGGTAATCGTCAAGGGACCTTACTCAATGCTTTGCTTTATCATGCGCCTCAATTAGCCAACTTGCCAAGAGCAGGGATAGTGCATCGCCTTGATAAAGATACCACCGGTTTAATGGTCGTTGCCAAAACCTTACACGCTCATACGGCTTTAGTGGCAGCATTACAGCGCCGAGATATTCAACGTGATTATATTGCATTAGTTGGCACCGAAGTGATTGCTGGAGCAACGGTTGATGAACCGATTGGTAGGCATCCCCATCAACGAACCAAGATGGCCGTGACCCATTCTGGAAAACCAGCGCGCACGCACTTTCGTTGTCAAAAACGTTATCATGGATTTACTTTGTTAGATGTTAAGTTGGAAACAGGTCGTACTCATCAGATCCGCGTTCATTTATCGCATATTGGTCATCCCATTGTGGGAGATTCAACGTATGGTTGGCGGTATCGCATTCCAGCAAAATCCTCCCCAGAATTGCAACATATGCTCATTGCTTTTAAGCGCCAAGCGTTACACGCAAGAGCATTAAGTTTGAATCATCCAGTGACGGGTGAAGTTATGTCATGGAAGGCGCCATTACCCGATGATTATGTTGCCTTGTTGAAGTTGTTACAACCAAAAGAGGGATATCATAGTGAATGGGATAACTCCTAATTGGCCGGCCCCAACTTGGGTTCGTGCTTTTACCACCACACGAAACTTAAATCTCGCTTATGTGCGAAATGATCAGCAGCCGCATGATGTTGAACAAAATCGCAGAATATTATCTCAACAATTTAATTACATGTACGAGCCCATTTGGCTAAATCAAACTCATAGTACAAACATTGTTGAGATCAAAAAGGTAAATCAAACAGTCGATGAACAAGCTGATGGAGCATGGACTCAGCTTACCGGCATTCCTTGCGCTGTGTTAACAGCAGACTGTTTGCCCTTGTTGTTATGTGATACCAAAGGTACCGTTGTTGCTGCAGTTCATTGCGGATGGCGCGGACTTGCGAAAGGTATTATTGAAAATACGGTGAAGCAGATCAGCTTAAATGCAGAAGGTGAAATTTTAGCTTGGTTAGGACCTGCCATTGGACAATCAAAGTTCGAAGTTGGCTCCGAAGTTCGTGAAGAATTTTTAAAGCACGATCTGCGAGCATCCATTGCATTTCAGCCCACAGCAAATGAAGGCAAGTGGCTTGCGGATATCTATGAACTGGCAACGCAACGTTTGCATGAAAGTGGCGTCAGAGCTATTTTTGGGGGCGATCTCTGTACTTACACGGATACGGAACGCTTTTATTCTTATCGACGAGACAAAGATACAGGTAGAATGGCTACCTTGATTTGGTTAACTCTCCCATAGTCAATTTTTATAAATCTATACTTTAAAAGTATTCCTTACGTCCCCATATTGAGAAGAGCAGACCCTCACCTGCCTACGCTAAGAGCTTCGGCAGGAAGGCCCTAACACAGTAATAGGAATAATTAATGCGTATTGAAAAATTTACCAGTAAGTTTCAAGAAGCTTTAGCACAAGCACAGTCAATGGCATTGGGCCGACAAAATGCAGTCATAGAACCTGAACATCTTTTAATGGCCATGTTAGATCAAGAAGGATCAAGTGTTCGTCCGCTTTTAAAACAAGCCGGTGCCAACATACCCCAATTAAGAAGTAACTTAAACGAAGCAATAGAACAGCTGCCACGTTTAGGACGAGCTACTGGGGATATTCGACTTTCAGATAATTTAATCAGACTTTTAAATCTAACTGATAAATTAGCTCAAGATAGAAAAGATAAATTCATTCCCAGCGAATTGTTTTTATTAGCTTTGATAGATGATGATGGCAAAGCGGCTAATGCCTTGAAAAACGCTGACACTAATAAAAAGAAATTAGATGAAGCCATCAAACAAATGCGCGGTGGTGAAACTGTTCAAGATGAAAATGCTGAAGGTAATCGTCAAGCTTTAGAAAAATATACCATTGATTTAACAGCAAGAGCCGAGCAAGGCAAATTAGATCCAGTCATAGGCCGCGATGAAGAAATAAGACGCACCATTCAAGTTTTACAAAGACGTACTAAGAATAACCCTGTGTTAATTGGTGAACCAGGTGTTGGTAAAACCGCTATAGTTGAGGGTCTTGCGCAACGGATAGTCAATGATGAAGTGCCTGAAGGTCTAAAAGGGAAGCGGGTGTTGAGTTTGGATTTAGGTTCTTTGATTGCTGGGGCAAAATTTCGGGGTGAATTTGAAGAACGCCTAAAAGCAGTTTTAAAGGATTTATCTAAACAAGAAGGCGAAATTATTCTCTTTATTGACGAAATCCATACCATCGTTGGCGCAGGCAAAGCTGAAG
>CAYXVT010000216.1:326-6091 GCA_964468105.1 Uncultured Candidatus Berkiella sp. | reverse complement strand
CAGTGGTAATGGTGTCGCCCACGGGAGCACCATCGATAGCCTTAATGCCCGCTATCATAAAACCCACTTCGCCTGTTTTTAAACTTTCTTTATAAAACTTTTTAGGGGTAAAGATACCGAGCTGATCGACATTAAATTCTCGACTACTCGACATCATGCGAATTTTATCGCCTTTCTTTAATTCGCCGGTTTTGATCCGCACTAAAGACACAACACCCAAATAAGTATCAAACCAAGAATCAATAATGAGTGCTTGTAAGGCCCCATTGGGGTCCCCTTTAGGAGGCGGCACTTTGGCAACAATTTGTTCCAGCAGCTCATGAATACCAATACCGGCTTTTGCGCTCACATTCAGTGCATCGTGCGCATCGATACCGATGATTTCTTCAATTTCATGTATTATGCGAGCGGGCTCAGCTTGAGGTAAATCGATTTTGTTTAATACCGGGATAACTTCTACGCCTTGCTCAATAGCGGTATAACAATTAGCAACGGTTTGGGCTTCTACCCCTTGAGCGGCATCCACAACCAGTAATGCGCCCTCACAGGCAGCCAGCGAACGTGACACTTCATAGGAAAAGTCGACGTGGCCAGGCGTGTCAATAAAATTAAGTTGGTATACTTGATTATCCTTCGCTGTATACTTCAAGGTGACGCTTTGGGCTTTAATGGTGATCCCACGTTCTTTCTCAATGTCCATAGAATCAAGCACTTGCTCGGACATTTCTCGATCGGTGAGGCCTCCACAAAAATGAATTAAGCGATCTGAAAGTGTCGATTTTCCATGATCAATGTGGGCGATAATTGAAAAGTTGCGTATGTGATCCATATACGGTAACAAACTAACCTTATTTAAACAGAGCTTCGGTACCGTATTTTACGCGACCAGCTCAATTTGAGCTAGTAATAAAGATTGGGCTATGGAATCTTTTCAAAGGCGCCGAAGGCGCATTTTCCCACTTTGTAAAAGGGGGACAGTCGTCTGCGACTAGGGGGATTTTATCTTGATGGAATCCCTCTGTCTTATCTGCAGCAAAGCTGCAGATAAGACTTCTCCCTTTTACAAAGGGAGAAAAGATTGTATTTTTCAAACTTCACCGCAAGGAACCGTGGTACATCCCCGGGTCTGGATACTAACACTAACATCGCTTTGTTACTGTCAGCTTCATGAACAGCGGAATAGAAGTCTTTTGAGCTACTGACATGCTTACCATTGATAGCCGTGATAAGATCTCCTCTTCTCACCCCGGCGCTAGACCAGGTTTTCCCTCGAACGTTCACAACCATCACGCCGTTTTTGCCATTGCCACTATCTGCAACTTCAAAGTCTTCCAAGTCTCTGACGCTAATTTCTTGGTGAGCTTTATCTAAACGAGGCCCAACTACTTCATTCTTTGCTATTAACATCGTATCTTGTTCATTGTATTTACTCAGAACAATAGAAATCTCAAGATCTTTATGATCCCTGATAACTTTCATGGGAACTTTAGTATTGACCGCTAACATGCCAACGATAGGAGGCAAATCAGTCGCTTTAATGATTTCTTGACCATTAAATTCCGTGATGATATCGCCTTCTTTCATGCCTGCTTTGGCTGCGGGACTATTTGGGATCACTTTTGAAATCAACGCGCCCTTTGCACTTTTCAACCCAAAAGAATCCGCCAAATCTCTATTAAGATCTTGAAAGGCTAAGCCCAACCAACCTCTTGAGACGCTACCATTTTTTTGAAGTTGTGCAACCACAAGCTTAATAACGCTTGATGGTATGGCAAAGGAAAGTCCTGCATAACTGCCTGATTCGGTGATGATTTGTGAGTTAATACCAATCATCTGTCCATCTAAATTTAAAAGTGGACCTCCGCTATTACCAGGGTTAATGGCCGCATCAGTCTGGATGAAAGGTACATATCTTTCAGAACCTAAACTTCTACCCGTTGCGCTAACCACACCAACAGTGAGGGTGTTTTCAAAGCCATAAGGAGAGCCAATTGCTAATACCCATTGTCCGACCTTAACGGTATTACTATCGGCATAATTGAGGTAGGGTAGATTTTCAGCCTCGATTTTAATAAGCGCAATATCCGTTCCAGAATCTTTACCAATTACCTTTGCTGAAAATTCTCTTCTGTCTTGTAAGCGCACATAAATCTCATCTGCGCCATCAACGACATGGGAATTTGTTACAATATAGCCATCAGGTGAAACAATGGTGCCTGAACCTAAACCAGGGCCTTTACCTGATAAATTTTCATCCAATTTATCGCCAAACATTTGCTTTAACACATCCATTAAAGGCGTGCCTTCCAAATCATCCCTCACATCATCAGGTACCAATTTTTTGGTTTCTTTATTGGTGGTAATAATATTAACGACCGATTTGCCAGACTTATCAACAATGGCAGTAAAATCGGTTGTCAGTGGTGGCGTAATAGCATACGTTGTTGCAAAATAGGTTAACGCGAAAAATGCCATTAGAATTTTTATCATTTTTAATGAATTGATGCTTTTCATGGTCATTTTTCCACCTACAAAATTTGATGAATGACCCATTATAACATTGGTTTGACAACTTACAAAAGACTACTTTTGTTCAGGGTACTAGTACCAAATGAGTGAATTTAGCCAGATTTGCGTGGTGTATATGCATGAGTCCCCCCGTCTCATCGCTAAAAGCGATAACGGGGGGCTAGCAACGATCATTGCTGCCGCAATGAAGAATGGTCTTGTTATATTTTGGCTTTTGTTAATTCAGCTGTTACTTTTTGAACCAAAGCAGGCACAATCTTTCTTTGATAAATCGTCTGGATCAGCTGCTTAATAAAGGCCGTTTTGTTTTCATCGGATATCTTAATTTGGTCTAGAGCTGCCGCCTCAAAACTTCGATTGATGACGGATGCCTTGGGATCACCCTTAGAAGTATCGATACCAGCTCCAAACAAGATTTCTCTATCCAGAGGATGTTTTAACATGTTCATCAACAATAAAAAACCATCAAGACTGGTTACACCTAATCCAAATCCTTCAAAGAAGGCAACAACGATTTTTGCATACTGAGGATCTTGATTATACAACGCACGAATTTGGTCTTCTGGTAAAGCAAGCCAATCATGAATTGTCTTAGGCCTCACCAAACCATTGTGAACATTCTCTTTATTTACCGTTGTAACTGCTGGTTGTTTAACGACAACAGGTTTTGAGGCAACTGTGGTAGGCGCAACAGATGCCCTAAAAGCAGATAGAATGGCAGGAGCCACAGGCGCAGGATTCAAAGCGAGCATTTTCTCCATGCTTGCTCTGACAGCGCTAATAATATTCTGTTCTACACCTATTACAGCACCCACATAAGTTTTAAACTTACCTGAAAGTGCATCATTATTCACGAACTCCATAGTTGGTGGGTATGGATAATGGACATTATGACGTTGCGCATTTTCATCTTCTAAGGTCCAATGCAAACCTTCGTTATATATTTTCAACAACCAAACATAGTGATGTTCTGGTGTAAACTGAAGGCCCGTCGATCTAAATACCTGTAGTCCAATGGAGAGTTCTTTGGTGAGCATATCTAATTCATTTATCGATGCCAATTCTCCATTTTTTAAGTCTCCCATCCAGCTTGCGTAATAACGACATCCTTTTTCCATCCAAAAACGTTTTGCTTGATTTTGCAAACGAAATTGCAGATTGTTTCTTCTTTGGAAGTGTACTTGATCTCGAATTTGACCTTCGGTGGGTTTTTCTATTTTGTTAGTCAAAAGCTGTACTAAAGCCAAATTTCGATCGTCTATGCTTATTTCTTGCAGTTTAAGCTTAGCTAATTCCGAGTCATAAATAGCTTTAAAACCGCCAATTTGTTCAATCATTGCAAGAAAGATGTGACCCGTATCAGCATCAACATTACCATTAACAAGATAATCAGAAAAAGCAACGACAGCTAATTCATTCCAAAGTTGTTCTGCATTATTCATCAATACCTTCTCTAAGTGCTTTCGCAGCACAGGAGAAAATATCGCTTCCCAATCGGTTGGAACGGGATATTGCTGGCGTAAAGTATTGATTTGATCCCAGGTTGGCAGTTGTGAAAGCCCATAGTATTCTTGAAAAGTTTTGAGCAGCATGGCATAGATAGGATCTTTACCAAAACGCGCTTGTAATTCTTGGTTTTCTAATTTTGAAGCAAAAAGGTGCGATAAGCAGTTAAAGCCACAATTATTGTGCCAACCCGTGGTTTTCTTTTGTTTTGAAAAATCAAAGTTTGGAGCTGCTAACATGAGTCTGTTTCCCGTGATATATCATTTTTAATAAATATACCAGTCGGGATACTATATATATAGTATTGGCTGATGAAGCAGCATATTGACCAGATAAATAGAGTGATTCTTTAAATTTGGCCTTTTTGCGTTTGTTTTGCGCTAGTATTGGATGTATTCATCACAATAGGCTTATCAAATTCTGCCCCCCAAACTGCACTGGGTTCTTTTTCAATTTGAGCATGCACTTTTGCAAACAACATAGCTCCATAGCCCAATAATAATTTATCACTTTTTCTTTGCATGACTTGTCGGATTAAGTGATAGCAGCCCCAGGTTTTTTGCAGTTCAGGATCCGTTTTTAATCGTTTTACAAGTTCGGCTTTCTCAGCTTCTGGCAACTCATCATCGACTAATGCTGACATTTGTGCTTTAAGATCTTGAGAATTGATTGTGTTTTTTCCATTTCTTTTCATACATCCTACCCTTTTTCCATTTATCCTTCATTTAACAAAGGTTTTATCCTACGTTCAATGGCTTCTCGTGCTCGAAATATTCTAGAACGAACTGTTCCAACAGGGCAAGCCATAATACCTGCTATTTCCTCATAACTTAAACCTTCCAACTCTCTTAATGTAATAGCTGTACGTAATTCCTTGGGAAGATGCTTGATTACTTCATTGACCGCATTCTCAATTTCTACATCCAGTAATATTTTTTCAGGTGCTGAATAGTCTTTTAAGTTACCTTTGGTTAAGGTGTTCTCCATATCAACCAATTCTACATCGGCTTCAATAATTCGCCGACTTTGTGAAACAATGTGGTTTTTAGCAGTATTAATGGCTATTCGATATAACCATGTATAAAAAGCACTGTCTCCCCGAAATTTATCCAGGGCCCTATAGGCTTTAATAAAGGATTCTTGAGCAACATCCATGGCTTCTGAAGGGTCATTCACATAACGATTCACTAATTTAAGTATTTTGAATTGATATTTTTGCACCAAGACATCAAAGGCGCCTTTATCCCCTAGCCGAACTTGCTGTACAAGTTCGTTGTCAATATTTGAACGGGGTGGTGGTCTCAAACGTTGCCGCATGGTGCCTCTTGGGGTTTTTTAAAAAAGTTCCGTACTTCAAAATAATTCATCGGCCCAACCCTCGGACCGCTAGAGCTGAGTATAATTATTGATTCCAAAGCCTGGCTAAAAGATGAGTGTATATTTTAGAGGGGAGCGAATCATAAGCAATAACAACATTCAGTTGTCGCTGTGATGGCATTGTTTTGAAACTCATTATAATTAGCCATGGAGATCGATAAGCGACATCGAACTGTTTCACTAAAAAGCTTTTACCTGCACGATTGCGAAGTCGCCAACTTTCTCCCCACAGATGCTGACATTGCACAATGGCTGTTTTTGAGGTTCGCAAACAGACTGATCTAAAGGTATTGAAACCATGAATTAAAATAAAAGGAATTAAACATAATGCAATCGGCTGATGTTGAATAATA
>CAYXVT010000216.1:0-271 GCA_964468105.1 Uncultured Candidatus Berkiella sp. | reverse complement strand
GTGCCATCAACCATTCCAACAACTCCGGATCAATGGCTGTTAACATTTCAGCAAAGGTCTCTTTTTCTTTTTGACTGAGTTCCTGATAACAATGCTCATAGAAAGGCACTAAAAACAAATCTAGCTCTAACATGCCGCGGCGACAGGCCCAGCGGATACGTTCATTAAATAATTTATCTTTTATCATTTTTATATTTATTTTGTAGGGTGGGCAAAGCGAAGCGTGCCCACCATCATAGTTCGGCTGGTGGGCACGCTTCGCTTTGCCCAC
>CAYXVT010000215.1:5839-6146 GCA_964468105.1 Uncultured Candidatus Berkiella sp. | reverse complement strand
TAATCGCTCTGGCTAAGTCTGCTTTGTAAAATCATGATCTTTTCTGGAGAATAGAGATCGCCTGGTTGAAAAGGCAAATAACGATTTAATAATTCAGTTGAAAGCGCCGTTTCTCCAAAAGTGACCTCACCAAAAGTATGACGAGGACCGGTGAGTAAGGTCAGATAAATTTGACTTGTTTTAGTTTCTGGGTCAATTTCCACCCGATGCTCACTAAAGAGGGCATTTAAATAGCCACTTTGGATTGTTTTGGACAGTAACGCTTTTTTTCCTTGCTCATATGTCTCATGAATAAAGATATCCCCAA
>CAYXVT010000215.1:1865-5829 GCA_964468105.1 Uncultured Candidatus Berkiella sp. | reverse complement strand
TTGTTTCAAAGTTCTTCAATCCTTTAAGACCAGTCATCAGAAGAAGAGTCATAAAAGACCAAAAGATAACTGCAAAAATAACTTCATAATTAAAATTACCAAAAAATAAATAAGAAAAGCTTTGTCCTTCACCAATAAGATTGAAATGGATTGCCGTGATATGAATAGCAGGACCAAGGGCTATCGTAAAAGTTGCTTTAATGGCATCTTTTTGAACATCAATTTGGCTTTGCACTTGTGCTTCATAATAACCAAAAGGTTGAAGCGCCGTTAATATCTCTTGACGAGCTCGAAGTTCGATTTGTTCAGGCCGCGAAGATTCTTCGTCAGTAGTTTCGTTTAAAATACTCAAGTTTGAACGAATATTTTCTTCCATTGCCTTATCGACACCCGTAATCACCACTTGCACGGGCTCAATTTTGGCGGCGCCAAAAGCAGTTGGCATCAACAAGGTGCCAATGAGAAGAAATAAAAGTTTATTTGGGGTTTTCAAGACTGAGTATTCCTGAGTCATAATCATAGGCAAAGGTTTCAGCATAACGACCCCAATCAATCATCACCGTTAACACTCTTTCGGCTTCGGTGTCGGTGAGATATTCTTTGAGTTCATTCAAGAAATATTCTTCATTTTCGCGATGGTTAGCTCGGTTATCCAGTGTATCACGAATATGTTTAGCAAGGGGTACCCGCGTTTCTAATTGGGTTGCAAAAAGTTTCTTTCGTTCTTGAATACTGGCATTAGCAAATTTCGTACCCTCTGGGGTGAGACTGATATCCCCTTTAGAAACCGTCGCAAAATGGACAATTTCAAGAGCTTCAGTGAGCGCAAATAAGGTGTCTGCTTCTAAATGTAAACTTTCTGATAATAATGGCAAATCGATAGGGCCGGTACTTTCTTCAGAAACAATGGCTTCGACAAAGCCGATAATTTCAGAAACCTCCACATCTGGCAAGCGATAACCCAATCCCATTTTTTGAAAGTCAGTGCCAGCATCTTCTAATCTCACACGTTTTCTTTCACTGGTTGTCATCAAGGTATAAATATCGTCAACCAATTTACGAAAATGCGGATCTTCAACATTTCGAGGCAGTGGAGTCGTCACCGAAAGCTCGGCACGAATACGACCGGGGTTGCCTGCAAAGATAATAATCCTGTCGGCCATGAGGGCGGCTTCTTCAATATTATGGGTAACAAACAATATGCCTTTAGTACGAGTACGTTTGGCTAGCCAGAGATCGAGTAAATCGCCTTTTAAACTTTCAGAGGTCAAGACATCTAATGCTGAAAAGGGTTCGTCCATGAGCAGTAACTCAGGATCAACCACCAAGGCTCTGGCAAAACCGACGCGTTGGCGCATACCGCCAGATAATTCTTTGGGATAAGCAGATTCAAACCCATCTAAGCCAATGGTATCAATGGCTTTTAAGGCACGCTTACGACGTTGTTGTTTCTCAATGCCAAGTGCTTCTAAGCCTAACTCTACATTTTGTAACACCGTTAACCATGGCAAAAGAGCGAAATTTTGAAAAACCATCGCAATCCCTTGTACGGGATCGGTTACGGGTTGTCCGCGGTAGATCACTTGGCCACTGGTTGGCTTAATGAGCCCTGCAATGATTCGCATAATAGTGGACTTACCTGAGCCAGACTTACCCAGCAAAGCCACAATCTCATTTTCGTACATGGTAAAATTGAGATCTTCCAGTACGACAAGTTCTTGGCCTTCGGATGAACGAAAAGTTTTTCGTAAATCTTTGACGCTAAAGATGACTTTTTTATCTGATTCGTTGCTCATGTTGAACCTATATGGAATCTTTCTTCTGCAAAATCATAAAGTTTTTGCCAGACAAAACGGTTAATAATAACAACATAGAGAGTCATAACGGCGATACCTAATGCAATTCTGGGAAAATCACCGGTGCTGGTGTATTGGGCGATGTAACTGCCGATGCCAACACTATGGAGCGTTTCTGGGCCCCAAGTCACTACTTCGGCAACAATACTGGCATTCCAACAACCACCAACCGTTGTCATTGCACCCGTCACATAGTAAGGGAAAATGCCGGGTAAAATTAATTTTCGCCACCATAACCAGCCTTTAAGACCATAATTTTGTGCCACCAGATGAAGCTCTTGCGGTAGGCTGCTGGCGCCTGCGACCACATTAAAAAGGATATACCATTGTGTACCAAGAATAAGTAAGGGAGCAGTCCAAACATTAATATTAAGATTGTATTTTAAAATCACCATATAAAGAACGGGGTAGACTAAGTTGGCAGGAAAAGCAGCCAAAATTTGTGCAATCGGTTGTATATAAGTAGCCACTTTGGGTCTTAATCCAATCCAAACGGCAATCGGTACCCAAAATATCGAACAAAGTACAACCAGCACCGCAATCTTGACCGCCGTAATGAGGCCATACCCAAAGACTTGAGTGACTTCTGAGAATCTCACTTCAGTATAAATAAAATGACAAAGTCCGATTACCGATCCCACAATCGCAATGAATAGCACACTATTCCAGCAAGTCACGGCGGTTAAAGAAATGGCCTGACGTAATTTAGGTGAGAGTTTTTGAAGTTTAGGTCGTTTAGGGAAGATAGGCACCGTAATCAAATCGCGAATGTTGCGTAACACTTTAATAATATAGTGGATTAACTGTGCACGTTGTAACAGGTTAAGAAACCAAGTTTCAGAATAGGTTTCGGGATTGGATTCCAGCTTAAACTTTTCAGACCAAGTGATAAGTGGTCTAAAAACCAATTGATCGTAGATAAGGATAATGACGAACATGGTCATCAGCGCATACCCAATCGCCAGATAGTTAGATTCTAAGGTGGCTTTGTAAATATAGGAACCAATACCTGGTAAGGTAATGTTTTGGTTATTAACTGAGATAGCTTCAGAAGCAACCACAAAAAACCAACCCGCCGATAAGGACATCATGGTGTTCCAGATAAGGGGCGGTGTTGCAAAAGGCACTTCCAAACGCCAAAAGCGTTGCCAAGGACTCAAATGTAGCATCGCGGCTGCTTCTTGCAGATCTTTAGGGACGGTGCGCAATGATTGATAAAAACTTAAGGCCATGTTCCAGACTTGCGAGGTAAAGATAGCAAAAATGGCGGCACATTCAGGGCCTAATTGGCTTCCTGGAAATAAGTAAATAAAAGCTAAAATTGTTATCGATAGAAACCCAAGAATGGGCACAGATTGCATAATATCAATAAAGGGTAAAATAACGCGCTCGGCCCGTCTGCTTTTAGCTGCGAGGGTGGCAATCGTAAAAGTGAAAAGCAAAGAGAAGGATAAAGCTATCGCCATGCGAATAACCGTTGAGATGGCGTATTGAGGTAGCATTTTCGGATCTAATGAAATGGGAATACGATTTCCCAAATGATAGGGAACCGTCATTTGTTCTGCGCCCCATACCAAAGCACAGAGCAGTCCGAAGAACAGCACAAGTATGATGAGATCCCACTGATTCAGTGGAAGGCCCAATTTGCCTAGTGGCTTTGAATAGAATGACTTGTTAGGCATTTAACTTTTAACGCTGTTAGGTTCATTAATTAAAGACATTATAAGGGCGACTGAACTTGAGTGTCGAACATATATAAAACGACATCCCCTCGCGCGTTGCGCGGTTCCCTATCAAAGGGGACGAATTTGCTCGCCAGCTCGCTAAGAATACCCCCTTTGAGAGGGGGTCACGAGCGAAGCGAGTGGGGGGATGTTGGATGTTATTCAAATAACAATTTTCTTGTGTTTGCCCAACCCCTTTGCTAGCATGTTTTGTCTTATTAGACCGAGGGATTTTATGACCGATCTACAATGGACAAGCGACATTAGTCAATTAACAACAGCGCCACCAACCTTGATGAAAGAATGGATGACCAAGCCATATATTTTAAGCCAAGCCTTAAAACGTATATGCAATAGCTTATCAGTAAAAGTCATCGATCAGCG
>CAYXVT010000215.1:0-1855 GCA_964468105.1 Uncultured Candidatus Berkiella sp. | reverse complement strand
TTTTGAAAAAGCTTTTAATGATGAATACAACATCGTGGGGATGCAAAGCATTGAGGTTCCCTTTGTTCGTCAAGTGTTATTGCAGAACGAAGATAACATCGCGCTGACTTATGGGCGGGTCATTATCCCTCCCAAAACCTATGAAGTGCACTTTTCTCAATTTGAAAAATTGGGCACAAATTTAATCGGTGAAACGTTGCTTTATAATAATCCCGATGTGACTCGTGAACCATTTGAATATGCTTATGTGAATCATTCACATTTATTGGCCCAAAAGGTTTTTACCGCCCTTGCTCAAGACTCCAATAAAGATCTTTGGGGAAGACGATCTGTGTTTTTAATTAAATCATCCCCCATACTGGTGACAGAATTATTTTTGCCCAGTCTTCCGCTGTTTTTGCCTTAAGGACTGTTATGTTAAGCCTTGATTTTCCGTTGGTAGAAGAAATTTCCTATTCAGATCCTTTAGCGTTATTTGCCGCCATACCAAAGCAGGGTGCGTTGTTTTTAGATAGTGCACGCATCGATAGTCAAGGAAGATATAGTTTTATTGGGGTTTCCCCTTTTCAGATGCTGACTTGTAAGCAGGGTGTGATAACCCTTGGCGATAAATCATTTCAGGGAAATCCTTTTGAAGTTCTGCAACAAGAGTGGCAACAATATTCTCAGCCAAGATTAGTCGATTTGCCGCCCTTTCAAGGAGGTGTGGCTGGGATGTTAGGCTATGAATTAGGGAGCTATTTAGAAAATGTACCTCAAAGTCCCATCGATGATTTAGAGCTTCCAGAGCTGATTTTAGGTTTTTATGATGTGGTTATTGCCTGGGATCATGAGCAAAAACGGGCTTGGGTTTTTTCAAGCGGTTATCCCGAACAAGATTTAAATAAAAGAAAACAGCGTGCGCAAGAGCGACTTTCTTGGGTGCTAGGCTTTTTAGCTCAACCACTCAAACAGCTAACGCCTTTTGCTATTGCAGACCAGGCGATTGTTTCAACCTTTGATAAACAAAGCTATGAAGTGGCCGTTGAGAAAGTGATTGAATATATTCGAGCAGGGGATATCTTTGAAGTGAATATTTCACAACGTTTTTCTGCAAACATGCTGGACGTTGAGCCTTTTGATATCTATCGCAAGTTGCGTTTGAATAATCCGGCGCCTTTTGCCGCTTTTCTACAGTATGAAGATTGGGTTGTTGCCAGCGCGTCTCCTGAGCGGTTTTTAAAATTAAGTAGCAAGCAAGTGCAAGCACGGCCAATCAAAGGAACGCGCCCACGTCATCCCGATCCGGTAATCGATGAAGCCAATGGCAAAGAGCTATTGGTGAGTGAAAAAGATTGGGCAGAAAATGTGATGATTGTGGATTTGATGCGCAATGATATTTCTAGAGTGTGTTTGCCACATACGATTAAAGTTCCTCAATTATGTGGTCTTGAATCCTTTGCTACGGTTCATCATTTAGTCTCTGTGGTTGAAGGGCAATTGGAAGAGAATAAAACGGCGATTGATTTACTCAAAGCAACTTTTCCTGGTGGCTCCATCACCGGTGCGCCAAAGATCCGATCCATGGAAATTATTGCTGAAATTGAACCCACCGTGCGCGGCGCATACTGCGGCAGCATGGGATATCTTGGTTTTAATGGCGATATGGATCTCTCCATTACCATTCGTACTTTTGTGATGAATAAAGAAAAAATCACCTTTCAAACGGGTGGGGCGGTAACGGTGGATTCTTCTCCTGAAGAAGAATACGAAGAGACTTTGACCAAGGCGCGAGCGCTTAGAAGAACTTTGGTTGAATGATCTTGTGTAGGGGCCGGTCACCGTTGTACAGACCGGATACATGGTATACAGACGT
>CAYXVT010000214.1:0-6188 GCA_964468105.1 Uncultured Candidatus Berkiella sp. | reverse complement strand
TTAGAACAATAAAAAACCATATTTTAGATGAAGTATGAACCACAAGCGATTTTTGTGTCACAACAAGAGCAGGAGCTTCACTCTGAATCAGGTTGTGGTGTGGCATCTTTATTAATGCTTCTTAAATATATTAATTTTAAACCTATTCCCACTTGGCAAAAGCTTTGTAGTGAATTAAGGCTTAATGTATCACCTATAGAAAAAGGTTATAGTAAACATGACCCAGAAATAGGATTGTATCCAGAAGATATATTTAGATATGTAATTAAAGAAAATCTTCTATTTAGAATGCATTTTTTTGATAATGAATGGCATGATAGTCTCGAAAAAGGTCCAATCATGGTACTTCTACATGGAGTACTAAACGAATTCCCAAATGATTCACATTGGGTAGTTTTAACATCATATGATGGTCAAAACTTTTCTTATCTCGATCCATGGTTTAGGAAGGAAGATAAAATCAGTAAAAATTTATCTTTTTCAGAGTTTAAGAAATATTACACCGGAATTGCTTGTCAGCTTTTAATGGAGCAAACCATATGATTTTATATCAATGAAGTGAGTAAGAAATTTAATAGCTGGTGTTAACTGTAAGTCGGAACTATAAACCAATTTGTCTGTGGTTGAGAACCTTTGATATCTGAAAATTCTTACTTTGTTAGTAATCTGGAGTTTGTTTCCCCGAGTGGGGCGATTTTCGAACTTTTCCGGGTGAGATCTTAGTAACAGTGAACAGCTGGCCTAAGCACTTAGTTATATGATGTTTGATAGACGAGTGTAATAGCACCTTTTTAATTGACAATTATACCTTTTTTCGGCTAATCTTGTAGTTAAGTACAATGTTGGACGAAATAATGTATACAAAACGCACCATGGAGGCAACCATAGCAAAGGCCTCTAGTAGTTTCCCAGTGCTAATGGTAACTGGACCTCGGCAAATAGGAAAAACCACTCTACTACAACGTTGTTCGGAATCAAATAGACGGTATATTACATTAGATGACCTAAATGATAGGTTACTAGCGAAAAGTGATCCTGAATTATTTTTTAAGAGAAATCCTCCACCAATTCTAATTGATGAAGTTCAGTATGCGCCAGAACTATTCAGTTACATTAAAATCATTTGTGATCGTGAACGCAAAAATGGTTTATTTTGGTTAACAGGTTCTCAGAAATTCCATTTAATGCAGAATGTATCTGAATCACTTGCCGGTAGAATAGCAATATTAGATTTGCTGGGGTTATCTCAAGCTGAAATATTTAACCATGCACATGATACTAAACCATTGTTACCAACATCAGAATGGTTGAATAATTCCAGAAAGCATGCAAAGACTGATTTCAGTTTAATGGAAGTATACAAACGAATATGGAGTGGCTCATTCCCACAAATTGTATTGCAGCCTGACACAGATCGTGATTTGTTTTACGCTTCATATGTACAAACTTATATCCAGCGCGATGTACGTGAAATCACAAATATTACCAACGAGACAGGATTCTACAACTTTTTACGCGCAGTCGCTGCCCGTACTGGCCAGTTACTTAATTATGCAGATCTTGCTAGAGATGCAGATATAAACCATAGAACGGTAAAGGATTGGTTAAATATATTAGAAACTTCAGGAATCATTTATTTACTGCGTCCATATCATAGTAATGTAGTCAATCGTTTAATTAAAACGCCAAAGCTATATTTTTTAGATACCGGTTTATGCTCATATCTAACGAGATGGCAATCTATAGAGTCTTTGGAAGCCGGGGCGATGTCAGGACATATTTTAGAAACATATATATTTACTGAGATACTAAAAAGCTATTGGCACAATGGTAAAGAGGCCTATTTTCATTTTTATCGCGATAAGGACGATAGAGAGATTGATTTAATTATTGATCAAAATAATACCCTATATCCAATTGAGATGAAAAAAACGGCTAACCCAGCTGCTAATGCCCCTTCAAACTTTAAATTTTTATCCGGACTGCATCAAAATGTTGGGCATGGAATGGTAGTGTGTTTAACAGAAAAGGATATACCATTATCGCGAGAGGTGGATGCGGTTCCTATAGGCTACTTGTAAGGTGTCAATGAATAATAAATCCGACCAACCATTTTCGCATCTTAAAGAATTACCTTTGAGTGATGGTGCAATTGATCTCAGTAAACTCATAAAAGTCAAAATAAGTGGTACGCACACTATTTATAAATTAAATGAGAAGCCATTGTTTCGCTTGTAAATTATGACAAATGCTTTGATAGCGATGAAAAATTTGGGTTTGATACTGACGCAATAGAAACAAATGAAAATAAAATTAAAGACAATTTATTAAAATATCATCAAATGAACATCTCACTTTTAGGTTAGGTACGATGTACTGGCGATACTTTAATCGTCATGAAGTAAAGAGACCTGAAAATGAAGTCAGAGCATATTTAAATCTATTGATAGATCCAAAAAATAAATTTTCAGAATTTAGGAAGGATGAAGTGGCTTTAGCGATTGAGGGACTTCAGAATTATCTAATTTAAGTGGGAGCGCAGAAATTGATTTAGATCTTTCTAATTGGCAAGTTTTCTTAATGAAATTGGCTCCCCGAGTGGGGCGATTTTCGAACTTTTCGGGTTGAGATATCCGAGTCATTACATATCGGGAATAATCTATCAATGCTAAATATGCTAGCAACGAGTATTTAGACTGAAGATGTGATTTAAAGTTGCTCAACGTTATTATAGCTCCGGCACCGGAATACCATCATCAATAGCACTTCCCTTCAGGGTTCCCGCCTTTGCTTGAATCACAATGAAAATGAGTTCGTCTGTTTTGCAGCTTCGCCAAGTTCTGGCACCATCAGGCGAGACTCTGACCGCTGATCCTTCCTGCACATTAAACCATTCGCCATCAACGCAAAACTTGCCTTTACCTTTAAGAAACAGGTACAGCTCCTCATTTTCGCGATGTTTGTGGGTAAAAGGCATTGAATCCCCAGATGGGAATTTATTGATCGATACTTCCATGCTGGTTAGATCCAATTCCTCTTTTAGAAATTTCTTGCCTGCGAATTTTTTGGCGAGTTTTGGATGTTCAAAAAAATGCTGATCGGTATTTGCTAAAGGTCCAAAATCAGCAAAGGAGAAGTTGCTTCCGGACTTTCTCATAAAGATATCTCCATTTTCTCAAAAGATTTGACTTTTTAAACCACCGTGATAGTCTCACAGTCACTTTAAATTTGCAAGTGACTGTGGGGTAACAATGCCATATGTTAGTTTGAAGCGATCAATGTGTCCGATTACAAGCCTGCTAGACGCCATTGGTGATAAATGGACTCTGCTCGTCGTAAGAGATCTATTTTTAGGAAAACGGCGGTATGCGCAATTCATAGACTCCAAAGAAAAAATACCGACTAACATTCTTGCAGAACGATTAAAGCGCATCGAGGAATTCGGCTTAGTGACAAAAAGTCCTTACCAAACAAATCCGGTGAGATTTGAATATTCTCTTACGGAAAAGGGCAAAGCATTAGAACCAATACTTAATGAAATGGCGAGGTGGGGGCTTCGTTATATTAAAGGAACAAAGCTCTTTTCAAAGGTTTTAACCGAGATGTGAAGTCAGCATTCGATTCAATGTGAGAGGAACTATTTGTCGATACGCAGCTAAAGATGTGTGGCGGATAGCATCGTTTGATGAGCGCATATTTCTTAGCAAGAAGTATGTAAGACTTCTTAATTTTAAATGGCTCCCCGAGACGGGTTCGAACCGCCGACCCAGTGATTAACAGTCACTTGCTCTACCGCTGAGCTATCGGGGAATAGCGCGTGATAGTACTTTTCTCCTGCAATTAAGTCAAGGTCCTTTTCAATAATGTAGGGGGCAATTTTAGGCGTGGCCCAAGTGCGCCCCTACAGTTCTTTAATATCTATTCAAAAGCCTTCTTCATGCGCTCAAGCGCTTTATCAAGCACTTCCATACTGGTAGCGAAGGATAAGCGCATAAAGCCCTCAGCGCCAAAAGCAGAGCCTGGAACAAGTGCAAGGCCAACGGTAGTTATAAGGTGTTCTGCTAGCTGGAGATCGTTATTGATCCCTGGCATGCGGTCGATAACGTCTTGGACACGCGGGAAGGTATAAAAAGTGCCATCACCAGGCGCACATTGAACGCCATTTATTTTGTTCAAATTTTCTACAAGGTAGTCATGTCGCTTTTTAAAGACAGCTACCATTTCATGAACCGTCTCCATTCCACCGCGTATGGCCGCTTCTGCAGCAGCTTGGGCAATGGAGCAAGGGTTTGAAGTACTCTGACTTTGAATATTCTTCATGGCCTTGTTAATGGACGTGATAGGGCAACAAACATAACCTATGCGCCAGCCCGTCATTGAGTAGGCTTTAGAAACACCATTGAGAACAATTGTACGGTCATAAAGCTCAGGGCACACATTCACAATGTTAGCAAAGGGCTCTTTGGTCCATAAAATATGTTCATACATATCATCTGTTGCGATGAGAATTTGTGGATGCTTCAGAAGCACTTTTGAGAGTGCCGTTAATTCTTCGCGTGTATAAGCCATGCCGGTTGGGTTAGAAGGGCTATTGATGAACAGCATCTTTGTTTTGGGTGTAATAGCTGCTTCTAGTTGAGCAGCCGTGATTTTAAAGCGTTGTTCAATACCCGTTTCTATAAATACCGGGGTACCATCTGCTAACAAAACCATATCAGGATAGGATACCCAATAAGGAGATGGAATAATGACTTCATCGCCTTCTTGAATAACGGATTGTAATAAATTGTAGATACATTGCTTACCACCGGTTGAGACAATGATCTGATCGGGATTATATTTTAGCTTGTTAAAATCCTGCATTTTCTGAGCAATGGCTTCCCGAAGGCTTGGGATCCCATCGACGGCAGTATACTTGGTTTTGCCGTCCCGGATGGCCTTTATGGCAGCTTCCTTAATATGTTCTGGTGTGTCAAAATCGGGTTCACCTGCCCCTAGGCCAACGATATCCTGGCCTTTTGCCTTCAATTCCGCTGCCCGCGCAGTGACAGCTAAAGTAGGGGAAGGTTTGATGCGCTTTACACGATTTGCTAGTTGGATATCCAATTTAGTTTGCCTCAACAGTATAGAATTTAGAATGATTACTTTGCTATATAAAAAGCATTTTTTAAGAAATTAACTCAATTTATGACAAAAAAACGAATTAGTAAAAAATTTAAATTATCGACCAATTTTGCTCCAAAAGGCGATCAGCCGCAAGCGATTGAGAGATTGGTTAATGGTTTAAATGATGGATTGCAATATCAGACCCTATTAGGGGTAACAGGATCTGGTAAAACCTTCTCGGTAGCTAATGTTATTGAAATCATGCAAAGACCAACGCTTATTATGGCGCCCAATAAAACATTGGCAGCGCAATTATATGGTGAAATGAAAACATTTTTTCCAACCAACAGCGTCGAATATTTTGTTTCTTACTATGATTATTACCAACCTGAGGCCTATGTACCTTCCTCAGATACTTATATTGAAAAAGACGCTTCTATTAATGAACATATTGAACAAATGCGATTATCGGCAACCAAGGCATTGCTTGAACGTGATGATGCCATTATCGTTGCTACGGTATCAGCTATTTATGGGTTAGGTGATCCCAAGTCATATCTCAGCATGATGTTGCATGTCAGTCGAGGCGAACGGATTGATCAAAGACAGATTCTAAGAAGATTAGCCGAATTACAATATACCCGTAATGATCTGGAGTTGCGTCGTGGGTATTATAGGGTTCGAGGGGATGTTATCGATGTGTATCCTGCTGAATCTGAAAAGCTTGCTGTACGCATACAATTATTTGGCGATGAAATTGATGCCTTAAGTATATTTGATCCCCTCACCGGCCATGTACAGCAAGAAGTGCCAAGAGTCACGATCTATCCGAAAAGCCATTATGTAACACCGCGACAAACTGTGTTAGATGCCGTTGAAAATATCAAATTAGAGCTTAAAGAGCGCCTTGCTTTTCTTCGTGAAAATCAGAAATTAGTAGAAGCACAACGCTTAGAGCAACGCACCCAATATGATATTGAAATGTTAATTCAATTGGGCTATTGCAATGGGATCGAAAATTATTCACGCTATCTAACAGGACGCTCCCCAGGCGATCCACCACCGACCTTAATCGATTATTT
>CAYXVT010000213.1:4311-6234 GCA_964468105.1 Uncultured Candidatus Berkiella sp. | reverse complement strand
ATACGGGTGAAAGGTGCCATTGGCGTGGTACAACTTGCTCACCCATTGGGAGAGCAAGTCAATTGGTTTAAACAACAATTTATTCAAGATGGTGTTTGGTGTCGCCCTTTTGGGGATATAATCTATACAACACCGGCCTTTACGATAGATAAAGAGTCTCTTTTGAAAATAACCGGCTCTATGGCCAAACAGATAAAAAAATGGTCTCATACTTATTATGTTAAATAGCCGATTTTGCAATTTTGGCTTTTTCTTTTATGCTAACCAATTTTTATTTCAGGATAACCTTACCCGTATAGGAAACGATTAACTATGCTCCCAATCGAAGAGCGCATTGCCCAAGATATCTCTGCAACACCAGCCCAAGTAAAGGCAGCTATCCAGCTTTTGGATGAGGGATCAACCGTCCCTTTTATTGCCCGTTATCGAAAAGAGGCAACCAGAGGTCTTGATGATATTCAATTGCGGGTATTACAAGAACGGCTCATTTATATTCGTGAGCTAGAAGAGCGACGAAGCACTATCCTAAATAGCATTAAAGAACAAAACAAACTCACCCCCGAATTAGAAGCTGATATTTTACAAGCGGATACTAAAATTCGATTAGAAGATCTTTATCGACCCTATAAACCAAAACGTCGCACTAAAGGTCAAATTGCCATTGAGGCAGGATTACAGCCTCTTAGTGATTCCCTTTTACAAGATCCCACTCTTGATCCTGAAACAGAAGCCCAAAAATATATTGATGCTGAGAAAGGCATTGCTGATGTCAAAGCTGCTTTAGAAGGTGCACGTTATATATTGATGGAACAATTTGCTGAAGATCCAGAGCTGATTGGAAAAATACGAAGCTTTTTGCAAGACAATGTCCACATTCAAAGCAAAGTGGTTGCGGAAAAAGCCCAAGACGCTCAAAAATTTCAGGATTATTTTGACCACATTGAACTTTGGAAAAAAGTTCCCTCGCATCGCTGTTTAGCAATGTTAAGAGGACGTAAAGAAGGCTTTTTACAACTTTCTTTAGTCTTGCCATCAGAAATTGAAAATCCCGATGCAAGTCCTGTCGTGCCTATGATTGCTCAACATTTCCAGATCCAATCTTTATCTCGAAAGGGTGATGCTTGGTTACAAGAGGTTGTGCGCTGGACATGGCGTATCAAAATTCAGCCTCATCTTGAAACAGAATTACTGGGATTATTACGAGAAGATGCTGAAGAAGAAGCTATTTCTGTTTTCAAAAGCAATCTACATGATTTATTAATGGCACCCCCTGCAGGTCATATGACAACGATTGGTCTTGATCCTGGTTTGCGAACGGGTGTGAAAGTTGCAGTTGTTGATCCCACTGGTAAGTTACTTGCCACGGATACCATTTATCCTCATCAGCCCCATAACAAATGGAAAGAATCTTTAGCTTCATTACAACTCCTCATTAAAACCCATGAGATTAAACTGGTTAGTATTGGCAATGGTACTGCATCCAGGGAAACCGAAAAATTGGTTGAAGATTTGATGAAACAATATCCTGAATTCAAATTAACCAAAGTAGTTACTTCTGAAGCAGGCGCTTCTGTTTATTCAGCTTCTGAATTAGCAAGCAATGAATTTCCCAATTTAGATGTTTCCTTAAGAGGCGCTGTCTCCATTGCCAGACGTGTCCAAGATCCGTTAGCAGAATTAGTAAAGATTGACCCCAAATCTATCGGAGTAGGCCAATACCAACACGATGTTAATCAAACAAAATTAGCACGTACACTCGATACGGTTGTTGAGGACGCGGTGAATGCTGTTGGTGTTGATGTGAATACAGCATCTGGTCCTTTACTCACACATGTTGCCGGCTTGAACCAACAAATTGCCAATAATATCATTGAATATCGCGAGCAAAATGGTCCCTTTCAAAGTCGACCACAACTTAAAAAG
>CAYXVT010000213.1:0-4193 GCA_964468105.1 Uncultured Candidatus Berkiella sp. | reverse complement strand
TTATCCTGTAGTTGAAAATATCTTAGCCAAATCTTCAAGAACTATTTCTGATGTGATTGGAAATAGTGCCTTTTTACATTCTTTAGATGCAAAAGAGTTTGTTACTGACAAATTTGGTTTACCCACCATTAAAGACATTCTCAAAGAATTAGAAAAACCAGGCCGCGACCCAAGAGCAAGTTTTCAAACGGCCCAATTTAAAGAAGGTGTTGAGTCTTTAAAAGACTTAAAAGAAGACATGATTTTGGAAGGGATAGTAACCAATGTTGCCAATTTTGGTGCCTTTGTAGATATTGGCGTTCACCAAGATGGATTAGTGCATATTTCACAACTCTCAAATGAATTTGTGAAAGATCCACGTAACGTTGTTAAAACTGGGCAAATTGTCAAAGTGAAAGTGCTTGAAGTCGATATTCCACGTAAACGCATAAGTTTGTCGATGTGTTTGGAAAAATCAACTGAGAGAGCACCTAAGAGTGCACCCAGAGAACAAAGAGAATATACAGGTGCAAAACATTCGCCCAGCAAAAGTAGCTCACAAAAGCATCAAAAGTCTGCTCCAAGAGAACAACAAACCGGTTCTTTAGGATTGTTGTTAGAAGCGGCTCTTAAAGGGAAGAAATGACAGATAAGCAAATAATTTACCAAGTGGCGCTAGATGTTCCTTTGCGCCGCTTGTTTGATTATTTGCCTCTTGGCGACACAGAACTTGCCAGAGGTACTCGGGTAAAAGTACCTTTTGGTCGCCAACAACGTATTGGCATTGTGATGGGGCAAAGCAATGAGTCCACAATCCCTATTGAACAATTAAAGGCCATTAGCGAAGTTTGTGAAGCCGATCCTTTGTTTCCTTCTTCCCTTTGCGACTTTATTGAAATCACTTCCCGATATTACCATCACCCGATTGGTGAAGTGACCTTCACGGGGATCCCAGCTAGAATCCGACTTGGCAAATCGATTGATAAATTTAAAGAATCAGTTCATTCGTGTGTCATTGAACAGACAGCACTAACGTTAAATGTCGATCAACAAACAGCGCTTGATGCGATTTTGCTTCATAAAAATACATTTCAACCGTTCTTATTAGAAGGCATAACCGGTAGCGGCAAAACGGAAGTTTATTTACAAGCTGCAGCAGATATGTTGCAACAACAAAAGCAAGTACTCATCTTAGTTCCTGAGATTTCCCTCACGCCACAAACACATGCTCGATTTGTTGCCCGGTTTGGAGAAAGTGTTGTTTGTTTTCATTCGAGAATGACACCTGCACAACGTTTTGATGCTTGGATGAAAGTCCGTCAGTCACAAGCAACCATTGTTATTGGAACACGCTCAGCCATTTTTTTACCGTTTGCCAATTTAGGCTTAATCGTCATTGATGAAGAGCACGATGCTTCTTTCAAACAGCAAGAAGGCTTTCGCTATTCGGCACGCGATCTAGGTGTATTAAGAGCTAAAATGGTAGGTTGCCCCATTATCCTTGGATCAGCCACGCCTGCTTTTGAAACCATCCATAATGCTAAATGCGGCAAATATCATTGGTTGCATTTAGCAACCAGAGCAACCAAAGCCCATTTGCCTGATATGACTTTAATGGATGTGCGTCATAATAAACTACAAGCAGGTTTAAGTGCCGCACTTCTAAAAAATATAGAAGACACCCTCAATGCTGGCCAACAAGTATTGTTGTTTATTAATCGTCGGGGCTATGCGCCTACATTTATGTGTTATGCCTGTGGTTGGCTTGCGCAATGTGAGCGATGTGATTCCAGGCTTACCTACCATCACAAAAATCATACCTTGATTTGTCATCATTGCTTACATCATCGCAAAATTCCGGGTAGTTGTCCTGATTGTCAAACCAAGGATCTTCATCCGGTTGGGCAGGGAACTGAACGTTTAGAAGATTTTTTACAAGAGCGTTTCCCCAATATAGCGATGGCAAGGATCGACAGTGATTCCACTCGAAAAAAAGGAAGTTTAGAAGCGCTGCTGACGAAAGCACAAAATCAAGAAGCGCAATTATTAATTGGTACCCAAATGCTCGCCAAGGGGCACCATTTTCCTCACCTCAAAATGGTCGCCATTGTTGATGCTGATGGCGGCTTATTCAGTGTGGATTTTCGTGCTGTTGAACGCATGGCGCAATTATTAATCCAAGTGGCAGGACGTGCCGGACGAGTTCATGAAGCCGGAAAAGTAATCATTCAAACCTTTCATCCCGATCATCCTTTGCTGCAACATATCTTGCATCAAGATTACCCCCAATTAGCAAAGGGATTATTAGAAGAGCGTGAGAAGAGCCAACTGCCTCCATTTTCGCACCTTGCACTCATTCGCGCTCATGGCACCAATCCTCATATCCCTGAAGCCCTTTTAAGAGAACTACAAATGGCCTCGCAACATATTCCTAATAGCAAAGTGAGCATTTTAGGTCCTGTCCCTGCGCCCATGCTCAAGCGCCAAGGACAGTTTCGCTATCAGCTATTGGTCCAAGCAGCCGATCGTAAGCCGCTTCATCATATGCTCACCTTTTTAACTTCTATTTTAGAAACATCAAAACTAGGCAAAAAAGCCCGTTGGTCGCTGGATGTGGATCCGATAGAAATGTTTTAAATTTACTCCATACGTGCATATCACCCTTTATCCCTGAAAAACAACCAAAAAATTTATTTTTAACCTTGATTTACAACCATAAATAAATATATTATCCTTGATTTACGACCATAAATAAATAAATCATCCTTGAATTACAACCATTAATATAAATTATTCCATAAAATGCAAAGACTTATCGATTATCATCTTAAAAGTTGGGTTACCGATCCTTTTCGCAAGCCATTAATTGTGCGTGGCGCAAGACAAGTAGGTAAAACTCATGCCATCAGAGTGTTAGGCAAATCATTTGCAGATTTTGTAGAAATAAATTTTGAACTTAATCCAAAAGTGAAAGAAATTTTTGAACCGGATTTAGAACCCGAAAGGATAATGAGATCTCTTTCATTGTTTGCAGGCAAACATATTACTCCTGGCAAAACTTTATTGTTTCTAGATGAAATCCAAGAAGCTCCCAAAGCTATTGCGGCATTAAGATATTTTTACGAAAAGCTCCCAGATTTGCATATTATAGCCGCAGGTTCATTACTCGATTTTGCGCTCGATAGCATCAGTGTTCCAGTGGGTCGGATCTTATTTTTATATATCCACCCTATGTCATTTATTGAATTTCTTAAAGCCATGAAACAAGAGATTTTAATTGAAGAAATATTAGAACATAATATTCACGAGCCAATTGCTGAAGCTGTTCATGATAAATTACTTGAATATCTAAGAATCTATATGGCGATAGGAGGTATGCCTGAAGCCATAATGCGATGGGTTCAGACTCAAAATATTGCAGAATGTATGAAGGTTCTACATGCTTTGGCAGATACTTATCGGCAAGATTTTCAAAAATATGGTAAAAGATTACAACTGAAATATATTAATTTACTTTTTGATCAAATTCCTATGAATTTAGGAAAACATATTAAATATACTCAATTCTCTACTGAACATCGTAAAAGGGAGCTTGAACCTTGCTTGGAACTTTTAATCAAAGCAAATATTATTCACAAAATTTTATCTAGTTCTGGCCAAGGCATACCATTGGGTGCTGATACTTCTTTTAATAAATTTAAACTTATTTTCTTGGATATTGCGTTAAGTCAGGCAATTTTAGGTTTAGATAGCAAAGAATGGATTCTCAAGTCTCAACAAGAATTTAGTAATAAAGGAAGCATAACGGAAGCTATGATAGGTCAAGAGTTACTAGCCTATTCAAATCCAATGCATCAGCCTCAACTGTATTATTGGCATCGAGAAGCCAGAGGTAGTTCAGCAGAAGTTGACTACTTAATGCAAAATCAAGAATCAATCATACCAGTAGAGGCTAAAAGTGGTTTAGGAGGGAGCTTAAAGAGTTTGCAATTATTTTTACAAAGTCACCCTGAATCATCTTTTGGCGTGCGCTTTTCAATACATAATTATTCCGTTTTCGATCACATTCATTCATATCCACTTTACGCTGTAGCTGGAATATTTGATGAAAATAAGGATGCTCTTTTAGATTTAACTAAAAAATAAAGTTAAATGGTTTGCAATATAAATGATTGATTAAATTGAGGAGGCAAATTCCCCTTTTTAGCGTAATC
>CAYXVT010000212.1:0-6240 GCA_964468105.1 Uncultured Candidatus Berkiella sp. | reverse complement strand
GTCAAGACAAAACAAGAAGAAGAAACTAAGAAAGCTGTTGAAATAACAAAAACAATTAAACTAACAAAATACGCTATCCTTGCGAATAAGGACATAGCTAGCTCCTATAGTATAAATACGTCAATAGTAAAGTAGACATACTAGTACGTTGATAGAAGTCAGACAAGGCGCAAAGAAAAGGATTGATTAGGAAGGGCTAATTTGATTTATTAACTCACTTATTTATTTTTTGTACTTTAGTGGGTTTTTTAAAATGACGGTTTTCAATCGCGTCTTTTTTATCTTCGGCAATTATTTGTTTTTGTTGAGCGACCTCTATTGCCGTTAATGTAGGTTTTGGAAACCCCTGAAGAAAGAGTCTATATTGTTCAGGATCCTCGATTGCGCGAAAAGGTTTTGGTGAAATAATAGGGGTACGATAATGTTGCTCCAGAATTTTTTGACTATTTACGGCATGTTGACTGACCACAGAAATGGGTTCAACGATGGGAGCAAACGAAGCTTGGTTGAATTGTGTTAACGTTGTTGCTTGAAGGGCGCCGTGTTGACGAAGATCGTTTTCCACTAAAGTTTGGTTCTGCATATGAGCATAATCCAATAGAGTAAATTGACCATTTTTATCTTCGAGATTTACAGCATTAAGATTTACAGTTCCTGTTTGTAAATAAGAATAAACTATATTCCACTGTCCGAGCGCGGCAGCATTTAAAGCTAATTGTGTGTACATTCAATGGTTTCGATATGTCAAAAAGAAAGGGAGCATACTAACATCAAGAAAGAGTTTCATCAAGAAAATAGCAGCAACTTAACGGCAAAGACAGAAGCAAACATGCCTGTTATATCTGCAATTAAACCTGCTGCTAATGCATGACGAATACGACGGATCTGAACAGCCCCAAAGTAAACAGCCAGAATATAAAAAGTCGTTTCTGTTGATCCCATCATGGTACTTACCAAATATCCGGTATAACTATCGGGACCTATTGCTGGATTATTGAGAACATCTGACATCACGCCGAGGCTGCCTGAGCCAGAAAGAGGGCGCATTAAAACCATAGGAAGTGCTTCTGCAGGTATGCCAATAGAGGATGTCCAAGGGCCAATATGTTTAGTAACAGCATCCAAGGCGCCACTGGCGCGAAACATAGCGATAGCTACTAACATAGCGACTAAAAAGGGGATTATTTTTAAAGCGATATCAAAACCTGATTTAGCACCTTCTGTAAAGCTGCTATAAATATCTATCTTCTTATATAGCCCATACCCAAGGACAGCCACAATTAAGGAAGGCACAATCCAAGGTGAAAAAGCTTTACCCCAGGTTAATGTGATAGGCACTAATAGAACTAAAAATAAAATCGCTAGTGTGCTGACCCATACAGGATAATGTTCAATGTTTCCACCAATAGCTTGTTCGTTAGAGAGGGTAATGGTGGGAGTAGGTGTTTTTACTAATCGTTGTAATAATTTCGCTGCGACTATAGCAACAATAGTGGAGCAGAGTGTGGCAACCAAAGTGGTTGCGATGATGCCTGCCGGATCCATTGAGCCAGCACTAGCTCGCAAAGCAATAATTTTAGTGGGCAGCAATGTAACGCTTGAGGTGTTAATTGCCAAAAATAATACCATAGCATTGGTAGCGACCCCGGGATGTGGATTCAGTTTTTCCAATTCCTGCATCGCTTTTAAACCAAAAGGAGTTGCTGCATTGCCAAGGCCAATCATATTGGCTGACAGATTCATCACCATTGCACCGAAAGCGGGATGATTTGCTGGTATTTCAGGGAAGAGCCATTTCAGCAAGGGATAAAGTAATTTAGCAATATTTTCTAATAAACCTGCTTGCTCAATAATTCGCATTAACCCCATAAATAAAGCGAGTACGCCTACAAGTCCAATTGCTAAGGTAACTGCATCATTAGCTCCATGAAGCAATTGATCAGTTAGAGCATGCATGGGAGATGAATTAGTTGACTCATTAGCCGCCCAATGCCATTGCTGCCAAACCGTGGTGCAGTAAGCGGTAAATATTAGAAAGAAGAATACCCAATTCATACTAATGCCTTAAACTTATTCGTAGCCTATCCTAACTCTCTCTAATGAAAATAAGAAGATGTGCTAAATCAGTTGCTTGACACCCTATAATTTTTCTCCCGATATCGTGTAGACTAGTGCATTGTTTTGTCCGGCGCGCCTTGCAGTGCAGCGGCAAACAAATTTGTGATAGAATTTGCCGCCATCTCTAACAGAGAAGCGCTACAAGCATAAAAACACTCAAGAACTATTCCGTCTGGGAGGCGCATGAATGAGTGATGATAAAGTAGATACCGGTCGGCGGCGGTTTTTAACAGCTGCGACAACCGTTATCAGTGGGGTCGGTGTTGCCTATGCCGCATCTCCTTTTATCTGTTCTTGGTTTCCAAGTACAAAGGCACAAGCACTTGGGGCCCCAGTGAAGATTGATGTAAGCAAACTTGAACCAGGCGCTCAATTAACAGTTGAGTGGCGTGGCCAACCTGTTTGGGTTATCCATCGCACTAAATCCATGTTGGAAAAATTACCACAACTAGATAGTTTACTTCGAGATCCAACTTCAGAGCAGAATCAACAGCCTCAATATGCTCATAATGAGTACCGATCCATTAAACCTGAATATTTAGTATTAGTTGGGATCTGTACACACTTAGGTTGTGTGCCTATGTATCGTCCTGATATCGGAAGTGTAGAACCAAGTTGGCAGGGCGGTTTCTTTTGCCCATGTCATGGTTCCAGATTTGATTTAGCGGGCAGAGTTTATAAAGGGGTTCCAGCACCCACTAACTTAGTTGTTCCGCCATATAAGTACGCAAGTGATACCGTTATCATCGTTGGAGAAGATCAAAAGGCTGCCTAATGAAAAAGTCATCATCAGGAATTATGGGATGGATTGATGCTCGCTTCCCAGCGACCAAAATGTGGAATGAGCATGTTGGTCAATACTATACACCGAAAAATTTTAATTTTTGGTATTACTTTGGCTCACTAGCCTTATTAGTACTTGTTAATCAATTGTTATCAGGTATTTGGTTAGCAATGTTCTATAAGCCTTCTGCTGTAGAGGCATTTGGCTCAGTTGAATACATTATGCGAGATGTTCCAAAGGGATGGTTGCTACGTTACCTCCATTCTACGGGAGCCTCCTTCTTCTTTATTGTTGTTTATTTGCATATGTTTCGTGGCTTATTGTATGGCTCATATAAAAAGCCCCGCGAACTCATTTGGTTAATTGGGACAGCCATTTATATTTGTCTTATGGCAGAAGCCTTTATGGGGTATTTGTTACCATGGGGACAGATGTCATTTTGGGGTGGTAAAGTAATCACGTCCTTGTTTGAAGCTATTCCAGGTGTTGGACCTGCAGTTGTGGAATGGATGCGTGGTGACTTTAATGTTTCTGATGCCACCTTGAATCGATTCTTTGCCTTGCACGTGATTGGGCTGCCATTAATCTTTTTGTTATTAGTTTGGATGCACATTATTGCGTTACATGAAGTCGGATCCAACAATCCAGATGGTATTGAAATTAAATATAATAAAGGTCCAGATGGGAAACCATTAGATGGTATACCGTTCCATCCTTACTACACAGTGAAAGACTTTTTTGGGGTAGGCGTTTTCCTTATTTTCTTTTGTTCGGTGATATTTTTTGCGCCAGACTTGGGAGGATTTTTCCTGGAAGGGCCAAATTTTGAGCCTGCTAACCCTATGAAAACCCCAGCACATATAGCACCCGTATGGTATATGACGCCTTTTTATGCCATTTTGCGGGCGATTCCGGATAAGCTAAGTGGTGTTATTGCTATGTTTTCCGCGGTGCTCATTATTGGGTTCTTACCGTGGTTAGACAGAAGTCCTGTAAAATCTATCCGCTATCGTGGCCCTATTTTCAAAGTCGTGCTGGCGATATTTGTCGTTAGCTTTGTAAGTCTAGGCTACCTTGGCTTAAAGCCACCTAGTCCTTCAAGAATGGTCGCAGCACAAATATTCTCTGTGTTGTATTTTGCCTTTTTCTTATTAATGCCAATTTATTCAAAGCTCGATAAGACAAAACCAGTTCCCGAGAGGCTAACTTACAAATGAAAGTAATCAAAGCATGTTTGGGTGTCATCTTTGCGGTTTTTATCTCCTGCGCACAAGCAAGTGAAGACGGAATTCACTTAGATAAAGTCAATAACCAGTTATGTGACAAAGCCTCACTGCAACGTGGTGCAACGTTATATATGAATTACTGTGCAGGATGCCATTCTTTGCAATATGTTCGTTATAAGGATATGGCAAAGGACATTGGTATCGTTGATAAAAAAGGGATCGTTTTAGAAAAACTGGTAAATGACAATCTCAATTTCACCAGTGATAAAGCAACCGATCCTATACTCGTCGCGACCCCTAAAAAGGAGTCTATGAAATGGTTTGGTGTGGCACCACCAGATCTTTCTTTAGTAGCGCGTGTTCGTGGAAAAGATTGGCTTTATACCTATCTCAGATCTTTTTATATGGATCCCAAAAGGCCTTGGGGAGTAAATAATGTGGTGTTCCCAGATGTCGGGATGCCACACATTTTGCTTACCTTACAGGGAACACAAGTTCCTGTTTTTAAGACAGAAACTTTGCATGATGATCAAGGCAAGCCTTATGAGAAGCAGGTTATTTCTCATCTTGAATTGAAAACACCAGGCACTCTGACTAAGGATGAGTATGATAAAGCAATGACCGATTTGGTGAACTTTTTAGATTATGTTGGTGAACCCCATAAATTAGAGCGTCAACGCTTAGGGGTTTGGGTATTATTATTTTTAGTCGTGTTTACCCTATTTGCGTATTTACTCAAACGTGAATATTGGAAAGACGTCCATTAAGGGAGCAACTGATGGCAGTAGTAGCAAACAAACGCTCGGTCATGACCTTGTATTCTGGTTCGACTGATCCTTATAGTCATCGAGCACGTATTGTTTTAGCTGAAAAGGGCGTTACATTTGATCTCTATGAAATTGACGTTGATTCACAAGTTGAAGCTTTAGTAGAAATTAATCCCTATAACACCGTTCCCACCTTGGTGGACAGAGATCTGGTGTTATATGAATCTGAGATTATTATGGAATATTTGGATGAGCGTTTTCCTCATCCACCTTTAATGCCTGTATATCCAGTAGCTAGGGCGCGTAGTCGTTTGATGTTACATCGGGTAAACCGGGATTGGTATTCTTTAATGAATAAAATCTTAGTCAAAAATGCTAACCCGATTGAGCTTCAAGAATCTCGCAAAGCGTTATACGAAAGTATCGTTGCTGTTTCACCGATGTTTAAAGAAATGCCTTATTTCTTAAGTGAAGAATTTTCTCTTGTCGATTGTGCCATTGCACCTTTGTTGTGGCGATTAAGAGTGATGGGCATTATTTTACCGCCTGAAGCAAAAGCCATCCAAGAGTATTCAAAGAGGCTTTTTGATCGAGAAGCATTCCAAGTGAGTTTAACTGATGCTGAACGCGCTATTGGTGAGTAAAGTATGACCTCAAGTCGTCCCTATTTGTTGCGCGCTTTTTACGAGTGGATTGTTGATAATAATGCAACGCCTTATGTTGTTGTTAATGCTGATTTTCCACAAGTAATGGTTCCAAGAGAGTATGTTGATAATGGTCGCATTGTATTAAATATTTCTCCAGGCGCAGTAAGAGCTTTATTGTTGGCAAATGATCATGTGGAATTTAATGCTAGATTTGGCGGCGTTCCACATGATGTTTATGTGCCAATGCGTGCAGTAAATGCTATCTATGCCAAAGAGAATGGTCGTGGCATGGTATTTAAAGACGATGATGAAGATGATACGCCGCCACCTGAAACGCCTAATGAAGATGAATCCGGAAAAGGCGGCAATGGTAAGCCTAAAGGAAAGAAAGGCAGTGGTGGTAATAACGGACGACCTAAACTAACCGTCGTGAAATAAATCCCCCTCACCCTAACCCTCTCCCATCGGGAGAGGGGGAAAGAGCGTGAATCTACATCCGTGTAACCTTTACTCCATAGTTTTGCAACTTACTTTTGTGTAGAATAGGAGTATAGGGTTTACTAAGGAGTAGGTTATGAAGCGTCTATTTATCCTCGTACCCGATATAAAAGAAACCAGCGATATTGCCCACGAAGTAGAAGCAAAAGGCGTTAAGGAAAGTAATATCCACGTTTGTGCGCATATTAATCAAGATGTTA
>CAYXVT010000211.1:2015-6263 GCA_964468105.1 Uncultured Candidatus Berkiella sp. | reverse complement strand
AGCTCCGGTGCGGCTGTATGTTTAGCCAAACCAGTTCGTAGAAAGAAATTGCATGATTCAATCGTCGAAGTGTTAATAACTGGTAATAATAATGAGAAATCACATGAAGAAGCAGTCATCTTAACAGATTTACCAGAAGAGTTAGAAGTTATAACCCCATCCCCTATTTCTGTTTTAGCGGTTGATGATTATCCTTCGAATCTAAAATTAGTAGCGGCGCTACTTGATAATCTTGGCGTTAAAGCTGATTGTGCAAACAATGGTTTTGAAGCCTTAAAATTTATCAAAAATAAAAATTATGATCTGATATTTATGGATATTCAAATGCCTGGCATGGATGGCATTGAAGTGACTAACCGGATCCGTAGTGAAGAAAGTCCAGGGACGCATATTCCAATCATCGCTCTTACTGCACATGCCTTAACAACTGAAAAAGAAGCCGTTTTACGTGCTGGGATGGATGACTATTTAACAAAACCCATTGACGAAAAAGATCTACAACGAATCATTCAGCAATGGACTAAGAAAATACTATACAATAATGCTGATTCACAATTAAATAAAAATTCCAATAACGAAAAGAAACCCAAGATACCTGTCGATTGGCAACAAACACTGAGATTAGCTGCTAATAAAAGTTCCTTAGCTAAAGATATGTTAATGGGACTGGTTGAAAGTTTAAAAACAGCTCAAACACAAATTAATCAATCTTTTACCAAGAAAGATTATAAAAATATGCGTGAACATGTTCACCGTTTACATGGCGCTTGCTGCTATTGCGGCGTGCCTGCGCTTAAAGCAGCCGTTGCGAGTGTTGAAACAGCCTTAGCTAAAAAGGAATTAGAGAATATCGATTTCTTAATGGTTGAGTTGAACAAAGAGATCAATCGCTTGCAGCGGTATGTAACGAATAATAAAGAGTTATTGGCTGTGACAAATTAGTTTGCAAATACTAATAGATACCACCTCAGTTAAAGTAGTGCTCTACAATCCCGATCTCTTTTGCCATTTGGATGAGCTGTACTTTGCTTCTACAGTTTAATTTATATTTAATTCTTGCCACATAGGAATCGATTGTTTTCGAAGAAAGGTTAAACATTTTACCAATATCAGTATTGGTATATCCATTCAACAATAATTGAAAACAATTGCCTTCCATTTGTGAAAGTAAATTAAAGGGGTAATCGATTAAAACTTGTCCTTCGGAGGATAACTCCTTTTTAGGTACAATGGCTTTAGAAGAGAGTTTCTTTTCACGCATATGTAATGGTGGTATAAAGCGTTCATTATGCGCAGCTTCAATTATAACTTGGGCTTCATTAATAAAGTAAGCAATAAATTTTTTTAAAACATCTCTTTTATTTAAACAAAATTCATACATTCCGTCATTTTCAGGGACTGTTGCAAACTCAAATATCTCAGTTTTGTCTTCACTTTTAATAACGTGGCTTACACCATGACTTATATTTAATTTTTGGACTTCTAGGATTTCCTCTTCTGGCAAACTTCCTTTCCAGGTATGCCATTCTTTATCAAAGAAAAATCCAGGTAGAGGGTATTCATTTTCGAATACAAGTTCATAGTGTTCAGGAGAAGTATCAAGACAAAAACCAGAACCATCCGCATAATCAACCGAATAACAAAAATGATGTATATCTGCTATTTGAGCAAGGGGTTTAACAAGCTTTCTAATTTCATTAGATGTTTGATAAGTTATGTTGTTTTTGTCTAATTTCATATCTTAAGCTCTACCTACTTCATCAATGTAATAAATATTGAGGAAGCTATCATGGGGTAGAGATATCACGAGCCGCATAAAGCTTGCCTCGTGACAGACCCGTTTAATCAATAAACTAGGCAGGATTACAAGCCAGTTCTCGCTGCGTTTTGAACGAGAAGACCTATCACATTGTTGACTTAGAAGATACAGAGTGATGATTTATATGTCAATTTAAACCTTACATTCAACGATGTAAGGTTTATATATAGCGACAAGTGGAGATGCTAGAAAATAAGAACATCTCCATGTACTTAGCAACGGGTAGCCAAGAAATGAAATTATTTCCTTGGACTGGGTTTCTCACCCATTTGAGTTTGACTGTGACAGCCTTCCAGTAACTTTTGGATCTCTGAATAAATTTCCATACAATTTGGATAATTTGACTTTCTATAACACTTTACTTCACACCAAGAATCAAGCGCCTTCGCGGCATTTGTTAAATCTTCTGGTGAATTAAATAATAAATATTTTCTTTCAGCTCTTTCTGCCTCAGGAAATTTAACATGAGCCCCTAGATGCAAACCAAGATCATATGCCTTTGCTAATGATAATATTTGTTCTTCTGTCATGACTTTTTGTTGAATAGTAGAGTCCTTATCAATATGCACCTTACTAAAGGCTATCGACACTAGATATTGTTTTTGTACTGCATCATATTCTACATCAATGTAGTGATATTTCGTCCAAACAAAATCCGTTTGAAACATATTTGAAAAAAGTAAATTGAGAACTTTTTGCTCAGCGAGGGCATTCACCGTTTTAGTGAATGTGTCGATAAATAATGCTTTGACTTTTTCTATAGCGGCTTTATGAGGGACTTCCTGCTCTAAAGTCTCTTTTGATAATTCTTTACTTCTTCTATCCTGTTCAAATTGCTCTAACATCGTAGGTACTTCCAAATCTGAGTGACTTAGGGAAGTTTACCAAATTAAAATATAAAAAAATGCCAGGAAATTCCTGGCAATAATGTGTTTTTATGTAAAATATACTGAAATATCCAATTAAAATTGCGCCAATAGAGCAGTGTTATTGCACGTAAGATCTTAGACTACTACAATTTCTGTTTCTTCGATGATGAATCGTCCAATTGAGGAGCAGGCGGCGGTAGGCTAGCCTGTACCATCCTTGCAATCAATCTTACGACCTCTATTGGAGGTTTCCGCAATAGAGCATTTGGTTGTTTATTCAAGGAACGATAAGCAAAACAGAGGGTTTGGGCTTCGCTATTTCTAAAGCTTTTCATCAGTTTTGGATTGATCTCTGCAAGACGACCAATCAAGATATTAATTTGTTGGTCACTATTTTTATCACTAAAATTCAGCTTCAATTCACTGATTGCTAATGCTCGCACGTTATCTTCATTGAGTAAACGCCTCACTACAGCAAGATGACCTTCTGCGGCCGCCCGGCGTAGCGCTTCGTTATCCTCTGCTGTAGCATTATTGCTAACAGCCTCAATTTCAAGTAAACGATTCACCACAGCAAGTCGACCATCTGCTGCCGCCCAACGAAACGCTGCGTTATTTTTTACTGCTGCAGCATTTCTAACAGCATCAATCTTCAACAAACAATTCACCACATCAATATGGCCTTTGAAAGCAGCAACGCGAAGCGCTAAGCTACCAAATTCTGCTGCACTATCTCTAACTGCCGCAATCTCAAGTAAACGATACACCACATTAATACGGCCATTTAAAGACGCCCCACAAAGCGCCTCGTTATGTAGTGCTGTTGCATTATCACTAACCGCCTCAATTTCAAGTAAACGATTCACAACAGCTAGATGACCATTACTGGCCGCAAAGCGAAATGCTTTATTTTCGTTTGATGCAATAATTTCTGGGGTGAGGCATTCGATTGCATGCTTAACTTCGTCTAGATTCCCCATGTTGCAGGATTCAAGAAATTCGTCATAGGTGATAGGTGATATTCTTTTAGGGCTACTTTGCCCCTCCAAATCTGCAACACTTTTAGATGCGCCACGTTTCATCAATAATTACCCTTTGCTTATCACAATCAACGTGGAAGTTTACTAAGATAATATAAGAAATTATGCCAGGAAATTCCTGAATACGACGCGTAGTTAAGGAAACTCGACCAAAGGAAGATATTTTAAGATGAGTCATTACTAACATTTTGGCTGAAGGGTTACCAATATATATGAACGAATGATTGTACTGTCCATTTGTCAGCCAATTGTCACGGTAGTCATACAGAATGTCATAAAGTTCATTTAACAAACATGTTTTGTCATTATAATATATAGTTAATTTCTGTGTTAGGAATGGGCACAATTGTGATGAAAGCACTAAAGATATCATTTGAAAATGAGAATACTAAGACAAAATCAGATGTTCCTGGAACCAAGTTTGGAGGTCAGCCAGATTGGCTGGAAACGCCTCAATGGCCTATTAGTAAAACCACCAAAAAACCAATGGAATTTCTCTGTCAGATTGCCATAGATAAGG
>CAYXVT010000211.1:0-2005 GCA_964468105.1 Uncultured Candidatus Berkiella sp. | reverse complement strand
TTATTCCCAAAATCACAAGGAAGTATAGCTTATGTATTCTATGCAGAAGGCGAAACAGAATTCTACGACTTCGAAGGTGGAGATAATGCCGTTATTATCCAATCACAAGGCGAAATTTTCCCCTATGCAAAGTTGGAACAATTAGCTAATGGACCAAGTGCGGCGCCCGAAAAGCATTTCAGCATAACCCTTATTGATGAACCTGACCTTGATCCGCTTTCTGATGATCCAGATGAGTGGAAACAAGCAGCGGAACATCTAGCAGGAACCAAAATCGGTGGTAAACCCTACTTCATTCAATATGAAGAATATCCAAATGATGACGAGATTAAACATTTACTCGTTCAGATTGAGCTAGAAGATCTCATCATGAACGACAGTGGATTAATCTATGTTTTCATTGATGAAAAAGGCACCAAAGGCAGATTTTTATACCAGCGGTAAAAAATACCGTTTTCTAGACGGCAAAAATGACGTGCGAAAACCCAGCAACAAAATGCATAAAAAGTCTTAAGAACGCAAAGCATTTCACAAACCTTTTCTTAGGCTTTGCGCTCTCATCATGTCTCTTTCAGGTTCCTTGTGGACAAGCTTGTGTATACATCGATTTTGGCACCTCCAATGCTTTTATCCACAGGAACCCATGAAAAATCCTTGTTTTCTATCTTCCAGTAAATTCTTGGCAATGATGAGTGGTTTTGAAATCGTGAAATGATGAAGTGGTTTCAGCTGAGGGGTTATTAAAAAGGTTATTCTGGCCATTTACGTCCAAAAGGCCCCTTTGCCATTTCAATATTAGTTACAGTAGCACCCTTGCTCTTTTCTTTTTTCCTACAATTGGATTGATGAGCCTTAAAAGAAAATAATATTTCAAGCTTTTTTACAATAGAGGCTTCATCACCGTTTGTTTTTGCACTTTCAGCAATGACTTTTTTTGCCATTTTCTGATCTATATGTTCAGGTATGACTTTTGCATCAATCAGCTGAGTAATTGCCGCTCTCATTGCGTTGCGTAAACCTTCAAAACTTCTTGTTTTATCGCTAATTTTTGAAGACGAGTACACGCGCTCCATTTTTCTCACAATTTTATTAGCAAACTCCACGGCAATAAATTCTTGTGAATACAAAATGTTATCTTGATGAACAGTATATCGTTCAAGCGCTCGTGTGATCCAGACTTCGCGTAAAGGATAGGGCATGAATGCTAAATATTTATTCTTAAAAACATCTCTGAGAATTTTTCTCAAAATCGTTACGGCGATATCCCTTGGTACGTTTATTATATTAAATTTTCCTTCCTGTTTGTCAGGAAAGCGACACTCACGATACAAATAATCTAATTGATTAGGAATTCCTTCCTTGATTTTCTGATATTCGCTTTCAACAACATTGATAAAATCTTTTGTGGATTGTTGCAGCGGTTCTCTATCAATGACACAATCTGACATTATAAGAAAAACTATCCATCCTTTTCCTCTGAAAAGTAAACTATCGAGAAAACCCTCGCTATTAATGCGAAATTGTTGTAGCGATGCTTTTTCAATTCTCGATAAAAACATCATTAGCGGTTTGTGATAACGATATAATCTTGAAGACTCAAAAAGAGTGAAAAATAGTGGCCGTCTATCGCTACCTATCGGGACGTCCCAACCAAGCGTTTGGAAAGTTTTAGCATTTAGTTTTAACAAAAGCATCGATATCAGTTTTGGATTACTAAGTGCACTGGCAAGGTTATATAAAGGTGTCTCAACATGTCCTCGGTTATTACAGGCTGCATTCCAGTTCAGGGCTTGAAGGGCTTCACCCCCTAATTTAGTTAACAATACCTCTGTCGGACAAGGGTTAGCTGCTTCTAAGGGTAAGAAATCTTCGTAAGGTACTCCTGAGGTAAGAAAGTATAGTGGGGTACCCAGGTGATGTTCATCCAATATATCCCAGTTTAAAGCTTGAAGCGCTTCACTACTCATTTTGCTTAATAAGATCAGAACCAGATCGGGATCACTTT
>CAYXVT010000210.1:3586-6266 GCA_964468105.1 Uncultured Candidatus Berkiella sp. | reverse complement strand
CGCCTTTTAATGGCTCGCCCAGGAAATAGCCCTGCAAATAATAGGCATTTATCGCCAACATCTTTTAGCTGATGATATTGTTGTTGAGAATCGAGTTTTTGATATCCTTGCAAGAAATCAAGCCCTAATACACTGGCGGCAATATTAGGTTGACCAATAAAACGCATTAATAGAAACACCAAATAGGACTCAAGATCCTCTTTTAAATAGATGGCGCTTGATTGCTGGGCCTCCCCTATGAGGGCATGCCATTGCGCTATGCTTGTTGGGTGTAGTATCAGAGATGCCATTTTTGCACCCCCCCTTATTATTAGTCTCCCTCTGAATTTATATCGACACAAGTCCCTTTGGTCTTAAAAGTATCGTCAAAATGCAAAAGGAGGATATATGTTTAGTATAGGTCAGCATCAGTGCAGCTGCCCCAATACACCTTTGAGCACTATTTATCACCATTAGGGTCCAATAAGTGGTAAAATCTTTTTATTTTTTTCTGAGGGGACCATGCAGCTAAGAAATATCGCAATTATTGCCCACGTCGATCATGGCAAAACAACCTTGGTAGACAAGCTCTTACAACAGTCTGGAACACTTGATGCACGCGTTGGCTATACGACCTGCGTGATGGATTCCAATGATTTGGAGAAAGAGCGCGGAATCACCATCCTTGCAAAAAATACAGCCCTTAAATGGAATGGCTACCTTATCAACGTGGTTGATACCCCAGGCCATGCCGACTTCGGTGGTGAAGTTGAACGGATTTTGTCCATGGTTGACGCTGTCTTGTTGCTGGTTGATGCCGTCGATGGGCCGATGCCACAAACGCGCTTTGTGACTCAAAAGGCTTTTGCCAGGGGTTTACACCCCATTGTGGTGATTAATAAAATTGACCGTCCTGGAAGTCGCCCTTCTTGGGTTATTGATCAAGTATTTGACTTGTTTGATAAGTTGGGAGCAACAGAAGAACAATTGGATTTTCCTGTTGTATATACTTCCGCATTGTTAGGCACAGCTACGCGTGATTTAGACAAACCCGGCACTGATATGACGCCGTTGTTTGAAGCAATAACCGAGTATGTTAAAGCGCCAGATTGTGATCCTACAGGGCCTTTTCAAATGCAAATAAGTAGTTTGGATTATTCAAGCTATGTTGGGACCATTGGCATCGGATTAGTCAAACGCGGATCGATTAAGTCTAATACCCAAGTCACTGTTATTGATAGCCAGGGCAAAACACGTTCTGGAAAAGTCATGCAGATTCTAGGATATTTAGGGTTAGAACGTATTGAACAACCAGAAGCAACGGCTGGCGATATTGTTGCTATCACAGGCCTTGATCCATTGGCTATTTCCGATACAGTTTGTGATAAAAATAGTGTTGAAGCCCTACCTGCTTTAACGGTTGATGAACCAACCATTAGTATGACTTTTCAGGTCAATACCTCACCTCTATCAGGCGAAGGACAATTTGTTACTTCACGTCAAATTCGTGAGCGTTTATTTCGTGAAACCTTACATAACGTGGCATTAAGAGTAGAAGAAACAGAAGATCCTGATAAATTCCGCGTATCCGGAAGAGGCGAGCTTCATCTTTCGATTCTTATTGAAACCATGCGTCGAGAAGGTTATGAGTTAGCACTCTCACGCCCTGAAGTCATTTTGCATAAAAACGGCGATGAAATCACTGAGCCTTATGAGTTGTTGACCGTTGACGTTGAAGAAAAAGATCAAGGCTCTGTTATGGAGCAGCTTGGTTCAAGACGAGGTCAACTGGTTGATATGGTTTCAGATGGTCAAGGTCGAATTCGATTGGATTATACCATTCCATCTCGTGGTTTAATTGGCTTCCACTCTTTGTTCCTTACCTTAACTTCAGGCTCGGGTATTTTAACCCACGTGTTTGATCATTATGGACCTTATAAACCAGGTGCCATGGGTAAACGCGGACAAGGTGTTTTGATTTCCAATGCCGCTGGCAAAGCGACGGCGTTTTCTTTGTTTGGTTTACAAGCGCGAGGAAAGCTCTTAATTGGTCCGCAAACCGAAGTTTATGAAGGGATGATTGTTGGTATTCACACGCGTGACAATGATCTGGTCGTAAACGTTATTAAGGGTAAGCAGCTAACAAACATGCGCGCTTCTGGTACAGATGAGAACATCATCTTAACCCCGCCAATTAAGCATTCTTTGGAGCAATCCCTTGAATTCATTGAAGATGATGAATTAGTTGAGGTTACTCCTACTGCGATACGCGTACGTAAGAAGTTCTTAAAAGAGAATGAACGTAAACGATCTAAGTAAGAAAGAAAGTTTTTCAAAGCATTGGTTGCCCCAGCCTTTGTATTGTAGTCGAGTCATCAAGCCCATGAATGAAGGAGTGTACATCTCAGTACATGACTGAAATGAATGGGCGATGATAACGAAGGATACGATACAAAAGCGACGGGCAAAAAAGCGCCTGGGAGGGGTCCCAGGCAAATCCGAATTAAGATCGGTTGGAGATTGACAAAATCAGTCTCTCATTTTGCCAAATAGAACTATAGAGGAAAATTCCCTATCTATTGTGAGTGATTAACCATTATCTTTATGATCTTGTTCCCTCTCCCGCATCGTGGGAGGGGTCCAAATCTTAAGATACTCGAGTATAATCTTTTTGAAAGCGCCCAAGGAAAGGAATCACGAA
>CAYXVT010000210.1:0-3576 GCA_964468105.1 Uncultured Candidatus Berkiella sp. | reverse complement strand
TATGCTCAACACACCATCGAAGTGGAATCTGGCCACAAATTATATGTAGAAGAATGTGGTGATCCCAAAGGCATACCCATTTTATTTGTCCATGGTGGCCCAGGAGCTGGTTGTTCAACTGACGATCGGCGGTTTTTTGATCCAGAGCGCTACCGCATCATTCTTTTTGATCAAAGAGGTTGTGGTCGATCCACGCCTTATGGAAGTTTAGAAAATAACACAACACAAGCTTTGCTCCATGATATGGAAATCATCCGTGAATATTTAGGCATCAAGCGCTGGATGTTGTTTGGTGGTTCGTGGGGATCTACTTTAAGTTTGCTCTATGCTCAAAAATATACTGAGAATGTTATTGCGATGATACTTCGCGGCATTTTCTTATGTCGAGATAGCGATCTGAAATGGCTTTACAAAGAAGGAGCCAATCAGGTTTTCCCAGATTATTGGCAGGAATTTATATCGCCTATTCCAGAAGAAGAACGCGATGATCTCATTAGCACTTTTTATAAGCGTCTAAATGGCGAAGATGAACTTGCCAGAATGAGCGCTGCCAAACATTGGGCACAATGGGAAGGCCAGTGCGCGACGCTGCATCCCTGCAAGAACGTATTGGAACGTTTTACTAATACGCATACTGCAATGAGTTTATCTTTAATTGAAACCCATTATTTTGTGAATAAATGTTTTATTGAGCCCAATCAAATTTTGCGGGATGCTTTTAAATTAGAAGGTATTCCAGGCATTATCGTTCATGGACGCTATGATATGATTTGTCCGCTGGATAATGCACAAGTATTACATCAAGCATGGCTTGGCAGTGAATTGCATGTTATCAGAGATGCAGGGCATTCCTCTGCTGAACCAGGAATAGTAGACGCATTGGTAAATGCGGCTGAGATGATGGCTAAAATGCACGCTGTTTAATTTCAAATTGGTGGGCACGCTAAAAGCTTTGCCCACCCTACATCAGACTCACTGCAACTATTTCCACACTCTTTTCCCTTTACACCTCCAATTCTTGGCTATGCTTGAAATAGAGGGTTGGTGATTTGTCACCTTCCCTCTTGAAAAAGTCTGACTTTTTCAGGCATTCATTACCGTCTAATGTGTTGCAGGGGGTATGCTATGTTGGGTGAGAAAAATTTTGCTGTCAAAATTTATACATCTGCTTTGGAATATGATCATCAATTTCCATGGAAGGCGCCCGAAATAGAAAAATGGACTGGTTCAGGGTTTGTTATCAAAGGAAATCGTATTATCACCAACGCCCATGTTGCTGGGGGTGGTGTCTTTCTAGAAGTTCAACTTGCCAATGACTCCGTAAAATATCATGCCAAATTAAAAGCGGTTAGTCACGAATGTGATTTAGCGGAATTGGAAGTTGACAATCCAGAGTTTTGGGAAAAAGCGGTTGCTTTACCAATCGGCAATACCCCCGAACGTAAACAAAAAGTAGAAGTACATGGATTCCCGATGGGAGGGGATGGCTAGTGCGTGACCGATGGCATTGTTTCTCGTCTTGAAAATGATATGTATGCTCATGGCGAACAAATGTTATTAAGCACTCAAGTCAGTGCGGCGATTAATCCCGGGAATAGTGGTGGCCCTGTTATTAGCGATGGTAAAGTTGTCGGTGTTGTTCATCAAGGTATAAATGGTGGTCAAAGCATTGGTTATATGATCCCTGCTAGTGTGCTGCGCCATTTTATTCGCCAAGTTGAAACTCACAATAGTGGTTTCCCCACATTGGGAATAGAAACTCAAAATATGGAAAACCCCTATCTCAGAGAACAGTATCACATGCATAAGCATCATACTGGGATTTTAGTTCGCAAAGTGCCCGATCTCTCTTGTGCCAAGGACAAATTAAAAGAAGATGATATCATTATGGCGATCAATGGGATCCGGGTGTGGAATGATGGTACGGTGCACATTGAACCGATGAAGCGCATTGATTATAAATATCTTATCAATAATAGTGCAATGGGTGATGAGGTTGAGTTTGAAATTTTAAGGAAGGGTAAAAAAGTTGTTGAAACAGTGCAATTAACCAATGCACTTGGCAGTATCAATATTATTCAACCGCGTTCTTTTGGTAAACCCCCGACTTATTACATTATCCCAGGAGGTATTGCTGTTCAACCTGTTTCAAAAAACTTTATGACAGATAATCGTAAATCTTATACTAATAGTCAAAAAGTAAAACCTACTGATCAATTGGTGGCTATCAGCACCATTTTAAAAAGTGAGTATACCCAAGGCTATGATGGCTTTAACGGCGATACCATTGTTAAAGTGAATGACAAGGAAATTAATAATATCCATGATGTTATTGAGGCAGTTGAAAGTAACGATCAAATATCTCACCGTATAGAAACCCAAGCGGGAAAGGTCATTGTGGTGCCCAACCTACCTAAGCAACTATGCGATGATTTGTTAAAGGCATATCAAGTTTCTAGTGATCGTTCTCTAGATCTCAAAACCTTTGATATTTTAGATGATTCATTTGATTTAAAATTGGCCTTAAATACAGATGAAGAAAATGATGCAACTTCTATTTCACCTGGGTTTACACCAAGCTTTACCCATTGTAAGTCTAGGTTTAAAGGGAAAGAAAACTTTGCACAGGTATTGCCACGACGTATGACAACAAGGAGTCGTTCTGCTGTGATGCATTAGACTTAATGGTCCTCAAAAAAACTAAGCCTTTTTTTGAGGACGTTGCACTGCTTGTGATTGAATAGGTTGTTTCACGGGTGGTGGTGGAGGTGGATGAGGAATATCATTTTTGCGATTAAAATCGGGAGTAAATTGTTTCACTAGATAGGGTGAATCAAATGCTTCATCATCACGAAAAATTATTTGATCATCGTCATCTTCTTCTGCATCTTCTTCATCCTCTTCTATATGAACGTCTTCATTAACCGTTACTTCATCAAGCAACCCTTTTAATTGTTCTACAGTAATAGCGTCTTGATTATCATCCATCATTATTTTATTAAGGGGTTCAAGCACGCTTTTAAGACTATTCAAAAACCCTTCAGCTTTTCCCCCTTGAGCGACAAATGAATAGTATGCATCAAGGGATGCTTGCATCATGTTGAATGCTAAACCCTGTGCTCTTTGATTTTGTAGGGTTTGCATCAAAAGGACCAGAGGCTTATTTTTGTCTTCGTTCTGTTTTTTCTTTCTTGTGTTTTTTTTGTCAATGTTTTTATCAATTAGACTAAGGATTTTATCTTCAGTGATTTTGTAGTTTAGAAAAGGCACTAAATGTTTGTTGGCATCAAGTGTTAGTAATTGCTTAAGAGCGGCTTTATCTTTAGCGGTAGCGACGCTGAAATCAAATCGATTGATAAAGCAGCGTGCTTCTTCGAGAGGCAATAATTGTATATCATCTATATTAGCAAGTAATACAGTGATTTGATTTTTTTTAGTTAATTGTAATGTGTTTAGTTTCTCACGGGATCTGCTTTGATCTAATTCGAGAATGGCGTCATTAATTCCTTTATTGAATTCAATTGCACTACTCACGAATAAATTCATTTTTTGACTGAAATCTGTTAAAACGTTTTC
>CAYXVT010000209.1:5290-6282 GCA_964468105.1 Uncultured Candidatus Berkiella sp. | reverse complement strand
TTGCTAAGAGCAACTTACGGGGGGCTAGCAACGATCCTCGCTACCGCGAGTAAGAATCAGAGATAAGATGAGGGTTTGTTGTTGTTTCCCACCCCCCGTCACGTTGCTAAGAGCAACTTACGGGGGGCTAGCAACGATCCTCGCTACCGCGAGTAAGAATCAGAGATAAGATGAGGGTTTGTTGTTGTTTCCCACCCCCCGTCACGTTGCTAAGAGCAACTTACGGGGGGCTAGCAACGATCCTCGCTACCGCGAGTAAGATCAAAAAAAAATAATATTTATTTCACCTATCCCCATAAATTCCATTGCATTTTCCCATCCGTTAAAATAACATCCTGCAAATCGCAGTTTGATTTGGTGCGATAGTTTTAGTAATTCTAAGCAGTAAAAGGAATTTAAAATGTTTATGTTAACGCATGGAAATGGCAAACACCCAATTCAACTACAAGAATCAAAACCTTCACCTTTAGCACAATCTGTTTTGAACATTATTGCAGGTGGCACAAATAAAGGATGCGATTTGAAAATCCGAAAACCACAAACGCATTTTTCATTTCCTTTCGTCTATTCACACCGATTTATTGAGCATGATTACTCCTGTTTGTTCACCAGCAATAAGGTGATTATATGAACATTAGATCAATGCTCTTGTATTTGATAAATCTTGGTTTTACTGAGCAAGCTATTGCTAAATTTATTTGCACCAGTCAGTCAACAGTGAGTCGCATTCTTTCTGGTCGTATACAAGATCCAAAAGGATCATTGGTAAATGGTATTAGATTACTCTTTGAAAGAGAAAGAATGCGAAGTCGTTTTCTTGGTAATTCTTTGGATTGGGATAAGGAATATGGAAATTAGTCTGCATCAAACAAAATTAGTTTCCGCAGGTGTTGCTGCAAAAAGTGTGATTGAAGCAATTACTATAGGCATTCAAGTATATGATGGGGCCTCAGCTATCATTGATCAGTCACAATCAACCGTTCATGCCACGG
>CAYXVT010000209.1:0-5275 GCA_964468105.1 Uncultured Candidatus Berkiella sp. | reverse complement strand
TAAGTTAAGTGAGCATATATTCAATCTAATGCATCCTGAGCCACTGGGAAAAATGGTTTATTATGCTAGTGATTTTTGAAGTTTGCTTTAGTCATGTTTCGATCTTTGTAGGGTGGGCAAAGCGGTAGCGTGCCCACCATCTAGGACCTCAGACGGTGGGCACGCTACGCTTTGCCCACCCTACATCCAGATCATATAAATATGAGAGGAATATATGAGTTAATTCATTGACATTACAGGCATTTAGGATAAAATGAGCCATAAAATTGTACCCCCCCAGGATATCAAAAATGCTAAATGAAGCCATGCTAGAAGAACTCGTTAAAACCTGTCAATTTGTATCAAATAAGGGTTTTAGCCCAGCCACCGCTGGCAATTTCTCTGCCAGAATTGATAATGACAAAATGGTGATGAGTGCTTCCGGGAAGGACAAAAGTACACTTTGCAAATATGATTTTGTGATCTGTGATTTTCAAGCAAACATGATATCTGGCGATGGTAAGCCAAGCGCAGAAGCCGCTTTGCATGGCATGATTTATCAACTATCTGGCCAAACAAATTGTGTATTGCATACCCATTCAGTTCCTGTGACTGTGTTCTCAATGTTAAAAAATAATGTAGATAAAATTTCTTTTCATGGCTATGAAATGCAAAAAACCATTGAGGGGCATCTTTCGCATGAAGAAACCATGGATTTATATATCTTTGATAACGATCAAGATATTTCTCGACTGGCTGAAAAAGTAAAAGCTATTTGGAATGATGTTAAAAAAGCCAATGGTCTTATTGTGCGTGGACATGGTTTATACAGTTGGGGTAAAACAGTAGTTGATGCCAAACGTCATATGGAAGGTTTGGAATTTTTAGTTGAATGTGAATTTACCAAAAGTCGGTTTGAAGCAAAATGATAAAAACAATTATTACTGATATTGAAGGTACAACCACTGATATCCACTTTGTTCATAAAATTTTATTTCCCTATTCAAGAAAAAATATCCGTTCCTATCTATTAGCTAATCAAAATAAGCCTGAAGTTATCACCGAACTAAATGAAATTCGTCAGCTTATCGGCGATGCTAATCCTGATCTAGCAAAAATTGGTGATCAACTTATTGAATGGATAGATAACGATGTGAAAATTGCGCCTTTGAAAAATCTTCAAGGCTACATTTGGCAACAAGGTTTTGAACAGGGTGAGTTTAAAGGCCACGTTTATACCGATGCTTATGAAAATTTATTAAAATGGCATCAGCAAAAAATCAAATTATATATTTATTCCTCAGGATCCGTAAAAGCACAACACTTGTTATTTCAGTATAGCTCCTTTGGCGATATGAGATATTTATTTGATGGTTATTTTGATACCGCTGTAGGTGGCAAGAAAGAAGCTAAATCTTATGCCAATATTTTAGAACAAACTCAAAGCAAGCCAGAAGAAACCTTATTTCTATCTGATGTTGTTGCGGAATTAGATGCAGCAAGTGAAAATAAAATTAAAACGATTTTACTGAACCGAGATAATCAAACTTTTGAAAACAATAAGCATCACATTTGTGATTCTTTTAATGAAATTAAACTGTAGTTGGAGAACGACATGTCCGATGATTTGGAAGGAATAAAAAGAGCGGTTGCTGGTTATAAAAGGTATTCCAAAGAAGATGGAAACCCCGTTTTGGAAGTAGACTTTGATCTCAAGCCAATGAAGTTATCTTTTTTACAGGATTTATTCGACGTTGACGAGAATGATCCTGACCCTGCTGCCAGATATTTAATTCGACCACATGAAATCAATGAAAAACAAGCCAAAGCACTTCAACCCTTTGTGCTAGGTGGTACCATTGATCTTGAAAAATATGATTTTATGTTAGAGTGTTTTGTCGACGAAGACGAATAGGATGAATATGACAGCCATTAATGATGACGCAGAGACTGTTTTACATACTGCGGTAAGAGAAAACAATGTGGAAATGATTAACACATTGTTGAACCATGGTGTGAACATTTCTGCGCAAGATAACCAAGGCGATACGCCATTACATATTGCTGCCCAAAATGGTTGTTTAGAAATTGTGACCTTGTTATTAGCAAGGGGCGCTAATCCCAGCATTGCTGATAAAGCCGATGGTTACACACCACTGCATTGGGCCGCATATAATGGGCATGCAGAAGTGGTCGAATTGCTTTCACAACTTCCTATCGATGTGAATATCCAAGAGCCTCATGACCAATTAACGCCATTACACTTGGCTGCCTTGCAAGGGCATACTGAAGTGGTTGAAATATTGATCAATGTGCCTCCTAGTGTTCAAGTCAATGCGCCCAATGCCTATGGCAACACGGCGCTTCATCTTGCTGCTGGGGCAGGACATTATGGGGTGGTAGAGGTACTTTCGCGCGCGCCAGGAATAATTGTTAATGCTCGCAATGTTGAGAATATCACCGCTATACAACTTGCTGCACTAGAAGGGCAGAGTGAAGTTGTAAGGTTGTTGTTGGAGCATCCGGCCATTGAAGCAGAACTTGATGATGAAGAAATATAATCCCCCTTTGTAAAAGGGGATATATTGCACCCAAAAGTTGGCCATGTTACTCTGCCATAGATAACCTTATTTTTACCGCTATTTAACGCAAATAAGATATTGTATGTGGCTAGATCTAAGTCCACTTCGAAAAAACCGCGACTTTCGCTACCTCTACTTTGGCCAATTTGTGTCAATGTTTGGCACCATGTTGAGTTTTGTTGCCTTACCCTATCAGGTTTTTGAGTTAACCAATTCCACATTTGCCGTTGGATTATTGGGTGTTGTCGAGCTGGTTCCGCTATTGCTAACAGCGTTTATTGGTGGTGCACTTGCCGATGTGATGGACCGAAGAAAACTTTTATTGTGGTCTGAAGTCGGTATGAGTCTTGGACTTTTAGCACTGCTCACCAATTCACTGTTACCCCAGCCGCAAGTATGGCTTATTTATGTACTAGCGGGGCTATTATCAGCATTGAGTGGTTTGCATCGCCCTTCATTGGATGCGATGTTTCCGCGTTTAGTCTCTCATGAGGAAATTCAAGCTGCGAGTGTTTTAGCCTCATTGCGTGGCACAGTCAGTATGATTGGCGGACCTGCAGCGGCAGGGTTATGTATTGCTTATCTAGGTTTACCTTGGACTTATGCCATTGATTTTGGCACCTTCTTTGTTTCGCTGATTGCCTTGTCAATGATTAAAAGCATGACGCCCAAAGAGAAGGCGGATAGCCCCAGTATAAAAAGCATTGGCGAAGCCATTCGTTATGCGGTCAGTCGCCCTGAATTACTTGGCACTTATGTGGTGGATTTTGCAGCAATGGTATTTGCGATGCCAAATGCCTTGTTTCCTGCCATTGCTAAAATGCATAGCGGATCAAAAGTATTAGGCTGGTTATATGCCGCGCCTGCCATAGGCGCATTGTTTGTGACAATGCTAAGTGCTTGGACCAAAAATATTAAGCGTCATGGTGCTGCTGTTATTATTGCGGCAACCTGTTGGGGCCTATCTATGGTGGCAGTTGGTTTGTCGCCAACGATATTACTGATGCTGATATTTCTGGCCCTAGCAGGAGCTGCAGATGGTATCAGTGGCATATTCAGAGTCACCATTTGGAATGAAACCATTCCCGATAGAATACGCGGCCGCATGGCAAGCTTGGAAATGGTGAGCTATATGAGCGGTCCGTTGCTGGGAAATACCTATGCAGGCTTTATTGCCTCAATGACAGATGTGCACATTGCCATCACTTCAGGGGGCAGTTTATGCGTGTTGGGCGTATTCTTGAGTGCGATATTGCTTCCAGGATTTTGGAAATACCATAAAGACAAAGCCCAATAGACCACTAATCGCGTTAATATTACAGTTTATCCATTGTTAGTTATTATGGTGACATTTATTGCTTATGATTCAGCCTTTAGAGTTTATTAACTTATTAGGAAGAAATCATATGTTAACTTTTATGACCCCAGCTCAAATTGAAGATCTTAAAGAAACCAATACAACTCTCTGGAACCAAATGGCTCAACAAATAGCTAATGTAAATCAAGAAAGTGATAATGAATCAGATCAAGAAAATGACGCATGGTCAGATGAAAAGCCAAAGCAAGCACTGACGTTTGCGCAGATGATGGCCAAAAGAAGAGCCGATATTGAAGGCGATGATTCTGATAATGAACAATTGGATGATGAAGTTAAGCCCAAAACTCTTGCTGAAATATTAGCAGAACGTAGAAAAGCAATTGAAGGTTATGATGAAAAACCAGATAATTATGCATTGTTACTCAAAGCATTAAAAAATGGTTAATAGTTAAAAATAAAACGGGATCATCTCTGATCCCGTTTTTTATTTTAGATTACAATTTCCAACGGAAAGTCACACCAACGTAATTGAACGCCGTATCATCGAAATCGCCCGCAACGCGGCCGGCTAGAATCCCACGGTCTTGATCAATGGATATATCACCGCCCCAAATTAATGTGTAAGCCATTCCCAATTCAAAGTTTTTGCAAACCAGGTATTGCGCACCAACACCGAAACGCCATGCTTCGCCAATAGGTAATGCAACCGGACGGTCAGCATCAGAGAACATACTTGAATCATATGCTGCACCGAATGAGAATTTCCACCATTCAGAGAATTGATATTGTGCGCCAAGTGCGCCATGCCAGGTGTCTTGCGAATCAAGATTTACCGTTGCACTTCTTGGATTAGGGGTATCAATTTGAACTTCAACCGCACCAAACTGTTCCCAATTTTGCCAGCCCACATTTCCGAGGATTGCCCAACATTCATTCCATTGGTGGAAAAAGCTGGCCATAACACTTTGGGGAACCGTCATGCCAAGATCAATAGGTATCCCAAAAGAATCTCTTCGTAGAATGACAGGAAGAACATCAGTGAAGCGAATGGTATCTTCAAAATCTAGTTTCATTTCTGTGGTGTAGGTAATACCAAAACGTGTGCTGTCGGTTGGTTCAAATAAGATTCCGAAAGTCCCACCAAAACCCCAGTCTCTGTCTTTCACTTTCAAGGCACCATCAGGTCTATCAAATAAACCAAGAGGATCGTTATTGACAGCAGCAGTGGCGGATAAAATGCCTAACATCGCATTAAATGCAGCTCCCACTGACCACATTTCGGTCACGCGATAAGCAACAGAAGGCGCAATGGTCATTCCAAGAAGGGTCGCTTCTTTTACATAATATCTGCCCACCCAGCCATCATTAAATTCCATTGATAAGCCAAAGTTACCAT
>CAYXVT010000208.1:0-6299 GCA_964468105.1 Uncultured Candidatus Berkiella sp. | reverse complement strand
CCAATATTTTAGCAGGGTATAGACTAAATTGTCAGCCCCCTCTTCCTTTTCTATTGTTCTAAGCATCTCAATAAGCGGTGGTATCATGGGTGCGATTTCACGTGCATACACATGTTTAAACATGAACTCCATGATCCCAGACCAGCGTCGTTCTCGCAGTGCTTCATCACTAATATCATGCGTGTCGACAATCTGAAAGGGATCAAATAAAGAACTTTCAACGATCTCCCTAGGCCCATTCATTAAGTCGGATAACTTTCTATTTCCATTATAAGGTTCACGTCCATGGTAAAATACCAAAGAAAAAATGAGCGGGAGAGTCTTAGCATCGGACTGCTTAAGAAAGTCGCTCCAGATCCTTATCTTATAATTCCAAAGTCTAAACGGCATCAATGGATCTACCGAACTTTGGTGTTCCACGAGTAAATAGAGGTAAGCTTTATCTTGGTTTTTTGTATTTACTTCGAAAAGAACATCGGAACTAAAAGCGCGTAGATCTTTGTCTATATAAGTGTTCGGGCTAAGCTTCAGGGTTGTTAAATCAACCAAGGCGAGTACACTCTCCGATAGATGCTGCTCAAAAAACTCACGTGCAACGCGCACGTCTGAAATGGCAGCTTTAAAAGTCTTGTCGTGAATGCTATTAATGTTTCCCATATTGCTTCCTTTTGATCTATTCGACCACAAACTTTTAGGCAACGCAATCTTTTTAAATGACATAACGCAATTTTGTTCATCCTGGGCTAATTTACTACACTTCTTAAATTTCCTTCATAGTCCAGGATGTATGCGAACAAGATTTATCACTTAAATTTTAAACGCCTACAGAAGGCAATATCTCATCCCGCACCCGAGTGGATTCAGGCAGATTATTCGCATTTAAATGACAGTCCTCTGCTTGCATTTCAGTCTTTTTGCTAAGGGCGTTGCTAATACGCATTTTTTGTCGTGCTGAAATTTCATCAATTTGTGTTTGGATGGCTTGTACACCTTCATGCACATAATCATATTTATTTGCACTATTTTTAAATGCTTTTATCCATTTTTCAGCCTGATGCAGTGTCATCAGCGTTTCGTGTTTTAAATTTTTAGACAACCTAAATAAATGCAAATGTTCGGATTCTTCTAAATACTTATTCACGAAAAAATGCCAAGGGCCTTGGTAAACAAGGCACCATTGATCGCCGAATATTCCCTTTTTCCATACACTTAACACATCTTCATAATTAATGGTGTATCGAAATTCTGTATCCTGACGTTCTTCATGATTTTTTGCAAATTCCGCATCAGGATTTGCCCTAAGAAAGCACTCGGCGTAATTTCTTCTTATATTTTCACACTGATACATTTTGTTGAAATAAGCTGCCGCGCCTTCAGGATACCCTTCACGAGGTATATAAAAAAAAATCATTTGATTACTGTGATATCCTGTGGATAACAAATACGTTGCACTCGTTGCCATAACATTTCTCCTAAACATAAAATAAACATTGATTAAAATTTAATGCCCATCATTCTGCGGTGGGCTTAGAATGAATCAATGCCTTAAAGGTTTTTAAATCTACCGGTTTATGGATAATTGACTCCATCCCCGAGGCCAAACACGCAGCTTCAATACCTTCACCATGCGCTGTTAATGCGATAATTCGCAGCTTCTGGCGCGCTTCTCGAGCACGAAGCTCAGCTGCAATCTCAATACCGTTTTTACCAGGCAACCCAATATCCATAAAAATAAAATCGTAACCATGATCTGCACATTTCAAAGCTTCCTCACCGTTAGCAACGATATCTACCGTACACCCCAGTTGTGTTAGCATTTCTCGATGCAATAACTGAAGCATTTCGTTATCTTCTACCAACAAGACCCAAGGGCCTTTTTTATAGGGATTGGTATAGGCACTTGGCTCGAATAAGCAGTTTGGAAATGCTCTTAAAGCTTCGAGTATCTCCCTGATAAAATGAAGGTGTTGATACTGTGTCTTCGATAGCGGTTCCAATTCTACTTTTTGAATAAAATCTGAAACCCTATCGACACGGCTGTAAATATTGTATTGAACTTCTTTCAAGTTCATGTGTATTTTAGCAACAGGCATGACAATCTCCTTTTAGTGTACGTTTTGATCGCTCTGCATGCTTGACTATTTTCATTAAATCGTTCAATAGACGTTCATTTAAGCGTTTTGCCCAAGCGATGTTGTCATGTACCCCAAATAAATAATCATGTATTGTAGATATTGCATCATTGGCAATATTGGATTTTAAAAGCACCTTCAGCATCGCATCTGCTTTTCGGTGGTATTCTAATAGTGCCTCGTGCACGATTATTTGATGGTTTATCAATGGCAAGTAATCTGATACAGTGTTTTTATTCATAACTGATTCCTCTGGATTGGTTGTGATAGCGGAAGATGTGTGTTGATCGCACTCATCCACCGTGGTTATGGCATGTAGGCAATTCTTACATGCCATGGCTCAAATGCTAACTTGATGCAATAGACGTTTTATTCATTTTTCTACCTCCTCGTTTAAAATTTTAAAATACAGGGGGATCGCTTTAGAACTCCTATCCTTTAATGTTGAGCAAATATATAGATCTTGCCCCCTACTTTGATAGAAAAGTAATCATCAATAAAAAGATCAGTTTTAAAACTATCATAATCAATATAATATCGAACAGTATCTGGCACTGTCTCTAAATAACATTCATCAAAAAATTCAATGGCGAAGTCTAATTCACTTTCATATTCACCGTGATAATGTTCATTCAATGCTTCTTCAGCATCTTTCAGATTTCCACCATAATAAGTGGCCAATTCAACACCTAGCTCGCCATGTTCTAATACAAATAAGGCTTTTGCCTGAACCTCTTCAATACTGGCATCTTCTTCAATTGTTAAGCCATGAAATCCTTCATGACCGTGTATGGCGTACTCCTTAGCAGCTGGTATAGGACTCTCCGATATCATAATAGAAATCTGTTCTAAAATTTCCTCTACTCCTTGAGTCGCGTCTATCCATTCGCCATGTCCTCTACAATGGTTATACGCGGCCAAGCAGGCAACATAAATATGAGGGAGAATAGTGGAACTATTGACGATGGCTGTATTGCCAGAATGACAAGAGGCAGGTAAACTATTGTTGATAGCAATCATGTTTGGACTCTCCTTAAACGTGTGGTCTGAATGTGAGGGTGTGAAAAATGTTGAAGCATTTTTACACCCCGCTATCACTATTCTTATTTCTAAGAACATACTAATAATATAGTATAATGCATAGAAATATGCAAGCTTCTTTTTCAAAAAATACCGTTTTTTTAAGGGTATTTTGCACCGGAGGTTTTGTTACATTTTGTTTAATCGCGATCAGTTTTCAGAACAGACTGTGCACCTTGACTAAAAAGCGTATACCTCTAACTGTCAAAAGCTCGCCAATATGCTTTAATATCTTCAAGTAAACCAGATAAAATTTAGGTCTTCAACTTTAAAAAACCACTCTCTCATTAAATATCATTATTGACATTAATAAATCAAACGATAATTAAAATCGCTTTTATTGCCCCCAGATTTCTGTTATAAAGTAGCTTATGAAAAAAACATACGGTTGCATTCTTAGAGGATCTTCGGCATTAAGCCTCACCTCTTAAGATACTTAAAAGGCCGTGCAACCCGAATAAATGTGTAAAACAAATCCAAAAGAAAAAATCCTAAAGCATATTATTACTACCCCCCGCACACCGGACTCACCGGTTTAAAAAATTACGTATAAATCTATTTTTACAGGCTTTTTTGAAACTTTTTTCTTATATTTTCAAGAAGTCTTGTATACAAAAAAAATACATTGTTTACAAAATGTATACAATTTGTATGACACGTGTAAACATCTTAAAAATCAATAGGTTGAAAATCGATATTTGTATACAATCGTATACAATTGTACGACAAATGTTTACAATGTATGATAAGTGTATACAACTTTTAGCGAGGTTTAACATGAAAAAAGTTATTGAAGGAAAAGATTTTGTTACTTCGGTTCGATTACCAAAAGACTTATATGAGCAGGTAGAGTTAAAATCTGAAGAAATGGGTGGTATTGGTGTTAGTGAAACCATAAGAATTTTGTTAAGCTCTTCTATTAAGAATTCGCCTTTGGATTTTTTAAGTCCCGAGAAAGCAAAAATAGAACTTAACAATAAGATACAATGCAAAATTTTACAGAACGTCATTACTTCTTATTACTTGCTTAAAGACCAAATAGAGCGTTCTGAAGAAGGTTTAAAATATATTCGCATCTCTCATGATAAAGGCAAAAAGGCGATGACAAAAATCTTAGGACAAAGTTCTAACGAGTCTGGAATAATCAGAAGGGATTCATAAAATAAATATGACTCAATCGTACAGCATCAATGATCGCGGAGCGATTATGTACTTTATGGAGCAAACTGAGCCTTAATTGTTGCTATGTGACAAATGTCACACGGCTCTCCGCTGAGTGCTTCTTAGCTTTAATTCAATGATAAGCTCCTCACGCTGAGCTGTGCGAGTGTGCACCAGTGCGCGAATAGCGTCCAAGTTCTGCCCTAAGCGACCGGTACCGACGCTCCCAGCACCACCTCGAAAACACCCGTACTCCCCGATGTCATGCAGTACTGCAAACTGACTTCCTAATTTATCACCGTTGTTTTCTGCGGTAAACCACTCTCTTTTATTATTACTACTAAGGTTACTAACAGTACGAATACGGGGAAGGGGTTCGGCATCTTTAAAATTTGGAACTGGATAAAATCCGCGTTTTGGATAGCAATACTCATTCACCACATGAACAGGCAGTAAGCGTTGTGCTCCGCCGACTTGTTGTATCCAGGCTGTATGTAACCTGTAAAGCCTTAGCAAGGTTATCCAATAAGGGTTGTGCATGAATACCATACTGTTTTACCCAAGAACCCGTTTCAAAACCGTTGACTTGTTCTTTAGCAGCCTCATCAGGCAGATATTTTCGAATCATTCTCCACATGTGCCAATCCAATGCCCATACCGCATATTGAAAACCTGTAATGCCTGTAAAGGTGCGGTTGGATAAGTCTGTAACATCTCCTGGTAATAACGCTAAAGCGGGGTTGCTCTTTAACATAGCTTCTGCTTTTTCTTGTTCGCCTTCTGCTACCAGGCTTAAGAACTCTTGCAATTCTTTTAACTGGAGTGCGTTGCTCTGAGCAATCTTTGGATTTAATTCAGCGATAAGCTCCTCGCGCTGAACTGTACGAATTCTGGTCAGCGCACAAATACCGTCGTAGTCGGATTTGAAATTAACTAAGCGCCACCATCCACCATCCGTAATATCACGATCACGATCGCAATCTACAACATTCGAATCCCAATAGACAGCATACCTTCTGAATCGACATGAAAAGCCATCATTAGCACATGCAACCTTATCATTAAATACTGTGAACCATTCAAATCTGCGATCAAAACCGCCATCGTTAGAAACACTGCGGCTACGAGTCAAAATTGAAAAATTCTGAAAAGGCCTGAATTCGTGAGACTTCCCCGTATAGCAATACTCATTTACCACATGCGCTGGCAATAAACGCTGTGCTCCGCCGACTTGTTGTATAAAGACTTTGTTGACTTCTTCATATTTTTCACTTTCTGACCTTTCCCAATTTTGTTTCCATCTTTCATCCTTTACGGAATTATATAAATCAATGGTGGTCTGATAGGCTTTAATGAGATTTTCCAACAACCCTTGAGCATGAGCACCGTGTTCTTTAACCCAAGCACCTGTTTCAAAGTTTTCAGCCTGGGCTTTGGCATCTTCATAAGGAAGGTATTTTTTGATCATTGTCCACATATGCCAGTCTAACGCCCATACTGCATATTGAAAACCTGTAATACCTGTAAAGGTACGATTAGATAAGTCGGTTACATCCCCAGCTACTAATGCTAAGGCAGGGTTGCCTTTTAACATTTCTTCTACCTTGTCTTGTTCTCCTTCTACTACAAGCTTTAGAAACTTTTGAGTTTCTTTTAGGTTTACAAAAGGCAATTTTAAGGCAACATATGCGGCTTCTTGTGAGAACGACAATAGTCTTATTTTATTTTCCATTTTTTGCATATAAAAAGCTATTTTTTCATCTTTAATTTGAAGAACAGCTTCTAAATATGCGATTTTTCTGGCCTGCTCTTCAATTACTTGGTTCTTAGCTTTTTTGATCTCTCGCACAGTTTGCAAAATAAAGTTTGCCGTTTTTAGTTTTTGTTGCGCTCTTGCTAACTCTATAGGCGTTTGGTCTTGGTCAT
>CAYXVT010000207.1:0-6304 GCA_964468105.1 Uncultured Candidatus Berkiella sp. | reverse complement strand
GAGCGTGTTGAATCTATGGCAATAAATAAAGAATTTATTTTACCGGATGAGCCGGCTCGTTTTACACCACGCGATATGGATCGGATGATGCTGCATTGCACCATGAAAGGTGCATCTGATATCACTATCCAAACAGACTCACAAATTCTCACTGAAATTCATGGTCGACTCTATCCTGTCACTTCTCGCAAAATGTCACAAACTGAAGTCGGTGAAATGCTCAATTCAATTTATGGTCCAAACGGGACTACTCACCTTTCATCAGGGCGTGATGTTGATACGCATTACGAAATTCGACCCGATCGTACGTCTAGATTTCGTTTTCGTATTAATGGAACGGCGTGTCAAGTTGAAGGCCATGATGGTATTCAAATTACGGCACGAACTATTCCAGCAGAACCACCTGCTTTGAATACCATGGGAGTGGATCAACCTATTCTTGATAATATGGCTCCAATGCAAGGAACCATCGTTGTTACCGGATCAACCGGCTCAGGTAAAAGTACTTTGTTAGCTGCTATTATTCGTGAAATTGTCATGGTTGAAGATGCCAATCGTAAGGTACTCACCTATGAAGCACCAATTGAGTTTGTATACGATGCAGTTGAGAAACCTTCTTCTATCATTTCGCAATCAGAAATTCCAAAGCACTTACCTTCTTTTGCAGATGGCGTGAGAAACGCGCTTCGACGTAAACCTACGCTAATTCTTGTCGGTGAAGCACGTGATGCTGAAACAATTGCAGCCGTAATTGACGCCGCACTAACAGGTCACCCTGTCTATACCACACTTCATAGTAATGGTGTTGCCGACTGTGTTCGCCGTATGATCTCCACCTTCCCTGCCGATGAACGTCATGGTCGTGCACTCGATATTTTGGAAACATTACGCATGGTAATTTGGCAAAAATTAGTGCCAACAGTAGATAATAAGCGTGTTGCCTTAAGAGAATATTTAATTTTTGATGAAGAAGTACGAGATATACTTGTTAATACAGAAGTTGAGATGCTAGCTGCAAGAACACGACTCTTATTAAAAGAACGTGGCCAACCAATGATTGTTGATGCAAAAAGAAAATTTGATGCCGGTTTGATCTCTGAACGAACTTATAATTTAATGGCAGCAAGCGCTAAAAGCGCTGATCGAGATGCGGGGATTACTACATGAGAAATCCAGAAACAGCGCATTGGCGTGATTCAGCTCGAACTCCTAAATTCTTTTTTATGGATGCGTATTCCGCTATTCCATTATTGCTTTTTCTACTTCATATTCGTTTATGGACATTTATGTTGGCTTGCGCTGTTACCGGATTTTTTGTGTTACTTAACCGATTTGGATTTTCTGTTCCTGTGTTTGTGCGATGGTTAAGAGCATTTATTGTTGGTAAAGATCGCATGGCACGCCCTTGGTTAAATCGCAACAAAAGAGGTTAGCTTCTTATCCTAGAGAGATGTATACTGAATGAATGGGTGAAGGTTTACCCAAACTAAGGAAGAAGCGTTAAAAAAGGATTGATCTGCAATGGCAAGTGGTACAAAAGATTCACAACCAAAGCAAGCTGCCCCTAAGGGAAAATCAACGCAGGGTGATTCACCGAGACCTTCCGAACAACCTATTGAGTATACCAGCTTATTTCATCAACCGATTATGCTTCGCGCCAATTTCTATCGTGATAATGTGCGTCGATTAATGGTATTTTGTATATTATTAGTCGTTGTCATTGCTGGATTGATCGGTTGGGTGATCTACGAAAGATTAAATAAACCAGCCGTACATTACTTTACGACATCAAATAATGGCAAACTTTCTCTTCTTACCCCATTAAATCAACCTAACTTAACTACTGGCGCCTTATTAGATTGGGTAGTAGAAGCAGGCACAACAGCTTATAACTTTAACTTTGGTAACTATGATAGAGCTTTAAAAGATATCAAAGTTTATTTTACCGATGCAGGTTATGAACATTTCCTCTCTGCCCTAGCAGCAGCAAAAACGATTGATACAGTTCGAGCCAAACAGTTAATGGTTACTGCAATTGCAACAAATACACCCGTGATATTACAAGAAGGGCCAACGCCTGACGGAACCTATGCATGGAAAGTTCAATTACCCATGTTAATAACGTATCAAAGTACGTCTGATACCAGAAAACAGAATATTGTTTTGACTCTGCTTATTGCTCGACGTTCAACGTTAGAATCACCAAAAGGTGTTGGCATAGCATCACTATCAGTCAGGGAGCTATAAAAAAGTTTTTCGACAGGAAGTTGGATACTAATTAGCAACAAGGGATTATTTAATGTCACCTGACAAAGTGCAACAAAGTGCTAAAAAATCGCCACCTAAATCAGGTAATGCACCAGCCGTTCCCCCCCAACCTGATCGTAAATATAGTATTGGAACCCTACGAACTGAATTTTATTACGACCAGTACTACTTTCTCGCTTTTATGACTTTATGTTTAATCATGATTGCTGGCGGAGTTGTACTATGGGGCATATTCGAAAAAACGCTGCAAGATGTCCCAAACCAAGGCATTATCGCAACACAAGCCATCAAAAAGGCAAATGGTGATACTGTTGTCGCCGTTGGTGATTCCATATTAAAGTTTCCAACAACTCCTGATGGCAAACTTGTGTTTCCGATGCCTTTATCTGAACCAGGGATAACTACACCTGCTTTACTGGAATGGGCAGTTGAAGCTGTTGTCAATTCATATTCTTTTAATTTTGTTAACTATGAGCAAGTTATTAGTAATTCAGCAATTTATTATACAAAAGCGGGATATCAGAATTACCGCCGATCATTAATTGAATCAAACATTGCTAATTCTGTTGATAGAAAAAAATACATATTGTCTGCAGTACCTATGAGTGCCCCTGTCGTTACCAAAGAAAAACCGACACCCGATGGCGTCTATAATTGGCAACTTCAATTTCCCATTCAAATGAATTACCAAAATGTGAGAGAAGCTCAAAGATCTGATTGGATAGTTACCCTTTCAATAGTAAGGGTTCCTACTAACGAGGCGCCCGATGGATTAGCCATCGCAGCAATGATTATAAGAGAAGGCAAATTGAATAATTAGTATACCCAAGGGCATTGAATCCAAGGTTGCATAGAATTGTATGAATGAAAAAGTTAAACCCTCTTTAAAAGATTTGAAGTACATCGGAACGATGGAAATGATTATTTTACGTAATCATTACTATCGTGATAGTTATCGTAAATTGATGACGGTTTGTCTTGGATTATTGCTAATCATTACTACCCTTGCATTCTTTTTACGCTTTGAAATAAAAAATATCCCTAAGCCGCGCTATTTTGCTACAACAAATGATGCTATTCCTTTACCTTTGATACCTTTAGAATTACCTAACTTACAAGATAATGCACTTAAAACTTGGGCTATGGAAGCGACAATTGAAGCCTATAATGTTAACTTTGTAAATTATCGACGCGCTATTCAAAAAGCGCGAGCTTATTTTACGCCTAATGGGTATGAACAATATTTAAAAGCAGTAAAAGAGTCTCGTAATTTAGAAGCTGTACAAAAGAAAAAGATGATTGTTTATGCAAGAATTAATGGTGCACCAGAAATTTTAAGTGATAGCAATACGGATCCTAATATGCGAATTGATGGTAAATTCACTTGGCAAGTTCAAATACCTGTGATACTTACCTATGAGAACAGTAATCCGGACGACAAAATTGTCCAAAGTAATATTTTAACGATGTTAGTTACTCGTATGTCACCATTAGAGTCACCAACAAGTATTGGTATTGATTCATTTGTAGTAAGACAAGTACAGTAAACTTTGTGCTTAGACATATAATATGAGAAGCTCATGTATATACTCCTAGCAGTGCCTGGTTCGTTGAGGGAATAGCGGATGGTTAGACAATGAAACAAAAACTGACACTTTTGTTCTTGCTGCAAATGATGGCAACACAACCATTGCAGGCAGGTGTTATAGGTTCTTCAGGAACATCAAGTGATGCTATTCCTCTACCTAATAATACAGCCAATAAAAATACTGCAAATAATTCCACCACTCCAGCTAATGCAGCTATTGCAGGTCAACCTGCTGCCAACCAAGCACAAGCATTACAGCAAACACAAGCTGCACAATTGCAAGCGGCTCAAGCACAAGCCCAGCAGAACGTTGATAAAATGAATTTGCCACAAGATTTATCAAAAATGACACCTGAGCAGTCCCAGCAATTGATGAATCAAGCAAAAGATATGAAACCTGAACAGCTACAAGCCATTGCAAAATCATTATCTGCACAGGCACAACAAGCACAACCACAAGCGCAACTGCAATCGCAAACAATTACACAACCAAGTCACACTGCTCAGATGCAAGCTCATGCGCAAACCATGACACACGGCAAAGCTTTAGACCCTAATGCTGGCTTGATTGAAGAAGTCATTCCTGCAACTAAAGGTACTGAGCGCCCCCCCTCTATTGAAGAAATGAAACGCGAAGCAGCATTTAATGCGTTGATGCAAGAAGTGCTACCACTTAGCCCTGATCAAATTAAAGATCTTCATAAATTTTATGACATGACTCTACAAGCAAAAGCATCAACACCAGCGCCACCGCCAACGCCTAATTTCACTTCAATTGTTGTTAATTTAGAACCTGGCAGCCAACCACCTGTTGTTCGTCTAGCTGCTGGATTTGTAACATCAATTCTCTTAGTCGATTCAACTGGTGCAGCTTGGCCAATTACTGCTTATAGTATTGGTGATCCCCAAAGTTTTAACATTCAATGGGATCAAAAAGGAAATGCATTATTCGTTCAAAGCATGAAACAGTATTCTCATGGCAACCTTGCTGTTCGTTTATGGGGGCTTGATACACCAGTGATGATTACACTTGTTTCTGGACAAAGAAATGTAGATTTTAGAGTTGATCTTCAAGTTCGTGGTCGTGGACCAGATGCCAAGCCACCCGTTGTTGATACAACTTATAATGCAAAAGTAAACCCACTACTCATTAATATTTTAGATGGTATCCCTCCAAGAAACAGTACTAAATTAGGCGTCACTGGTGGGCACGGTGAAGCTTGGTTGGCTGATGGAAGAATATACTTTAGAACTAAATTAACTGTGCTTTCACCTGCTTGGACAGCAACTGTTGCCAGTGCAGATGGAACACATGTTTACGAAATGATGCTAACACCGTTTATTTTAGCATCAGAAAATGGCAAAACCATCGATATTAAACTATCAGGGTTATAGTTATGGCCAAAAAACCGGCGAATTTGCTTTCAGGATTATCAAGCTCAAAAACACGAACCTTTGTTATTTTGTTCGGTGCCGTCATTGTGATAGGCGTACTCGTTGCCTATTTGCGTCGTGATAAAGGCCCTGAAGATGTGCTTTCAAAGCAAGGTTCGCAAGCACTTGCTGTTCCTGCTGATATAAGAGCCACTCCTGGGAGTGTGGTACCTGAAAAGCAGCGTGAACTTCTGATGCAAGAAAATGAAAAGCGCGCTCAAGAAGCATTACAAAAAAAATCAAGTGCTATTCCTACTATTATTGGCGCTATCACTAATCCAAACGATAAAAACAGTGTCGATGCTGCAGCAATAGATGAAGCGACAAAAAACCAACAAAGAGACAAGCTTGGAAGACTAGGTTTAGGTGACGCTAATGGCAGTGGCTTTGCAGGCGGCGGTGCTTTTGGTGCTAATGGAGCCAATGGTGCTGGCGGTCTAGGCGGAGCTGGTCAAGGCGGTGCTTTCGGCGCTGGTGGTGCTGGCGGCTTAGGTCAAGGCGGTGTTGGTCAAGGTGGTGTTGGTCAAGGTGGTGTCGGTCAAGGCGGTGTCGGTCAAGGCGGCCTAGGTCAAGGTGGATTGGGTCAAGGTGGTGCTGGCGCTGGTGGTGCATTTGGCGCAGGCGGTGCTGGTGGTGCATTTGGCGCTGGTGGAGCTGGTGGTGCATTTGGAGCCGGTAGCGATGGCACTTTCGGTAAATCCGCTCAAGACAGAGCGAGAGAGCTACAAGAACAAAGACTTAAAGAACAACGCGAACTTCTTGAAAAACAACGTGCTGAACAAGAAAGACTCAAAGAACTCGAACGCCAAAGACGATTAGCAGAACAACAACAAAGAGAATATGAAGCTTCTGTTCAAAAGATTGCCGGTCAAATGAAAACGTATGCTGGTACGGCGTATCAAGATTGGAGTAAATTTCCAACCCAAGCTTACATTCAATGACAGCTAGCTGGAAAAACTTTTACACCGCAATCTGATGGTTCATCTACGACCTCTTCAAATCGAATCTCAAGTT
>CAYXVT010000206.1:0-6327 GCA_964468105.1 Uncultured Candidatus Berkiella sp. | reverse complement strand
GAGCGTTTTAGGGTTGTACTAGCGGTATAGCCCACAGATTCTTTTTCTGTAATGGGATTTTGGCCTTTCTTATTCAGTTTCACGTTCAAAACAACAGGTTTTGAAACACCATGAACCGTTAAAATTCCCTTCACTGTTGTAATACTTTTATCGGTAACGCCTATATTGTTACTCACAAAAGTCGCTGTTGGAAATTTTTCAGCATTGAGAAATAGTTTACTTTTAATGCTTTTATCTAAGTCAGGGATTGCGGTGACAATATCAGCCACATTAATTTTCACATTTACTTTACTATTTTCAAGCTTTTGCTCATCAAGAACAATTGTGCCATTGACCAGCCATTTACCTGAAGGATTTGAAAAACCAAAATGGTTAACATGCCATTCAACATAACTATGCATAGGATCAAGCGTATAGGTATCTGCAGCATAAACAGGTTGCACAAGAGTTAAAACCAGCGCTACACATGTTCTTTTTTTCAGTTGAGATATCATAAACTCGCCTTGTTTTACCGATATATCTTTATCATATTCCATTAAGCATAGAGGTCTTATGTTAATTAATCGTTATCAGGGTATTTTTACAGGAATGATGCTTTTAATAAGCACCCATCTTTATGCCGCTTCTTTTGATGACAAGCAAAAGCAAGAAATTGGACAGGTCGTTCAAGAGTATCTTGTAAGTCATCCTGAAGTTATTATTCAAGCCATTCAAGTGTTACAAACCAAAGAAGCCAAAGCCCTTGAAGAAAAAGCAAAAATGGCAATTTCTGAAAACCTTGATGGTCTATTTAACAGCGATAGCCCAACCATTGAAGGAAAAGCGCCTAAAGTTACTTTGATTGAATTCTTTGACTATAACTGTCCTCATTGTAGAACAATGAGCAAAATGCTTGATCAGCTACAAGAAAAAAATAAGGACATTAGAATTGTATATAAAGAATTACCCGTCTTAGGAGAAGACTCCCTTTTGGCTTCAAAGGCTGCCTTAGCAGCACGTGAGCAAAAAAAATACGTTGAATTTCATCAAAAATTAATGGCATCCCCTGGTGCCGTCACATCTGACTCTGTGATGCAAATAGCAAAAGAACTTGGCTTAGACAGTGCACAACTAGCTAAGGATATGGAATCAGAAAAGGTGCGCAATGAACTCCAGGCTAACCAAAAGCAAGCAATAAGCCTTGGTATCAGGGGTACTCCATCGTTTGTGATTGGACGATTCCCTGCAACTAAGGATATGCCTAAAGAGTTTATACCTGGGGAGACTAGTCAGGAAGAATTGATGAAGCGAATAGATGCTGTTAGATAATACGGTTAAATACTCATAAGTAGGGTGGGCAAAGCTCTTAGCGTGCCCACCATATTAGAGAAGGTGGGCACACTACGTTTTGCCCACCCTACTACAGAAATAAGGAATGAATTTACGTCAATTTCCTTAACACCAAAATCATTCGCCACGATTCCTTTTCATTAGAGAAAGGAATCGACGGATCCCATTCACCTAAAGCATTAACAAGTTCAAAAACACCAGATAATTGAATCAATGCTTTCATTTCTTGGAAGGTATATTCTCTTTGTGAGCTGTGATCAACAATTTCACCGGATTCCTCTGGTGTATGGTATTTTAAACGTACTGTAACTGTGCGTATTTGAGTGATAGGATCAAAAGGATCACGGGCATCGCCCCACTGCAACGAAACTTTGGTATCCCCCTCAGTGTAACTCCATTTTTCTTCCCAGCGTTCTTCCCAAGTTTCTTCCCATTTCTCTTCCCATTGGGCCAAAGTATATTTACCAACGGCAAAGAAATCGATTGGATGGGGCATTTCTAAAATGTATATACCTTTTGAATTCAAGTTATCTGCCATTGTCCTAAGATGTAAAAGCATATCTTCGTTCGTTAGCAGATAACTTGTACTAATCATAAATATAGCAGCCAAATCAACCGGTTTTGGCGCTTTAAAATCTCTCATATCCCCTTGAAAATATTGTATATGAGCATTTTCTTGGGCAGCACATTCTAGACCATACTCAACCATTTCTTGAGAATAATCCATTGCAATAGAAGTAATCCCACGCTTGCTCATTTCTATAGCATTGGCAGCAGGACCTGCGGCAATATCTAAAAAAGAAGTTGGCATAACGCCATTCAATTTTTTATAAACATCTAAGATGGTTTGGTTTTCTTTGGCAAGCTCTTTGAATCGAAACAAAAGATCGTAAAAATAAGCTTTTGAATAAAACTTTTTATGGCTCACAATTCAATATCCTTCGGGGAATTTTTGGGGTCAATTCAAGAAAGATGTGAATTTAGTATCTTTTAGTCCATTAATCAATTTAGTTTTAAAAAACACTATAAGTAGGCTAGCAAACACCATCAAAAGTCTGATTGACCTCAGATCTACATTGTGGCAATATCATTTCTGTTTACTAACTTAATGCATTACTCACTATGATACCTTTTGATGTGCTTGTAATAGGAGCGGGGGCGGCTGGCCTAATGTGCGCCATCGAATCTGCGAAACGCCAACGCAGTGTTCTCGTTATTGAGCATGCCAATAAGCCAGGTAAAAAAATCTTAATGTCGGGTGGCGGACGTTGTAATTTTACCAATTACAATGTGAATCCCGATAAATATCTTTCTCATAATCCTCATTTTTGTAAATCAGCGCTAAGTCGCTACACCCAATGGGATTTTATTTCCCTTGTTAAAAAACACCAGATCGCGTTTCATGAAAAGACACTGGGTCAATTATTTTGCGATGACAAAGCTAAAGATATTGTGAATATGTTGTTAAATGAGTGCCAACAAGCTGGGGCTAAAATAAATCTCAATGAGAGTATACAATCCATTGAACGCCTTAATGATAATGACTTTAAAGTTGTTTCTAGCCAAAACCAATACCGTTGTAAATCATTAGTGGTTGCTTGCGGGGGGTTATCTATCCCTACAATGGGCGCGACTCCCTTTGGTTATAAAATTGCGGCACAATTTGGTATTAAAGTCTGGCCAACAAGAGCCGGATTAGTGCCCGTAACATGGCACAGTCATGACAAAGAAAGGTTTGAATCACTCTCTGGGATCTCAAACGACTCCTCCGTGACGTGTCAAAAACAAACCTTTAAAGAAAATATCTTATTTACCCATCGCGGATTGAGCGGCCCGGCCATTTTGCAAATTTCAAGTTACTGGCAACCAGGACAAGAAATTGAGATTAATTTGCTGCCACAGTGTGATTTACTTGAAAAGCTAAAAAAAGATCAAAAAAAATACCCCAAACGATCACTTAAAGAATATTTAGGTGAACATATTACTAAAAGAGTCGTTAACTCCTTTTTGGAGCCCGAACTTGCAAGTATACCATTAGGCTCCTGTTCCTTTACCGAATTTGAGAGTATAGCCCAGCAATTTAACGCCTGGCGGGTGTTGCCCAATGGCACTGAGGGCTATAGAACAGCTGAAGTGACTATAGGGGGCGTTGATTGCAACGCTGTATCCTCCAAAACCATGGAAGCTAATAATGTTAAGGGTTTATATTTTATTGGTGAAGTATTGGATGTCACCGGTTGGCTGGGTGGTTATAATTTTCAATGGGCTTGGTCTTCAGGTTGGGCGGCGGGTCAAGTCGCTTAAATAGGATGCATATGAAAAGATATATTGTCACAGGAACTCCTGGTTCAGGAAAAACATCCCTCATTCGTGCTTTAGAAGTTAAAGGGTATTTCGTTATTGAAGAGGCAGCCACCGATATTATTGCCCTTGAACAAGCGCAAGGTCTCCAAGAACCCTGGATGCACCCTTCTTTCATCAATAATATAGTAAAGCTCCAAAAGCAACGGCAAATGCAAGTCTCTACCCTATCATCAGAATGTCAGTTTTTTGATCGATCACCTGTGTGCACGCTTGCATTGTGTGAATATCTTAAATATAAACCCTCACCTATCCTGTTAGATGAGCTAGCGCGAATAGAAAACGAAAAGATATATCAAAAACAAATCTTCTTTATTGAAAACTTAGGGTTCATCACACCAACAGAAGCAAGAAGAATTAGTTTTGAAGAAACGTTAATTTTTGAAGAAATCCATGAGCGAGCTTATCGTTCTATGGGATATGAATGTATTAAAATACCGATTAAGACTATTTCAGAACGCGTAGATCTTATATTGTCAATCATATAGCACATCAATATTTACAACTTCGCAGGCGGTACTTTTGGCTTACCTCTCTTCTCTTCTTGACTAGAAGTTAATTTACTTCTCTTGGTCTCTAGTTCAGCTCTTTCCTTCGAATGATGATGTGCAATCGTCTTAGATCTTGGCGTTTGGATTTCATTTTCTTTATTTTCTTTTTGTTCTCGTCGCTTTGCCATTTCAATCGCTAATTCTTTAATTTTATCTTTAATGTCTGGAGGCAATCCTGCCTTTTGTGCTTGTAACTTAAATGTATTTAATTCACGAAATCTTGTGGCAATTTCTTCAATTTCAGGTGCTTTAACTTCAAATAATTTCTCTTGCATGATTCTCATTTCTAATTTGTCTTGTATCTCTCGTATTCTTTTTACTGCTTCATTCAGGGAAATCCTGTCTTCTTTTCTTCCCGTTCCGCCTAATAGTTTTTCCTGTGAAAGCTCTTTAAAGATCCTTACTAACTCAACAACTTCTTGATTGACTATTTCAGGAGCAATTTCCGTGAAATCAAAATCAACACAAAAATCTATCGCTAAAGAAAAACCATCACTACTTCTTTCATATAGTCGTTCTTTTCTTCCTTTGCGATGCTCAGCAAAATTAACCGTTTCTGGAGCCCTATGCATATTTGTCATAACCACTTCACTTGAATCGTAAACTATATCCTGCCCAGGGGGCAGCAAATAGGACATTCCAAAATCTATGACTTTAGCTAATTTAGTCTGTGAATTGTAAAGTACATTGCCATTATGGAGATCGCCATGAATTACTCCTTTATCATGTAATGCTTGAGTTGCTTCAAAGGTAGCAATAAAAGCTGTTATGGCTTCATTTAAAAGAAGGACTTTCGCACCAGGATTATCTATCATTTCTGTTGCTTTGCTTTTTTCAATTAAATGCTTAAAGTAGGAGGCTAATGATCTACCGGCTATATAAGTTTGCATGACGTAAATCATGACCTTTGACGGATCTTCACCTTTGACCTCTATTAAATCAGCTTCTCTTCCCAAATGTCTCATAATTTCGCATTCTTTATTGATCTCTGCTCTTATTGCAGGGTAATTCCTGTCACGACGATCGAGAGTCAGTAGTTTTGCTGCGAGTGGTTTTCCGTCACTAGACAATGCAAAAGTAATTGTGCCAAACGCCCCCTTTCCAATTAAGGCTGAAGGACCTTCAACATCTTTTTCCAAAGGTTCAGCGTTTATTAATATATATTTTTTACCTGCAGGCGAAGTAAGGATATTTAAGTCTAATTCATGTTCTTCACTACCATCTGGACCTGAACGTTTCATAGACTTCTCCTAAATGAATTTATTTATATTAAGACTCCATATTCTTATTTAAAGTTCACGGCTGATTAAATTATCAACCCATCGAACTTTGACATCAAACCAATCATTAGCTAGGTTCCAGGTATAGAGTCTAAAAATAGGGATCGATGATGTTACACCAATTCGAACTCATACCATATAAAACTAAAATTGATAATGTCGTTAAGAGATTATTAGGATTTCATTATCGAATATTAAAAGACAGTTTTAATGAAGACTTAGACTTAAAAGAATTTTTGGAAAAAAATGAGACGTCCCGAACTATTCTTAATAACTTTATGGAAAAAATGAATACTATTTTGAATCAAAAAAATTTTACTCCTAAGGAAGTTAAAGCAACAGGTAAAGGCATAACTGAGGTTGAAGCCTTTTTAATTGCTTTTGGGCATATGCAAGCGACTAAAGGGTCTTCGATGATCAATTATCTCAATATTAATAAACCACTTGCACAGTTTTTAATTGATAATATAGGGCAGTTAGATTGGGTGGCTGGTAGATATGAGGGTCTTAAAAGGCACAAATTGAACCTATAAGACCCCACTTGAAGAAATTATCTATGCTTATCTGCTTTTGGCCAAGCCTTAAAGGGAAATGGCATTTCTTCTGTAACGCCGGTAATAAAGTGAATAATGGCCGATGAATAAGACCCTAAGGTATTACCAAAATGTTGCAAGTGTTCATTAGGCTTTTTAAAGATTAACTCAGCTAAAAACTGAGCAAGCATGACAAAAAAAGTTACAAAAATCATGATGTAGCTTGCTACTAAAAATACGAGGATATAGAGGCCTTTAATCCAAGTTGCTTTA
>CAYXVT010000205.1:0-6381 GCA_964468105.1 Uncultured Candidatus Berkiella sp. | reverse complement strand
TGACAGATATGTTAATGCCAATTACGGTTTTTTAAACTGGAATGATGTTGTGAGCGTTCGACTTTGTTTATTAATGCGCTCTGATAATGCCGTCAATCTTTTTAAAGAAAGGCCAACATTTTATCTTATTGGCACCTCTTATACACCCGCTGCTGCGGATAATTTTTTAAGAAGTCCACTAACGTTTACCATTCTTTTAAGAAACTTAGTAGTTAAATCATATTAATGAAGGTGTAGTGACTATGATTAACAAAAATTTTAACAAACAACACGGTGTCGTTCTAATAACGGGGCTTATCTTTCTCTTGGTTTTAACCATTATTGGCATATCCTCAATGGGCAACACGGCCTTAAGCGAAAGGATGACTCAAAATTTTCGTGATGCTTCAACAGCATTTCAAGCAGCCGAAGCTGCCCTTGGCGATGGCGAATCCTGGGTAGCGACACAAGGGAGTTTAACCCCTGCTGTTTCAAGTTGTAGTACCCCTCCTTGCAAAATGTGGCAATTTAATAATTCTATCAATTTTGTTTCACAAAGTGGTTCCTGGTGGCAATCAAATGGGATCCCTTTTTCAAGCACTATTTATGGCGTGACGACACAACCGGTTTATTACTTGGAGCAATTTAGTTTTGTTCCTTATGATTTATCACCTGACTCCTTTAGCAAAGGTCATGGTTATTATTACTATCGCATAACCGCTTTGGGTACTGGAGCAACTTCCACTTCACGTTCGATAGTTCAATCTATTTTTGCTACACAATATAATTAGGTGAAAATATGAAACATTCAACTCTCGCAATTGTCGCCTGTATTATGGGTGCCATAACCTCGCAGGGTGAGTGTGCCCTTTTAAATTTAACCCAAACCCCCATTCCACTGACCACCCCTGTTCCTCCCAATATTATGTTTGACCTGGATGACTCAGGCTCCATGGACTGGGAATATATAGGAAAACCTGCTTGGGAAGGTTGTGCTTATGATCCTAATTTTACGGGAAGTTTTTCATCACAAACCGTTTGTGGCAGTCAATGGTCAGGTGATACTGGATTTCGAAGTTATGCTAACGGTCTATATCTTAATTTCAGTTATATATTTAATAACTCTACCAATATTTATAGTGTTTACAATCCATCCGGTTGCGCCTATGTCTCAAGCACCATTGGCATAAATGAGATTGAATCTTGCCCATCAGCAGGCACTAAAGAGTGGCGGTTTTTCACTTCCAGTCAAAATGGCATGTATTACAATCCCTCAACAACTTATAGCCCTTGGACTTACAATTGCACATCCGGTACCGCTTGCGCTAATGCCAACTTCGCAGCTGCTTTAGATTATCCAGTTTCAGGTCACTCCGGTTATACTAGTTCAAGAAATCTTGCCGGTAATAAATATGAAGTGTGGATCGATGATAAAGGCTTTTCTGGTACAAGACCTCTTCGCGCAGCTGCAGTGAATGTGACTACCGGCGCTAACGCGCAAGTAGACTTGTGGGATTCACATGTCACCGTGGTATTAAATGCTGCTAACGCGCAAGTTTATCTCACCACTTATGCACCAACCACGACAGGTTTAAATCCAACAACCACCTTACAAGCAACTCTCACGGGTAGCGGTTGTTATGATGTGCTTGGCACTAATACACTTGTTAGAAGCATTGCCAATGGAACTTTAGGCTGGACAGCACAAGGAGATTCTGGTTGCCTTACGCTTGATCAAGCTAAACAAAATTATGCCAATTGGTATCAATATGCACGCCGACGCTCAATGGCAGCAAGAGGCACCATTGCCTATATCATTAACCAATATCCCAATTTTAATTATGGGATGAATACAATTAATAATAATTTCTTTATTACAGTACCTCCCAATGGAACGACAAATTTTGTTCCCTACAACAACAATATCCTAGATACTTTAATGCAATATGAATGGCAACCACAAGGAACACCGAGTCGCTCGGGATTAGCACAAGTCGGTCAATATTATAAAAATGCCTTATCTGGTAAGACAAATCCTATTACTGCAGCCTGTCAACAAAATTACGCCATTCTTTTAACAGATGGTTACTGGGACACAGGTGATTCACTGCCAAGTGGTATCGCTGACAATGACGGCGATGGCATTAGCAAAACCTTAGCCGATGTGGCTTACTATTATTATAAAAACACTTTGCAAAGTTCTTGGACAGCCAATCAAGTCATCCCCAGTGTTTGGGATCCAGCAACCTGGCTCCATATGGTTTCTTTTACGGTAGGCTTTGGTGTTGCTGGAAATCTGGTTGCAGGGTCTGATGGTTGGCCTAATCCGCCATTAGCGATTAATGGTAATTGGGGTAATCCTTTTAATTCTGATCCTGAAAAAGCCGATGATTTATGGCATGCTGCCTTTGATAGCAAAGGCAATTATGTTTCAGCTCAAAGTCCGACCTCCGCAGCAAAATCATTAAGTGCAATCTTAGCGAATATTTCTCTACGAAACGCTTCATATTCGAGCGTAGCTCAAAATTCAACCGTGCTTAACTCCCAATCGGCTATTTACCAAGCAACCGTTGCAGGTACGGTTGGCGATGTGCAAGCTTTTCCTATCAGTGTTACCGGCGTGTTATCTACTACTCCGGCATGGAGTGCTAATTGCATGCTAACGGGAGGGCCCTGTTTGAATCCTGTTGGCAGAAATACAACACCTAGCCCTAATAGTAGGGTAGTCATTACACGGAATTGGACAGGCGCCAATAATGGTATTGCCTTTCGTTGGCCTACCAATTATTCCACTTTTAAAGTCAGTGGCAGCTTACCTGCTAATATGGCAAGCTTCCTAGCCAATGCCCCCTACACAGCAAACACCACCACAAGTTCGCAAATCACTGCTAACCAAAATTATGGACAAGCTTTATTAGATTATCTAAGAGGTGCTCGCACTCAAGAAGTTCAAAACAATGGTACTTATGGCTTTAGAAATCGCGCGAGTTTGTTAGGAGATATTGTGGATTCAAGCCCGGTATATGTCCCAGCCCCCTATCGCAACTATCCCGATTCTTTAGAAGCAAGTCCTTATTCGACATTTAAATCAAGTAATGCAAATCGCACCCCTATTATTTATGTTGGCGCCAATGATGGCATGTTGCACGGCTTTAATGCCAATACCGGCGTAGAAGTGCTCAGCTATATTCCTGGGGTCGCGCAAATTTATCAAAATCTGCCAAACTTGAGCTTAACTACCTATTCCCATAATTTCTTTGTCGATGGCACACCCACCGAAGCCGATGCTTATTATGGTGGCGCTTGGCACACAATTTTGGTAGGTAATTTAAGAAATGGTGGTCAAGGCATTTATGGCTTAGATATCACCGACCCTGCAAACTTTACCGAAGCTAATGCCAGTAATGTTTATGAATGGGAATTTACCGATCAAGATGATTCCGACTTAGGTTTTGTTGAAGGCAATATCTCGGTAGCCAAAGTATGGACGTCCTCTGGGCAAAGTCAGTGGGCAGTGATTTTTGGTAATGGCTATAATAATTCACAAGCAAGCGCAGGTGCCTATGCCAGCACCACTGGAAGGGCTGCTTTATATATATTACTGCCTGGACTATTCAATGGCACATGGACTTTGAATCAAAACTACTACAAGATTCTTGTGGGCACAGGCTCTGTGAGCAATCCCAACGGATTAAGCGCTCCTTATTTAGCCGACATTAACGGCGATTTTATCGTTGACTATGTTTATGCTGGCGATCTACAAGGCAATATGTGGAAATTTAATTTAACCAGCACCACACCTAGCAATTGGCAAACTGGGGCTAATATACTATTCACAGCATCAAATACCGCAGCTGGCGATCAACCCATCACAGCTCAACCCATTGTCGGTGCTCATCCTAATGGTATTCAAAACGGTGTGATTGTCTATTTTGGTACTGGCAAATATTTAGAAACTACAGATAATAGTACAACCGGTCAAACAACACAGAGTTTTTACGCCATTTGGGATAAACTCAGTGGCACATCCACCGTTACCAAAAGCCAGTTGTTGCAACAACAAATTTTAGGTGTGGCAGCAGGCTCAGTAGGTAATTTCCGGCTAGTCAGTAACAATACGATTAATTGGACAACCAAAATGGGTTGGTATATGAATTTAATTGAAAGCACTGCCAGCAGCAATAATGGCGAACGAGTCGTCTCACAACCCGTACTCAGGAATAACAATGTCATCTTCAGTACGCTTATCCCCTCTTCTAATGTTTGTGTTCCTGGAGGCTCAAGCTGGTTAATGGAGCTCAGCGAAGCGTCTGGCGGAACACCAAATATTACCCCATTTGATGTGAACAATGATGGCTTATTCAGCTCTGCTGATTATTTAACAATAACGGTTTCAGGCCAATCATATACTCAAGCGCCTGCAGGTGTGCAATCCAGTGTTGGTATGACGGGAACTCCTGCTGTTTTCTTATCTCCAGATAAGAAAACAGAGACTAAAGTTTTGAGTGGTTCTCAGGGCCTAGGTACCGTCACAGAGAACCCAGCCACAGGGCCTGCTGGTCGACAAAACTGGCGACAACTCTATTAAGGAGGTAACTTGAAGATTAGATCGATTTTTCTTCTATCTGGGATAGGCATCTTAATGGTCTTCTCGACCTTGGGTCATTCACAAGACAAAATTGAAGGAAATAATGGCATTATTTCAGCAGTCGACATCCAAGCAAAGACCATTCAAATTGGAGAAAAAACATATGGTCTTGTTGATGGCATAATAGTACATTCAAAAAATAATAATGTGCTAAGTCAGCTTGCACTGGCACCAGATCAACAAATTCAATTTGCTCTGGCACCACAACCCTTAGATAGTGAGAAAAATTCGCCTTTACCGGCTCAAGTTGTAACAAACATTCGTATTTTAAGTGGCTACAATGAAAACTCGCTTAAAAAGTAACGCAAAAGGATTTGGATTAGTTGAGATAATGATGGGTCTCATCATTGTTATTGTTTTAGTTATTGGATTTGCCAGCGTGATGATGAATCGGAGCACTGGCTATCAAGTTGACTATAATCTAACACAATTGCAACGCAGGGGTAATTTTACACAAATATTTTTAAGTCAATCCTTACGTTTACCAGATCATAATATTAATGCCGCGATAGCAAATGATGAACCTTACCAAAATTATCCAAATTTATTTCCGACGAATGCTAAAGTGATTACTGGTGTCAGTAATGCGATTAATGGAAGTGATGCCATTACAATAGCTTACCAAGCGAGTAAAGATAATATGTTAGATTGCATGACTGTGAATTCTTCCCCAAATCATCCCATCACCAGTATGCTCTTCATTACTGAAAATTCAGAATTAGCTTGTTGTGCTGTTGTCAACGGAGCGCCTAATTTTAGTAATAGAGATGTGCTGATTGAAGGCGTGGAGGCTATGCGGATCCGATATGGCGAAGCGACTAATAACACCGGAATGATCAACCGTTACGTGGCCGCCGATAATCCAGATTTATCTTTCTCACGTGTTCTCAATGTTAAAATTAGTCTCTTAATACGAACCCCTGAAAAAGCAAGCCTGGAGTTAGACTCTAAATACTATACGCTTCAAGATGTTGAATTGGGGCCATTTAACGATCATTACTTACGCAAGGTCTATACCACAACCATCGCAGTAAGTGGTTTACCAGCTACGCAAAAAGGGTTATAAATATGAAACAAATTAGGCATGAGGTTGTAACAAAGCAATGAAAAAGAATCGCGGTTTTAATTTAATCGAATTAATGATCGTCGTTACTATTGTTGGGATCCTTGCAGCTATTGCTTTCCCTGCTTACACCGATCATATGATTGCGACCAGGCGTTCAGATGGTCAATCAGCTTTGTTGAACATGGAAGCGTTAATGGAACATTATTTCACTGAAAACAATACTTATGTAGGTGCAAACCCTACCGTATTAGGTATAACCAGTGTTTCACAACAGGGGTATTATACGGTCACTGTCTCAGCGGCTAGTGCAACAGGATTTACGCTAACCGCTACGCCTGTCGTGGGTGGTCCACAAGCGGCTGATACAACTTGTGGGGCTTTGACGATTACAAATACGAACGTCAAAGGGCCTAACCCCGGAACCTGCTGGGACTAACATACTCTTCCCATTTTACTTTTATACTTCGTTGGCTGCTCTCATCACGCTTCAGTCATGTATTAAGCATACACTCCTTCAGCATGAGAGCTTGCCGCCTCGTCTAAAAGCAAAATGGTTTGAGTATGCCCTCTGCTTTTTTTAAGCAGGATCAACTTCTTTGAAATGATTAACGATTTTTACTTCTCGCAGCTCTCGCGGCATGGAGAAAGACATATTTTCTTCAATGCCCGTCACTTCTTTAATCGTCGA
>CAYXVT010000204.1:1665-6400 GCA_964468105.1 Uncultured Candidatus Berkiella sp. | reverse complement strand
TTTTTGTCTAATCCTTGCTGCTTCCAGGCGTTAATGAGAATTTCATCAAGCAAAAGAGAGCGGGCTTTGAGTAGTTGGAGAACATCATGACCTTGCCAAAACTGCTTATCAAGCTCACTACAGGCATGTTGCCATCGTTGTTTTATCTCCTTATGGTAAATCAGTTTCTTCCTCTCTTTTGGTGAGCACCTCAAATCCATCATCTGTGACAAGAATCGTATGTTCCCATTGCGCAGAAAGGCTGTGATCTTTGGTAACCACTGTCCAATCATCAGGTAAAAGTCTGGTAAAACGCTTACCGGCATTTATCATTGGCTCGATAGTAAAAATCATGCCTGGTACCATTTCCATTCCTGTTCTGGCTTTTCCATAGTGCAAAATTTGAGGATCTTCGTGGAAGATTTTGCCAATACCATGACCGCAATATTCTCTGACAACAGAAAAACGATGAGCGTGGGCATGGGTTTCGATGGCTTCACCAATATCACCTAGATGTTTGCCCGGTTTCACTTGATTGAGACCAAGCATCATGCATTCTCTAGTCACTTTGATAAGTCTTGCCGCTTGCACAGAAGGTTCACCTACCGTAAACATCTTACTGGTATCCCCATGATAACCGTCTTTAATGACAGTCACATCGACGTTGATAATATCTCCGTTTTTAAGCTTCTTATCATTAGGGATCCCGTGACAAATAACATGGTTAACAGAAGTGCATATCGATTTAGGGAACCCTTTATAGTTAAGGGGAGCAGGTATTGCCTGTTGGACATCGACGATATAGTTATGGCAGATATCATTGAGCTCAAGGGTTGAAACCCCAGCTTTGATGTAAGGTCCAATCATGTCTAAAACTTGACCTGCTAAGCGACCAGCAATGCGCATTTTTTTAATATCTTCGGCTGTATTGATGGTGACTTTTGATTTGGCTGTCATCTGTGTGTCCGTTATTGTTATACCCATTCTCTCTTAAGAGTATATTACCTTTGTTTCTTTATTTATAGCGGGCGATATGGTATAAAACCGCGCGAAGGTGTGTAATTTTGCACATCTTAGTTATTTATATAGTTCACACATGTGTCGTCACGTTATCCAGGGTGCCGTTCTTAAGTAAAATGCTCTGAGTAAAGGAATTTACTCACAGCAGGCGAAGAGGGGTTGGATCAATGGGACACATGGAGGCAAAACCCTAAACCTATTGGAGAAATTTCATGACAGTATCAATGCGTCAAATGCTGGAAGCCGGCGTACATTTTGGTCACCAAACCCGTTTTTGGGATCCCAAAATGAAGCCTTACATCTTCACTATCAAAAATAAAATACATATTATCAATCTCGACAAAACATACCCTCTTTTTCATGAATCCCTTAGCTTTATCAAGCGCGTAGCGGCTAGAAATGGAAAGGTATTGTTTGTTGGTACCAAACAAAGCGCTAGCAAAATTATCAAAGAACAAGCTGAACGTTGCGGAATGCCTTATGTTAATTATCGCTGGCTTGGTGGTATGTTAACCAACTTTAAAACGGTTAAGCAATCCATTAAGCGTCTTCATGAACTTGAAGCAATGCGTGATGATGGTACCTTCGAAAAGCTCGTGAAAAAAGAAGCCCTCATGCGCAGTCGTGAATTAGAGAAACTTGATCGCAGTTTAGGCGGTATCAAGAACATGGGCAGCTTGCCAGATGTTATCTTTATCGTTGACGTTGGCCATGAAAAAATTGCTGTTTGTGAAGCAAATAATTTGCGGATCCCTGTTGTTGGTGTTGTTGATACAAACAACAATCCACATGGAATCGATTACATTATTCCAGGCAATGATGATGCCATCAGAGCCATTGAATTATATGTTTCTAGCGTGGCTGATGTCATCCTAGACACCAAAAGCAACATGCAACCCATGCAAGATGAAGCAGGTGAGTTTGTTGAGCTAGATGGTGAAGAAGCTTAATTTAATTGTTAGTTTCAGTATAGGGGGCTTGGCCCCCTTTATTTTACTTCAGAGGTAATCATGGCAGATATTACAGCAGCAATGGTAAAAGAACTTCGTGAGCGCACAGGCGCAGGTATGATGGATTGCAAAAAGGCACTTGTTGAAGCCAATGGCGATATGCAAGCAGCCGAAGAAATAATTGCTAAATCAGGGCATAAAAAAGCTGCAAAATCAGCTTCAAGAACAGCAGCAGAAGGACGGATCGTCATTGCTACAGCGCCATCAGTAGCGGCTGTTGTTGAAATTAACTGTGAAACGGATTTTGTTGCCAGAGATGATAATTTTGTTCAATTTTGTCAGCAAGTGTCAGAAAAAGCGCTCAATTCAGGTATCACGGATGTTGAGAAACTAAGCGAGCAAATACTGGATGGAAAATTATCTGTTGAGGACACTCGTAATAATTTAATTACACGTCTTGGTGAAAATATCCAAGTAAGACGTATTTACTTAATGAAAGCAGAAGCGGGTCAACGTATTGGTTCTTATGTGCATAATGCACGAATTGGTACTTTGGTATTAATTGAAGGAGGGGACGATGCCTTGGCAAAAGATTTAGCCATGCACGTTGCTGCAATGAAACCGCAATATGTTACTTTTGAAGATATCCCAGAAAACGTTGTTGCAAAAGAAAAAGAAATATTAACCGAAGTTGCTAAAAAAAGCGGCAAGCCAGACAATATTTTAGAAAAAATTGTGGCAGGTCAATTGCACAAGCATTTGGGTGAACTTTGCTTAACAGGTCAGCCCTTCTTTAAAGATCCCGATCAAACAATTGGTGCTTTATTAAAATCAAAAAATGCCAAAGCGCTGAATATGATTCGCATCGTTGTTGGTGAAGGTATTGATGTGCAAAAGAAGAGTTTTGAAGAAGAAGTCATGGCACAAGCACGTGGGAGCAACACATGACAGGAGCGCCTGTTTATAAAAGGATTTTACTAAAGCTTAGCGGCGAAGCGCTGATGGGAGAAGAGCACTTTGGGATTGATCCTAAAGTCTTAGATCGTATAGCTAAAGAAGTTGGGGAACTTATAACCCTTGGTGTTGAAGTTGGTATGGTGATTGGTGGCGGAAATTTATTTCGCGGCAAATCATTATCCAAAGCGGGATTAGGAAGAATTTCAGGCGACCAAATGGGTATGCTGGCAACCGTGATGAATGCGATTGCCATGCGAGATGCTTTAGAAAGAGCAGGATTTTCAACAAGAATTATGTCTGCTGTCCCTATGAGTGGTTTTGTTGATCATTACGATAGACGAAAAGCCATTCACCATTTGGTGCGTAAAAGAGTGGTTATTTTCGCAGCAGGAACTGGTAATCCTTTGGTGACGACTGATTCCGCTGCAAGTCTGCGTGCTATTGAAATTGAAGCTAATATCTTGTTAAAAGCCACCAATGTTGATGGCGTATATTCAGCTGATCCTGCATTGAACCCAATGGCTATGCTTTATGAGCGAATAACGTTTGCTAATGCATTGGAAAAAGAATTAGGGGTTATGGATTTAACGGCTTTTTGCCAATGTCGTGATCATAACATGCCAATTCGAGTGTTTAATATCAACAACTATAATGCGTTGTTGCGTATTGTTAAAGGTCAGAATGAAGGCACTTTAGTTGAAAGGGGGGGAGAATGATTAACGTAATTCAAAAAGATGCAAAAGAAAGAATGGCAAAGAGTATTCGTTCTTTTGAAGACGAATTGTCAAAATTAAGAGCTGGTCGTGCTCATCCCAGTTTACTGGATGGTGTCACTATTATGTATTACGGATCGCCAACCCCATTAACACAGGTTGCCAGTGTGGGTGTTGAAAGTGCATTAATGCTGACCGTTAAGCCTTATGAGAAAAAGATTGTTCCGGACATTGAGAAAGCGATACGTGCCGCAGATTTGGGCTTAAATCCTGCAACATCAGGTGATGTGATTCGCGTTCCATTACCGCCATTAAGTGAAGAAAGGCGAAAAGAACTCATCAAAAAAGTGAGAGTTGAAGGCGAAAACGCTAAAGTCGCTATTCGCAATATACGCAGAGATTCTAATCAACATATCAAAGACAAACTTAAAGATAAATCGATTAGTGAAGATGAGCAGCGTAAAGGCGAAGATGCGATGCAAAAGTTGACTGACGATTTTATCCGTCAAGTCGACGAAATGCTTGCAAAGCGTGAGAAAGATTTAATGGAGATCTAGCGTTTTTGGTCAAATATGCAAGTCACCCCGGGATTAAAGCTAGCCCAGATAACACCCCAAAACATGTTGCCATCATCATGGATGGCAATGGACGTTGGGCAAGAGCCAGGGGATACAGTCGAACCAAAGGACATCGCCAGGGTGTAGATGTCGTTCGGGAAATCATTTCAAGCTGCCAAGAAAAAGAAGTGAGAGTTCTCACGCTATTTGCTTTTGGTGTTGAGAATTGGAAACGTCCTCCCAAAGAAGTGCGCAATTTATTCAGGTTGTTTTTTTTAGTATTGCGTAAAGATATATCAAGACTTCACGAAAACAATATTAAATTACGAGTGATTGGGGATAGAAGCGTTTTTCATCCTTCTCTTGTGGGGGCGATTATTGATGCAGAAAGAATTACGCAAAATAATACTGGATTAATTCTTAATATAGCCGTTAATTATAGCGGTCGTTGGGATCTCATCAACGCAGTTCAAAAAATGTTCAATCAGGAACATTTTTGCAAAAATGATATTACTGAAGAGAACTTAAGCCGTGAGTTATCTTTGTATGGACAACCCGA
>CAYXVT010000204.1:705-1655 GCA_964468105.1 Uncultured Candidatus Berkiella sp. | reverse complement strand
CAACCCGAACCGGACTTATTTATTCGCACAGGTGGTGTGCAAAGAATCAGTAATTTTATGCTTTGGGATCTTGCTTATACAGAGCTGTATTTTTCTGACATTCTTTGGCCAGACTTTAATAAAATCGAGTTTGAGCGAGCTTTAAATGACTATGCTTTAAGAGAGAGACGTTTTGGCTTAACGGGTGAACAATTAGGATAGAAAATGCTTTTGCAACGAGTCATTACAGCACTTTGTCTTATTCCGTTGGTTTTGTGGGCCGTCATTGGCTTGAATTCATTATACTTTGCGCTAATTAGCTCAGTCATTTTTGCCATTGGCGCTATAGAGTGGGCTGGGCTATGTGAGTTTCAGACAAAACGTGATAAGGCTATATATGTCTTATGTTTTTTCATCAGCATCGGATTAATGTACTGGTTTGATAATAGTTTGATAATATTATTGATCGGTTCTTTACTATGGTGTGCTCCTGTGCTGTGGATTTTCACCTATAAAGGTTTCCCGCCATCGCTTAAAGGTTTTCCACCATCCCTCTTAGAATCAAAATATCCTAAAGCCGTTATAGGCATTCTAGCGCTTTCATTTGCTTGGTATGGTTTATGTGTTATTCAACGCCTACCAATGGGTGCTTTTTGGATAATATTATTATTCATTTTAGTATGGTCTGCTGATACCTTTGCCTTTTTTGTTGGCCGAAAATGGGGCAGTGAACCATTATCTCCAGCCATCAGCCCTAAGAAAACCATAGCGGGATTTTGGGGGGGCATTATCGGAACAATGGCTCTTGCTTTTGGTTTGACCTATCTTCATTATGTTAAACCATTTGCGCATACAATGGTTATGCCACATTCTGCTTGGCTCAGTATTGCTTACCTTATTTTTCTATTAGCAGTACTTGGCGATCTTTTTGAAAGCTTAATTAAAAGATTAGCGGGCGTAAAAGATAGTGG
>CAYXVT010000204.1:0-695 GCA_964468105.1 Uncultured Candidatus Berkiella sp. | reverse complement strand
AGATAGTGGGCAGTTGCTTCCCGGACATGGCGGGATATTAGACAGGATTGATAGTTTGATAGCAGCATTGCCATTATATGCTCTTAGCTTAGTGTGGGTAACAACCTAATGAATGATTTAGCGGGTATCTGCATCCTAGGCTCAACGGGTTCGATTGGCCAAAGTACCTTAAACGTTATTAGCCAGCATCCTGATGCATTTAAAGTCATCGCATTAAGTGCTAACACTGATGTAAATAAGCTCTTTGAACAATGTTGTTTTTTTAAGCCTGCGTTTGCAGTGATGGCTGATTATCAATCTGGTGTTCAATTAACGTCATTAGTCAAGCAACAAGGATTATCAACTACCGTTTTAACCGGAGAAGAGGGCTTATCTTTTATTGCGCAACTTGAACATGTGACGAAAGTTGTCTGCGCAATAGTAGGAGCTGCGGGTCTTTTATCTTTAATGAGTGCGGTAGATGCTGGAAAGCATGTTTTAATAGCGAATAAAGAAGCGCTGGTGATGGCTGGTGATATCTTAATCGCTAAAGCTAAACTCTCAGGTGCTATCATACTGCCTATAGATAGCGAACATAATGCCTTATTTCAATGTATGCCAGATAATTATTGCGCTTTTTCGCGTCCAGAAGGGGTGCATCGCTTAATATTAACAGCCTCTGGTGGTCCCTTTTTGCATTTTGCAAAAGAAGCATT
>CAYXVT010000203.1:5238-6409 GCA_964468105.1 Uncultured Candidatus Berkiella sp. | reverse complement strand
GTAAGAAGTGAAAGATTACTTTCACACTATCTGCTCCTTCAATAAACTCAGGTGCTTTCAAACCTGCTTTCTTACAACTCTCCAAAATTAAATTGATCCCAGTTCCCAGTTTTTCAATATACTCCATGCGCCGCGCTATTTTTGCGATGATAGGATTTCTAAGATAGGTTGTTCCATCGCCCAAGTTATTTATGTCAACCAATCCAGGGAAATTTCCTGGATTAAAAATTTCCAATCTGTTTTCAAACAAAGCGACTTTTATAGCGCCTGGAATAGAATATTTTCTGTGAATTATCGCATTGATTATTGCTTCACGAAGCGCTTCTTCCGGAATTATCATTTTCCCCTTTAATTTTGTACCCGACAAAGCAAAATCTCTTTGTAACCAAGATTTAATTAAATTAAACCCATTTTCAATTTGATCTTTTAAGCTACCACCAATTTCTTCACTTTGAATGATTTCTCTGCCAAGAACGCCTTTAAAACGAGAACATCGAAGATGAGATTCTGGAATATAAACGTCTGGCTCTTCACAAAACCATAACGTTGCCGCAATTGTTGGATAATATTTATTAGTCGTTGAGGATCTTTGTATTAATATTTTTTCGGTTAAAAACTTCGTTGTATTAGCTTTTGGATATACGCTATCTAGCAATTCTTTGGATAAAATTTCACTTGATTGGTGAATAGCTTCTTCATCATAGGTAGTTCTTCTATTTTCACGCAATAACTCTTCTAAAAGCTCTTCGTTGCCCCTTCTTGTGCTTGAGCCAGTTCTAAAATAAACCCCTTTGGGAATTCCTTCATTTTTAACGAACGCAGGTTTTTTTAAAATACTTGGGATTTCAATGATTAGAACATTTACATCCCCATAGTTTTTTTCATATATTTCGGGTATTAGACCTGGACTGGTTGAATCATATAAACTATTAGGAAATTCATCGTATAACTTATCTCTCATTTTATCGTTAATACCAATAATTTCTCTAGTCTCATCTTTAACACCGATTACTATTTTGCCACCTATGCCATTTGCAAAGGCTACGCAGGTTTTTATTAACTGTGGGAAAGACGGTAGCTCAGACTTGAATTCTAAATTTTTAGACTCTCTTTCTGGGTATATCATATGTATGATGAACGCTCTTGTTTTAAATTGATTGATGTTGGTTAT
>CAYXVT010000203.1:0-5228 GCA_964468105.1 Uncultured Candidatus Berkiella sp. | reverse complement strand
CCTATTGCACCAGTCAACAGCTAATTGCACCAATTGCACCATTTTTGGTTATAATTGCACCTTGGTGCAATTATAACTATTTGCATTTTTGCATACATAGCGTCAAAAAAGAATCGTAACCCATTGATTTATATAGGATAACTTTAAAGGATATTTTCTAAATTCTCCTAAGGCCCTGCAACAAAAAATAACACCAGATCGATTGAATAGTTTGCCTTAAAATACTTAATTAGATTCAGTTAATTGTCTTCCTATTGTTTGGTTTAAAATTCAACTTTTTAGCCGCAAAACCCTTAATATCATGTATAATTTTCGAACTTAAAGGGTAACTGCATACTCACAAATTTGATATAAACGTTATGAAAACAGCAATAGATCCTCATATAACTCTTCAAGGAAGAGTCGATAAAGTTATTTTCAGTAATCCTGAAAATGGCTACACCGTGCTGCAGTTTCTCCCTCAAGAAAAGTCGGCGGAGAAAATCACGGTGGTTGGCTACTTTAGCCACACCTTTTCCACCGAGCAGGTTACCTTTCATGGTAAATGGCAAGAACACCCCTTACATGGCCGCCAGTTTATGGCCCAAGTGTGTGAGCAAATTACGCAATCCTTGCCGATGGAAAAATTTTTGGTGGAATATATTGATGGTATTGGTCCATCTTATGCCAAAAAGCTGATTGATCATTTTGGCGATGATCTAACAAACGTCCTCAACAAAACCCCGGACAAACTAAAACAAGTACCCGGTGTTGGCGATAGTCGTTTCAAACAAATTATGTCTAGCTGGCAGCATCAAAAATCATCACATGAAGTCGTTCTATTTTTAACTAGTCATGGCCTTCATTTTTCTCAAGCGGCCAAAATATCTAAACGCTATGGACACCAGGCTATAGAAAAAGTCCAAGAAAACCCCTATCGCTTGATTGAAGATATTGAAAGAATAGGTTTTCAAACAGCTGATAATTTAGCGTTAAAATTGTCTTTTGCTTTAGATGATCCCCGGCGACTTCAAGGAGCTTTGTTGTATTTATTGCAGCAAGCCACAAGAGAAGGCCATTGTGGGATGAAGCGCGATAAGCTCATTGAAAAAGCGATTGAATTGCTGCATGTGACAAAAGAACCTCTGATGGAAGCCATTGATGAAGCAAGCTTCAAGGAGATGGTTGTTCAAGATAAGATTAATCATGAACCTTGTGTGTTTTTGCCGACACTCTACAGCCAAGAAAAATTAATTGCTCAGGCGTTAAAAAACTTAATGGATGCGCCATTAGATATTCAAAGTGATACTGTTGAAAGCATTTTAAATAAAGTGATTGAAGAAGAGGATTTGCCGCTAACAGAAGAACAACAAAATGCCGCTTTTATTGCGCTGCAAGCAAAAGTCTTTGTTCTTACCGGTGGTCCAGGTGTCGGTAAAACCACATTAATTAAAATATTATTGAAAGTCTTTATGAAACAGCGCTTAACGGTTGCATTGGCCGCGCCTACTGGGCGCGCGGCTAAGCGCATTAGCGAGTCAACGGGGCAAAGCGCCAAAACGATTCATCGGTTGCTAGAATATGATCCCTTTACACAGACTTTTGGTTTTCATCCCTCAATGCCATTACCATACGATGTCATTATATTGGATGAATCCTCCATGCTGGATGTGCCCTTGTGCGCAAGTGTTGTTCAAGCGCTTAGCATAAAATCACGCATCATTTTCGTGGGAGATATCGATCAATTATCAGCAGTAGGGCCTGGGGATGTGTTAAAGTCCTTAATTGCTTCTGGCAAAATCCCATTTTTTGCGCTCAAAACCATATTTCGTCAAGCGGCCAGCAGTCAAATTATTGTTAATGCTCACCGTGTTAATCAAGGATTAATGCCTCAAGTTGACAAGCAAGACGAACGCGATTTTTTCTTAATTCGGGCAACTAATCCACAGGAACATCAACAAAAAATTATTGAAATTGTTGCAAGTCGTCTCCCACAAAGATTTGGGTTTGATGCGCTCAATGATATTCAAGTGTTGACTCCGATGAACGGCGGGGCTCTTGGCGTTGATAGTTTAAATGCCTTGTTGCAACAAACATTAAACCCACCTGAATATGATAAAAAAGAAATGAAGCATTTGGGTGGTGTCTTGCGGGTTGATGATAAAGTTATTCAAATTGTGAATAACTATGAGAAAAATATCTTTAATGGAGACGTTGGAAGAATTACAGAAATAAATATTCCGATGCGAAAATTTATTGTAATGTTTGATAAACAAAAAATAGAATATCAATTTAAAGAATTAGAACAACTCCGTTTAGCTTATGCCATTAGTATTCATAAAGCACAAGGTTCAGAATATCCCGCCGTCGTCGTTGTGCTGTCGATGAGTCAGCGCATTATGTTAAAGAGAAATTTATTATATACCGGTATAACCCGAGGTAAAACCTGCGTGGTTGTGATAGGTGAACCGGAAGCATTAATGTGTGCCGTGCAAAGAGGCGCGGTCGCCAAACGTGTGAATAAACTAGAGGAATGGTTGCGTACAGATGAATAACACCACATACGAAAATAAGAAATTAGTCTTGGTCGATGGATCCTCCTATTTATTTCGAGCCTATCATGCCTTGCCACCGTTAACCAATTCCCAAGGGATACCAACGGGTGCTGCTTATGGTGTGGTGAATATGTTACGTAAGCTGATGAATGATGAAAAACCCGATTATGTTGCGGTAATTTTTGATACCAAATCGAAAAACTTCCGACATGAAATATATCCAGCCTATAAAGCGAATCGCCCAGAAATGCCGGATGAATTACGTGTTCAGATTGAACCGCTTCACGACATTATACGCGCCATGGGCTTTCCTTTTATCGCCATTGAAGGTGTTGAAGCAGATGATGTTATCGCCTCGATGGCCCATCTTGCGACGCTTAAACACATTAAGACGATTATTTCGACTGGTGATAAAGATTTAGCTCAATTGGTTGATAAAAATATTACGCTTGTTAACACCATGACCGGGAATGTTTTAGATGAAAATGGGGTGTTGGTAAAATTTGGAGTAACACCGAACCAGATTGTTGACTACTTAACACTCATCGGCGATCCGGTTGATAACGTGCCAGGGATTCCAAAAGTGGGTCCTAAAACGGCTGTTAAATGGCTACAAGAATATGGATCATTAGATGAAATAGTTAAACATGCCGCTGATTTTAAAGGTAAAGTTGGTGAATATTTACGTGAACATTTAGATGCACTTCCTCTTGGCAAAAAATTGGTGACAGTACAAAAAGAAATTCCTTTAGCTTTTATGCCTGAAGAATTGGTGATGAAAGAGCCATCCCATGATATTTTGAAAGGGCTTTTTCAAAAAATGGAATTTAAAACATGGCTAAGAGATCTAGATAAAAAACAAGAAAAAGGAACACTGTCTTCTCAAGAGCCACAAGCGGAAACGGCTCTAGTGGTTGAGTATGAAGAGTCTTCTATTCCTAAACAAGAAAAGGGAAAATATCATACGATTCTTGATGAGAAAGACTTCTTGGCTTGGGTAGATAAACTTTCTAAGGCAAAGAATTTCGCCGTTGATACTGAAACCACCAGCGTAGATCCCTTAAAAGCGGAGTTGGTTGGGATTTCGTTTGCAATTGAAGAGGGAGAGGCAGCCTATGTTCCGCTCATTCATCAATACCTTGAATGTCCAGCTCAGCTATCACGTGACTGGGTGTTAGAAAAAATAAAACCACTATTAGAAAATCCTGACATTGGTAAAATTGGGCAAAATATTAAGTATGATATGCATATCTTTGCACGTTATGGTATTAAAATTCATCCCATTGCCGAAGACACTATGTTGCAGTCTTACGTTTACAACAGCATTGAACGTCATGATATGGATAGTTTAGCCAAGCGTTATTTGAACTTTGATACGATTCCTTTTGAAGCCGTTGCGGGGAAAGGTGCTAAACAAATCACTTTTGATAAAGTAGAGATAGCTATTGCAACTGAATATGCTGCTGAAGATGCAGATGTTACTTTGCGCTTGCATAACACTTTGAGTCGCAAATTATCAGATGTCCCAACACTGAGAAGTGTCTATAAAGAAATTGAGATGCCCTTGGTGGAAGTATTATGGCAGATGGAAGAATATGGCATTCTGATAGATGCCGATAAACTAAATGAGCAAAGCCAACAGATAGCTATTACTTTGCAATCTCTAGAAGAACAGGCTTATATATTAGCAGGTCAAAATTTTAACCTAGGTTCACCAAAACAATTACAAGAGATCTTTTTTGAAAAGCTTGGGCTACCCATACTAGAAAGGACACCCAAAGGCGCACCGTCAACGGCAGAAAGTGTATTACAAGAACTCAGCCACGATTATGAATTACCAAAACTGATCTTATCTCATCGTACATTGAGCAAATTAAAATCAACCTACACCGATAAATTACCATTACAAATTGATCCCCGAACGCAACGTGTGCACACCTCCTATCAGCAAGCAGTTGCAGCGACAGGACGGCTTTCATCTACCGATCCTAATTTGCAAAATATACCTATTAGAACAGAGGAAGGACGAAAAATTCGTCAAGCCTTTATACCTGCCAAGGGATGTTTACTTTTATCTGCGGATTATTCGCAGATTGAACTTAGAATTATGGCGCACCTTTCACAAGATGAAGGTTTACTTTCAGCATTTTGTAATGATCAGGATATTCATCGTTTCACTGCCAGTGAAATATTTGGCGTGACTTTAGAAGAAGTGACTAACGATCAGCGTCGAAGTGCAAAGGCGATTAACTTTGGTTTGATATATGGGATGTCAGCTTTTGGTTTAGCACGGCAATTGGATATTGATCAAAAGGCTGCAAAGGCTTATATGGATCTTTATTTTCACCGCTATCCTGGTGTCAAAAGATATATGGAAGCCATCCGAGAAAAGGCCGCGCAGCAAGGTTTCGTTGAAACACTATTTGGTCGACGATTATATTTACCGGATATCAGAGCCAAACATATGGGCCGAAAGAAGGCAGCTGAAAGAACAGCGATTAATGCCCCTATGCAAGGTTCCGCTGCTGATATCATCAAAAAAGCGATGATAGCGCTTTCAAATGAATTAAAAGGACAAGACGATATCAAAATGCTAATGCAAGTACATGACGAATTGGTTCTTGAGGTGAAAGCCAGTGCCATTGAAAAAGCGAAGCAGCTTCTCGTTGATTGCATGCAAAACACGGTAAAATT
>CAYXVT010000202.1:0-6491 GCA_964468105.1 Uncultured Candidatus Berkiella sp. | reverse complement strand
TTTTTAGCTGGCATTAGTAGACTCCTTTTTAGTCAAATATTTATTGCAGATCAAACACGTAAACAAAATGATTCGTACTATCGATCTTAAAGTGCCAACTTTAAGAACAAACTTAAGTCTTGAGTGAAGCATATAAAACTCTGGCGTTTATGACAAAAACTCTACCATATTGAAAAACGCGACCTACTAACAAGATTTTGACAGGCACTTCAGACCACAATTACTGTATTTGATTTAACACATCGAGTCAATTATTTTTCGACATCATTTTTTCAACGCTTAAAACGTGTTTATTCATCAACACAAACCACATAAATTAAAGTGAACTCAATTACCGTTCCAATTGAATGTCTGTTTTTGACGAAATAGGACTCGCACTCGGAGACACTTCTAATCCAAGGCTTTTTATTTCCTCTAAATCGGTTAGTAAACTTGTTTCAGCATTTTTTAACCATTCAGAATTTCTAATTTCTACCCGTGTATCCAATATTTTTCTCACCCTAGCAATACTTGTCTGTTTTAATAAATCATTAAAATCATACTTTTTTATTCCTTGTGGCATCTCTGGCGGCATCACTACAAACACCTGCTTGCCTAATGATAAATAATGCGAAACGGCATCGCTAATGCTTTTTTTGCCCTGGGAACTCGGTGGATCATTATCCGCACAAATAACAACCGTTTGAATAGTGTCAGCCACAGGCATATTTTTAAATTGCGAAATAGAAAGACTTGCCATCACTGTCTCATGCGGCACAGCTTTAGCCACACTCAATGCGGTTTCAACACCCTCTGCTATCCATATAGTGTTTGATAACCCCTTTTGTACAATCACACCCCCATCCCCAGATACACCTAAATTCGCTTTATCTGTCGCTTTTTGAACTTCACCCTTTTGATTGATAAAAGTCTCTCGTAATTTACTGCCATCGGCATTTAAAAATATACGTACTATCGCGGTTATTTGATTAGCTTTATTATGAACAGGAGCAACAAGCGCAGGTGTTAGCTTTTGAGTATCCAAATGTTTAATGCCTGAACTAAACCTGAAATGACTCGGTAATTCTCCTGTAATGCCTCTAAATTCGCGCAAATACTTCTCCGCTAATGTGCCTTTTAAAGGCAGTGTTTTTTGATATTGTTGCCGTGCATAGTGTATTCTTTTGTTTAATAATGCTTGTTCTGCTTTTAAATCTCGTTCTTGAATTTTAGGTTTATAATCACGATTGCTAAATGCTTGATTATTTAAACCAGTACGATGCTCTAATTCTTTTAATGCAGTTTTAAAATCAACATTATGAATCGCCATATAAAGCGAAATCATCCCTTTGCCGCCTTCCCCTGTTTCATGATTTTTCCAAAGCCCTGCTTTTGCACCCTCAAGCGTAACGCAAAGTGATCCCTTAGAACCCCAACGCGCTTCCCTCGCGTTTTTCTTGAGTGGATCCCCTAACCAATCGATAGCATACCCTAAAATATTGCGTTCTAAGTGTGCGTTTAGCCCATCCTTATCAATATAGTCTTTGTTTTTTTGAGTCGCAGAAAATGAACGGTTTGCTGGTTTTTGCATTTCCGAGCGGGATTTATTTGAACTCGAAGGTTGCAATTTTTCGATATCCGCTTTACCACTAATGTTTTTAACCAATCGGTTGACACTCTCTTTTAATCGCTGCCAATTTGGATCTTGATGGCTTAAAGCCGATTGTTGCATCCGCTCATGCTTTTCTAAAGTTTTCTTAAAATCTCGGACATGCCCAACAATGAGATAAAACCAGTCTCCCCTAGTGATTTTAACTAAAAAGCTTTGTTGAGAAGTGGAGAGTGGTAACTCGCGATCTTGGCGTTCTTCAAAGGGCGGAAAATATTCCCATATATCCTCTTTGTTTGCTAGAATGGTTTTGAGGTGGTCACCAACTCTCAGTGTTAGATTTTGCCCGTCTAAGGCTACCACCTCACCTAACTTGGCATATACGGGTTCAACGGCATTTTTCTCATTTGGTTCCCCTGGCACAATCACAATATTCCCTACCTTAAGTTCCGATGTTTTTCTGGCATAGGGTTTTGGGCTTTCTCCGTAAGCAATAACGTATTTGATATTTCGGCTTTGTGTAGCTGATGGTGTTAAGGCATACCCATAATCGAGGTGTTGATTGGCTTTTTGGCTTAAGTCTAAAGTGATTATTTGGTCGTTTTCTAAGGCAACCGTGAGATTCGATTTTTCTACCTTTAGAACCACCCCTTTGTCTCCATTAAAAATCCCCCGTGATTCATTATTTCTTTTAAAAACAATAGTGTCATTGCAAAGAAATTCTCGAGTTTGTTGTTTATAAATTTCAATGTCAGAGGGTTTTTGTAGGTTCTTCGGCGACCAATAAAAAGTTTGATTATTTTCATTTTTTAAATGCAGCCGATGATGCTGAGTGTCAATTTCTAAGACAGTTGCATAATCACCTGCTTTGATCCCCAACCGCGGATGGTTGCTGCTAAAACGAATAATATCTGTTGTCTCATAGGCTTCAATGTTTTTTTTCTCAACCTCACGTCTATCGGCAGATAAATAAACGGATGTTTTTAAAGCATCACCGGTTAATTCATTTTTCTCTTTACGTAAAGCTCTAATGCTATCGTTAACAAAAACCCTATCTTTATTTAAGGGTATAATGACTACAGGTTCAGTTTTTCTTAAATCCCGCACTAAAAAATAGGTTTTGATGACTTTTTGTAAGGCTTCCGTTTTAACGGGTATTTCTTCAATGCGATCTTGCAGAAAATGCAAGGTTTTTTCTACATCTCCAGCATAAATACTTTTTGCGGCAGCAAGGGCGATAGGGCTATTTAAACGCACATTTTCGGTCATCGCAACCTGTTTAATACCATAGGCTAAGCTATCACCAAAGGCATCCCCTTGGCCTATAGAACCTATTTGTTTAAAATCCCCTGTCCAACATAAACGTGCATTAAGTTGATTGACCGCTGTTTCCAATCGAAACATTTCGGGTGTCGCAACCATGGATGCTTCATCAACAATGATTAATTGATTGTTGCCATACATTTGTCGGGCTTTCTCTAAATCTGTGTTCAACAAAGGCTCTAATTGCGTTAAAAATTGTGCGGTTGTCATTGCATTCATACCAGAGCTATGCTGGGCTTGATTTTTAGCACTACCCATGTTTGCTAGTACCAAAGTTTTAAAACCCACATTTAGACATTGCTGATTAATTTCTTTTAAGGCACTGGTTTTACCTGCACCTGCAATACCTTGAACCGCCACAAATCTATCTCGTGTGGTTAAAATTAAGTGAATAGCTTTTTTTTGGCTGCGGGTAAAATGAGATTGTTCTACCAGCGTTTTTAATGCAGAGGCATCCGGCATTAAAATAGGCGTTAATTGATTTTTACTCTCGTTCATTTTTTCAATACAAAGCTTTTCCATCAAAAGAGTGTGGCGTGTAGTGACATAGTCCTTATCATCATTTAATTTTTTGGGCAAAGGAATTAACCAGCCTTTTTTAATAGCGAAATTAAATGCACCTTCAATGCATTTCATAGGCGTTTTAAGGCCACCCAGTTGCGCCGCTTCTAGTTTTAACATTTTTAACTCTAAAACGGCATCTCGCTCTGAATGATATAAACAAAGTTCATCAACCACATCACAAGCTAACTTAAATTGAGTTGAGTAACTGCAATGCAGGTTGTCGGGGTTGTTAAGATTTTGAGACGAAAGCTCTGGGTTTAATGCATTCGCTTTCAAAAATTCTCTTTGTAATCCATGAAAGACGGGTTGTGTCACTGTCTTTTGATGTTCAGCAAGAGCTTCATGTCTTAAATAGGACACTTCTGACTTTAAAACGGGGGTGTTCCCAATGCCACCTGATGCAATGGTTTCTTTTAATTTTTTAATATCATTGCAAACAATAGTTGCCGTTTTTTTGTTTTCTTGAAGGTGCTCCAAAGATTCTTGCAAAGTTTCTAGCGTTTTATAATCGATTTTATCGCTTTGTAAAACAAATAGGGCGTCTTTAGGCAGACTCCACTCCCTATTTTTTAACATAACAGCATAACCATAATCCCAATGTTGTTCCGAGGACTCATTGGGATTAAAGCTTGACATTTTACCGTTTTGTAATGCAACCGTAACCGATTCACTCGATATCGACACCACAGAAGCACTTTGGTTTTTAATTCTATTTAAAGTTTTATCTTGCGCATCCTTTACAGTACGTGTCCAAACCAGTTTATCTCCTACTCTCAATTCGCGTTCTGACATTCTGAAGACATCAGTTTTTTTTAGGTTTTGCTCAAGACTGGGATTCCAGGTTATTTTATGTTGATTTGCATCTTGTAGTGTTATTAAAGTGGTTTTTAAATCAACGCTTAAAACCTTAAAATAATGCCCCTCAAAACGATGACTTTTATCAAACAAGGTTTTTGACACCGCAACATTAAACCGTATAACGTCTCCTGGTTGATAAAGGCTAGGTTGACTTTTTTCGGTTTGACTTAAGCCCCAGGCTTGTAAGGTCGGCAAAATAACTGCATTCTGACCCAAAGCATTCTTTTGTTTTAAGCCATTCCTGATTTGTTCGTTCAGGCTTAACCGTTCGCCGTTGGTTAAAGTGAATACCAATGGCAACGTGCGTTCTAGAAGGCTTAAGCTAGCCCCGATATTCAAGCGTTTTTGATAATCATCATTACTATAGAGCTTATGTTTGGCATCCATGCGGTTAAGTTTGGCCAGCAGTGTATCTTTTACTTCTAGCTCTGCTTTATAATATTCAGGAGCTGATAAGCTGTATTGCGTAATGTCTTTCTCGGCCAAAGAATCTAAAGCCGGAATATCCTGATAATGGGCTTTGGTAAAGATAAGACGCGCGCCAAAACTTTTAGCATATTGCTGTAAACGGGACACTTGGCTAAAAGAGATATCGCCATAAACAACCCAGATATCGCGCGCTTCTTTTATACGAAACCGTTGATTCCAACGTTCGATGATATTGGGCTTAGAGTTTTGCTTCTCTGCTCGCCATTCACAGGCCAAAAGAAACCCTTCAATGGTCATCGCTTTATCGGTATTGAGTTTTTGTTTTAAAAATTCAACTGTTGAAGCTTTTTCGGTCAGAAAACGGGGATAATGGTATTGATTCTGACAAATATCATTAAACACCTTTAGGGTTTCATTTAAGTGCGGTTTTGAGCTTGTGGTGACTAAAATCTGTTGGTCTTTGGTGGTTAACATAAACTTTAAAGCTGCACGGGATGATTCGGTTTTAACTTTAGCACTGTGAAACTTATCAAAAATCCAAGCGGACATTATGTTATCCACCGTGCTTTTAGACTGTTGCATACAGGTAATATTTTGAGTTTCAAAAAGCTTATTGGCAGGTGTGGTTAAAAATTTTTCCTCCATATACAAAAGCTCTTTAGTTTTTATTTTTTCTTCAATAATACGCAAAAAATCTGCCTCATTACTGGAAAAAATTGACAGCATCCTGGCAGACTTTATGACATCCTGAATCGAAAAAAAGGATTTTTGCTCGCTCAAATGTGAAATGGCTGTCTCAATAGAAACTTTGGCAATTTCAAGCGGGTTAGGCAATGTAATAGGACCTCTTTCTTGAGCATCTACACAAATTTTTTCTAAATCATTTAACGTAAAGCCTGCCTCTTGTAATTCGGTAAGCCAATTTTTATCCCGCTCGCCTGGATCTCGATTCTGTTTGGATGCTCGGGTTTGAAAGTTAGCGACTTTGGCAGCTTTCCCGCCCGAGGCGTTATGCTCTTTTAACCAGGCTTCAATCTCCTCATGACGTTTAGAAAAAAAGTCTATTAACGATTGGGGAATGGCTTCTATTTCAAAGGTACCTTTTTCGCCTATTCTTAAAATGTGACCCAAGGCTAATAGTTTATGCGCTAAAATAGAGCGAAATTCCATGCCATTTAACAGTTTGTCAGTATAAATTTCATCGGCAAAAAGAGTTCGCCATTGTCCGTCATGTCGAAGGGTCATGTTCAATAAAACACAATGATGATGTAAACCAGGGTCTCCGGCACGTGTGTCTACGTGCTCAAATACCGCAAAAACCATGTTGCCTGTTTTTTCAATGTGGGTGATGCCTTTTTCTTTATTTCTACAAGCACCATACTTTTTTTCTATTTTAGCAAGTACTTCTTGAATAGATTCTTGATAAGCTTCTAAGACTTCTTTATTTTTGCCAATCAAAGCTAAAATAGAAACCGACTTGGGTGCTGAAAAGGTTAAGTCATAGCCTGGTCTGTGATATTCTCCGCGCGCAGCATTTGTCATACAGGAACCGTCTGGAAACCGACCTTTTAATAGTTCTTTAAAAATCGGAAAGTCGACAGCACCTTCTAAGTTCAACGATTCAGCACCTTTACCAAACCAGAAGCTATGTCCCTCGATACCAGCAGTACTATAATAATCACCTTGTTGATAATAATTAAAAGCATCTGATGCTGATTTTAGGGTATAA
>CAYXVT010000201.1:0-6511 GCA_964468105.1 Uncultured Candidatus Berkiella sp. | reverse complement strand
AGATCTGCTTTCTTCCATTTGCCTACCGATACCGCGCTTGCAAATGCACCGCATGCAGCCAATACAACACCTGCTGCACTGGCTAGTCATAATGTGGGCCTTGTCGCATTAGCTACTTTTTTTGTGCTCAGCGTTGGTGCTTTAGGCAGTTGCATTGGGGCTGCTTGTGGCATCAGAGAAAGTAAATGCTGTGCAGATAAATGTGGCGACGTTTGCCAAGGCAAATGCCATGGCAAAAACATGAATGACCCACAAAAAAATATGGTTTAATGTAATGCTACGTGCCGTGGCGCAAAGCCACGGCATCCATTCTACTAAGCGTTCACACACCCATCCAAAAATGTTCCAATTTTATTCTTAGGAACACTACTCAATTTCAACAACATCTCAAAATCGGGCTGGGTTTTAATATGTTTGGCAATAGAGGCATTTAAATAATGCCAAATCTGTGCGGTTATTAACACATCATCCAAAGCTCTATGTGCTTGATGATTTTTAGGGATCTCAAGCTTTAGATACGAAGCCAAAGTGCCTAATTTATGATTCGGTGCATTGGGAAGAAGTCTTCTGGCTAATTTTAGAGTGCATAAAAAAGGATTATCAATCCGTTTTCCCACATTTTCCATTTCTGCTATTAAGAACTTTTGATCAAAGGTGGCGTTATGCGCCAAGATTGGCCTATCCCCAATAAACTTTTTCAATGTGGGCATAAACTTTTCAGGGGTGGGCATGCCCTTAACCATTTGATTGGTGATCCCCGTAATCGAGGTAATCAAAGAAGGAATTGAAGAACCAGGATGCAACAGTTGAGAAACTTTATCTACAACCTTTGAGCCTTTAAGCACAATAGCGCCGACTTCGATAATGCGTGAATAGGAAGGTGAAAGACCGGTGGTCTCAAAATCCAATATAACTAATTCATCCACGATGAGTCCCTTCTATTAGCGGATCTTTAAATTATTTGACCTATTTTCTAAAAACTGCTCTTTTAATCTCTTCTAATTCAAGATCATCCTTAATTCTATTACCATGAAGCGCTAATCTGGTTTGTTGATTTTTTTCAGTGTAAATTGCTGAGATACCCTCTTTTCCGATTGCATTATTTTGTAGATCTAATCTTGATAGTTGCTTCAATGAAGCTAATCCTTTCGAAAGAACGGTGGCTCCTTCATCAGAAAGGAGATTATCGTTTAAAAATAATTCCTCAACTTTAGGGCGCGTTTTGGCAATAAATTGAATGATTTCAGCAATCTCATCATCCTTAATGCTCATTTCTCCTAAATCAACCTGATCCTCAGGTGAACCAGTGATTTTTTTTTCAATTATTTCACGCATTTTTTCTCCCTCATTGGACATAGGTCAATAGATCAACGCCTATCTTATCTATGTAACCAAATGTTAAACTAATGAAGTGATTATATCTTAATTTTATATCTTAGATATAGAGAATATACATGCAACTAGGCGCAGAAGCTTCTGAAGGTAAAGTAATTATACAAGACATTGTATGTGCAGCCGTTCCAGCTCATGATAGAGATCATCCTGCAGGAGAATGTAAATTTGCCCAAGTGAAACCTGAGCAGGAAAAAAGGCTTATTAATTCTATTAATGCTTTGATAGAAAAAGCAGCAGATATACATAGAACTCAAAATTGTGATGCTAACGGTGATTTAAAGCCAGAAAGTGTTAATAATATCGTAAGACTAATTACGAATGAATTTATGTTTTATACCAAAGCACCTCTTACTATAGACGAATTTATTATACTTCAACAGGGTATTGCTGATTTAGCCGCAGCACAACCGGAGAATTTACATTTAGTATTAGGTTCATTTGCCGTTAGAATGGAGGAAAAACCAAATCATAATAAGGTCATGAATGTTGTTCCCCATATCGAGTGTGGACCAGAACCTAAAATAAATTTTATAGTCAAAAATTTTCCTTCGGAATTAGATCCGATTTATAAGGAACAACAAAAAGATCGCACAGTGGTTCTTGATAATCTTGGAATTAATGTAGATCAGGAGCTTCTTGGAACCGAAGGAGTTAAGGATAAATTGGCTGAGCGTCCTGTAAAAATTAATGGAAATAAAATTCCCTTTTCTTTTAATAATGTACTCACCTGTAAAACAGCTGGAAATGAGCGTTTTTTATCATGCGTAGACATATGCTTTGATCATGCTAATGCTGCAGCAAAAAATCGCTTTGAACATAAGTTAACAACGGCTGTTAAGAACGCTGAACGTGGAAAAGAAACGGAACCACTTCCCGAACTATGCTCACACATTCTTGTTGCTAACTCCAACTCCGTTTTGCCTAGTAAAAAATTAACGGAAGTTATCACTCATGTTGACCCCCATTGTCCCCCAACGGACTGTAAAGCAAACACGACCAAATCGCCACCGTCCAAGTCCATAACAATGGATTTTGGCACACCAATAATTGTTACCACAACTAGTCCTTTGGCTTGTGGTGTGCTGTTAGATAACAATTATAGAGCGCTAGTTCAGCAGCATAATGAAAAGGTAGTAACACCGGTTCCCTCTGCATTCCTTTCAGCAGTATCTAATGGGACAAAACGAATGAGTGCGATATTTAGCAGAACACCACTGAGCATACCAGATGCATCGCCAACAGTACCTCGCAAACTTAAAGATACAAGAGAAAATCCAGTAGAATCAACTTCCGGCGATTTGTTAAAACGACTTTCTTCGGCCAAAACCCAATTAGAAGATAACCATAACCCTAGTTTGTCAGGAGCCGCGAATGTAGCTCACTCCGCACACAGCGCTACTATGCTGCTACAGATGGAGCACTCTGCTACAAAAAGTGCGATAAAACCCTCTACACCCCCTGAGAATGACCCAGAAAACAAATCTTCTGTAAAAGTAAAAGGAACTCGGTTGTAAACCAGCGTATTGTACCTACACCCAATAAATCCTTGTTTTTATACGAATTAACAGTACTCATTCTATATCAATCCTTAGTCAGCCGCCTTAAAATAGAAGTAATAACTTATTGTTGTTTTGATAGGGGGAGTTCAACGTGAAAAGTGGTGCGCAAGAGAAAGAAATTTTATCACCGGCAAGGCAATATATTAAAGACCTTTTATTACTCGATAAAGGTTTGACTATCGATGATAAAGGCCAAAAGCGCACTATAACCAATGAAGACTATAAATTAGTTGCTCCCGCTATTTTTACTATCATTAAGCCTGAAGAAATTTTAGATCAAATATCAAAAACTTATGCGGAACTGCAATCGCCAGAGGAAAAAATAGCATTTTTAAATAATGCCAGCAAATTACTAGTAGAGTTAAAAGCGGCAGATTCGCAAAATATAAATTTTCCAGATTTTTCAAAGAAAGAAGATCCACAAAATGAAAAGCCAGAATTTACAGTATTAAGAAAACAATATCAAGGCTTCATCGAGAAATTAAAAGAAAATCAAAATACCCTACCAAAAAATTTACAGAATGCCATTAAAGATTTTGAAAATAACGTCTCACAAATTTCAAGCGTGATTACCAAAGTTTCTGAGGAAGAAAAAGAATCGATTCAAGATCTTCAAAAAGCTTCCTCAGATCCAATCGATTTCAAAAAAGCTATTGAAATTGATTTGAAAGATCCAAAGATATCAAGCAAAAGAATTGATGAACTAGCTAAGGCTGCTGCAGATGGATTGTATAGAGGAGGAGCTATACAATTTTTGAGCGTAACACCTGGTGAGTTGCAACGAGCGGCTACGGGTAAGGCTGTAAAGTCTGACACTAACATTGAGAGCTACACAGCATCATTTAATAAAACAACAAACAGAGTTGTTACTGATTTGCTAAACCCAAATATATCCCCTGAACATCAAAGAAACATCGCTAGATTATATGTCAAAATGGCAGAATATGCCCTGAAGAATGGAGATTACAAAACAGCACTTGCAATAGGGGCTGCATTAGGTAAACCAAGCATTAATAGAGTTAAAAACATCAGTGAACTCAAAGAAGTACAGAATCTTGTTGCCATGACAGATCCTTTGTTGAAAGAATCGTCTTTTAAATCACTTAGAGCAAGAATTGAAAATGATGAGAAAGAGGGGAAGGCTTATATACCTTTTTTAGGCTCTTTCACCAAGGATATGACTTTTATTAATGACGGAAACCCAAAAGAAATAGAAAGAAGAAGCCAAAGTGATGATAAGGCAAGAATGGAAATCAATACTGACAGACTAATTTTTTTGAGCAAGTCATTACAACAAGTTCAAGATGGACAAATGAATATATTAAGATCAAAAATCCCTGGTGAATCCGCTACCGATGTATTAGATTACGTCAATAATACGCAACTTCTTCGTGAAGATGATGAATATGCGATGTCTTATCAATTCATGCCTATGCCTATACGCATAGATGATGAAACAACTTTACCTGAATTAATTGAGCGTTTTGAAACAGTTAAAACTCCACCAGCCTATTTAAAGACAAAATTAGAAGGTGATGAATTTGAAGTACAAGGTAAGGCATATGCTAGAGTATTGACTGTAATTAATCGAGGAATTGAAAAAGCTTCTCCAAAGGAAAAAGAAGAAGCTTACAGAATTCTTAAATTAATTGAAGGATCGGCTGAAAAAAATGGCCTACTTAAGGGGGCTTTAGTAAAAAACATAGAGAATATCAAAGGTAAAATAGGGCCTGAAATTATTGCGGCATTTGATACTAAAGTAAAAGATAATAAAAATGCAGCTCAGCCAGCTGTTATTGCTGAAGTAAAAAGTGAAGTAGCACCTCCCCCTCCTCAAGAAACGGCCGTATCTCCTAAAGTACAAGCAGCAGAGGAAGCCATAGCAACACTTAATTCATTAACAGACATATCACTTCTTAAGGCATTAGAAAATGATCACTATGAGGATGATTTAATAGCTGCAAAAGTGAACCTAGACCTCGCTATGGAAGAGTTAAATGCTGATCCTAGTTCTGATATTTTAAAGCGCGCAGTGGAAGCTAATAAAAGATTTGAGGAACAAATAAAACCTTTTGAAGCAAAAAAAGTTTCAAAAGAAAAAGACAAGGGGGAAGCCGGCGCAGCTGCAACTCCATCTGCATCACCTACCGCTTCACCTCGAGAAACGACTCCATCAACAACTTCTCCACCAGAACCTTCGTCTCGAGCAACCGCAGCATCGACTAATCCGCCCCCTCTTCCACCGAAACCAACAACACCTCGAATGGAAGAAGTCGCATTAGGAGGCGTGGCCGATCTTACTCAAGCAAGCCCACGTTCACCTAAAGGTTCACCTCGGTCTGAACAGTCAAGCCCAAGATCGCCAAGATCACCTAGGGAGTCTTCTTTGGGTAAGATGTGGACCAATGTAAAAGCTATTCTTTCTCCTCGTGCTAGCCGTCAGGATCCTCCATCACGAAGAGAATCACTTAGTTTGGAAAAAATGCCAGAACATTTCCCTGAGGAAAAATCACCCGTTGATTATCCACCTCAAGTGGATTTACCTTCAAATGTTGAACTTAAAGGTGCTAGAGTTAAAGAAGTTGCGAAACAAACAGAACGTCCTACAGATATGATGCAGGAGCTTAAAGAAGCAGGTGCTATTGCAGAATTACAAGCGATTGGGGAAGCAAGAAAAGCTCAAGAAAAAGAGAGTAATAATAAGGAGCAAGACTCTTTGGTTATTGGCGTTTTGAAAGAAGCATTCGGTACATCACCATCACGACCATTGGTAAACACTAAAGATCCTAATTATATTACCATTGTAGCCAAAGGACCAACGCAAGCTAAGGTGTTAATGGCTGCTTTGCAAGAAGCAGGTTTTGAAGTAAAAATAAATAATAAAGTAGGCGTTAAAATTTTAAGAGAGTATGATGCAAATTTTCAGTCGAAATTGGTAGGTGTATTAAAACCGATCGCTGCCACACTTATGGCCAAAACAGAACAAAAAGCTATTGCCGATCTCAAATCAGCAACAGTTAATCCAGCTCCTCTTAACTCAAGATTGGCGGAAGCTGCAAAACAACTGACTGAAGCAAAAGCGACTGGGCCTACTGACACTCTCGTTAATCAAGAGGGTGAAGGCCAACCACTACCTGAAAAAGGAAATTCACCCTTATTGCAATCATCTCAAGGTAAACTTGCCTCAGCAGCCTCATCGTCGCCGACAGGTTCACCAGAAGCCTCTCCACGTAAAGAGCCGGCTTTTATGGCGATGTTCAAAGCAAAAGACGCTGAACAGAAAACAGTCCCTAGTCCAGAGAGAAAAACGGGATTACCCAAAAAGGGAGTATAAAAGGATTTATTTCCCTGTTCCTAGTCTCAAATTTTTTGCCTTTGTGGCAAGTTCTTGTACTTGGATCTGGTCATCTCTATTTTCACTAACAAGTTGTTTAATACATAACTGCAGTAAGGATGGTATCTTACCTTTATGTAACTTTGCAGCATAGGTTTGCAAGCCATGATGTTTTGCCACTTCTTCTGGCGAGTATCCTTCCACTGATTTTGCCTCAATGTCC
>CAYXVT010000200.1:2853-6547 GCA_964468105.1 Uncultured Candidatus Berkiella sp. | reverse complement strand
ATTACAATTTACAAGATAATTGGCTTTTAGGGGTTAACGATCAATTAACAAAAATTGTGATGCAAGAAATGCCATTGCAGCAAATCTATTTAGATGATGAATATGAAAACATATCCTTTACTGTAAATGAAGCAAACTCATTAAAGTGCTTTTTGGAAGGATATAACATGCAGCAAGCTGCTGATTTACTATGCATGTCAGAAACAAGTCAAATAAATAATTTAGGCAAGATAATGGATAAACTCCAGGTGAAAAGCTACAACGATCTAAGAACGCTTTGTCTACAACATAATATCGCCTTGAAACTCACTTTTTTAAATAAGAATGTGACTTAAAGTATTGTCTCCTTCATCAAAGCCGCCACAACAATGTTACATCTCAAACTTATATTTGACTCTCAACTTTACAGTATGATTTAATGAAAATTCTTATATTTACTTTCAAATAGTGGAACTATTATGGCATTTGAAATCATTTTATTATTGGCAACACTGATTTCTGGATTAATTGTTGCCTTTTATTCTGTTTTTAAAAGAAATAGAAAACATAATAGTTTTATTTATACCAACGCCAAAAGTTTCTTCCCAATTTTACTTTTCATATTTTCATTTCGATCTTTTGGATTCGAACCATCAAGAATTCCCAGTGCATCAATGAAGCCAACGCTTTTAGAAGGCGACTTTATCCTGGTTGATAAATTTAGTCATGGGGTTCATTTGCCTATCATTGGCAAAAGAGTATTTGATTTTGGAAAACCTAAAAGAGGCGACGTGATTGTTTTTCGCGGTGAAGTTAATAACAAACCAGAACGCGTTATCAAAAGAGTAATAGGGTTACCGGGCGATCGCATTTCTTATAAACAAAAAACGCTTTATATCAATGGTAAAATGCAAGAACAAGACTACGAAGGATATGACCACAATATAGAACCAAATGGTGAGTCGTTCCCAGTTATTAGAAAAAAAGAGCATTTAGAAGGAAAGGACCATGAGATTTTTTTAATATCATGGATGCAAGACTCTAATTTACCTTATGCAGATGTTATCGTTCCGGAAAATAGTTACTTCGTGATGGGTGACTTTAGAGATAACAGTCATGATAGCCGCTATTGGGGCTTTGTGAGTGATGATAAAATAGTTGGCAGAGCCAGAATGATTATTACCAGTTTTGATATGCTCAACAAATACATCAGATTTGATCGCATTGGTCAAATTCTATAAAGAAAATTTAGACATGTTTATAAAAAAGGGGCTTCATGCCCCTTTTTTATAAAACATAATGGAATAATAACGTGCCCACAAAAGTAATTAAAACCGCCATCTTAATAAAATTAATCTTCCATACTTTTTCAATAATGCTGGTGATAGCCAACACAATCACAGAGGGATAAATGGCCTGAACGAGCGGTTCAATAAAGTGCATTAACCCTTCAAACCCTAGATTCGCTAACAATACCGTAACAGCAACCACCCCAATGCACATTGGGAAATAAGGGATCTGAATATGTTTAAACGTATCTGAGCGTTTAACTTCATCGCAGATGATATCTGCGAATGTGACACCAGCCCCTAAAGCCGTCGTAAAACAGGCTAAAGCAATAGCAATATTTGAGACTAACGCCAATTTCGAATGCAAAATCATAAAGCTCAAGTGAATTAAGATCTGCGCACGGGGCACATTCATTAAAGACACATTATGATTAGCAGCAGAAAAGGCGAGCCCAACGTAGATGATGGCAAGCAAAACAACGGAAATGATACTGGCCCAAAAGCAGGTTAAGAAAACAGAGTATTCACGCCCCTCTTTCTCGGCGGCTTCTTTTTGAAAATTCAGCAAAGCCCAAGTCGCTGCACAGTAGAAAATTGAACACATTAAATCAAGTGTATAATAGCCGCCATCAAAACCTAACTTGAAGGCCTCCAATGCCGTGGTTTCCAAACGAGGATCCGTTATTCCTTCTGTAGTGAGACCTTTGTAAATAATTATCAATAAGCAAATCACCAACGCTGGGGATAATATATAGCCTAAAATCCCAAGTACCTGTTCCCTTCTATAGATACAAGCTAAAGTGAGAGCGCCTGCAATTAGCGTAAACATGAGTAGGCTTAGTTCAGGAAAATAAGGCGTTATCGCACCATAGGCCACGGTGAAACAGCGAGGCATAATGGCAAATGGCCCCAGCATCACTAAACCAATAATCATTAGTACAGTGCCTGGCATTTTTCCAATTTTAAAGAAAAACTTACCCGCTTCACCATCTTGGAGAATAGTGGCATAAAGACCCAATAAGGGTCCTAAAACGGCTGTCAGCATCAGTCCTAGAATACCTACCCATATCATATGGCCAGAATCTCTACCCATAATTAGAGGAAACACCACATTACCGGCGCCAAAAAACATTGAGAATATAGCCAAGCCAGTTTCCCAAGTAGATAAATGCAATATTGGCCGACAAAAGCGTTTGAACATCGGTGAATCCCATATTATGTAGAGCTTTAGAGTCTTTAACTAACCGAAGTATAACAATCTAGTGTTAATGGCACTACCTAACGATTGTTAATCCAAAGGTTTAGTCTTTTAAATTTATCTTAACAATAAAAGTTTTATTGGCATATTATTAAATTAAATGATATAACACTCTAAATCAACTAACTAGCCTATTTTAAATGTAGGCACAAATGATTTAGAGGTTTTCAACATGCGAAATTTATTTACGAGCCCCAGCGATCAACCAAATACCGAAAATGCACCAGTTACACAAGAAAAAGATTACAGCTATCTCAGAGAATTATTGAAAGCTAAACTAAATGTTACATTTGATAATAATCAATACAATAAAAAAATTGCCGCGATTTTGGCTGATATCGAATTAACGCCGTTCACTGAAACTCAACTCAAAGATCGGTTAAATGCCAATAATAACAATGAGCTCAAAGCAAAAATTAGATGCTTTTATGCTACAAGTGCAAGTCTTCACATAGTGGATTATATTATAGCCCGCGCTGCTGCCGCAGAAAGTTTAACAAAACTGCTTAAATATGACATTACTCGAGAAATGGTACAAAAATTATTAGATGTTTTTGCGATCATCGATCAAAAAAACTACTCTAAGTACGAAGTTCATAATATCAACAACCTCGTCACTTATGTCACAGATGTAGAGGGTGATTCCAAAACATTTGAAAAACAATTTTTAATAAATAAACTCAAAGCGTTAGGCTTTACGCTAAAACCTTATGAGCCAGTTGCAAAAAAATCAGCAAATTCAGATCGATCAGGCGGTTCAGATAATTTAGGCTATAGAGACAATTCTCATAATAGCAAACCATCAACGGCGAATAATAAACCCCATGAAAATCCATCTCAAAGACTTGCTTCTATTCTCAAAAGTATCTTAGGAGAAGAAAAATACGAACTCGATGCGGTTTGTTTAGCCTGTAATTGTCAAACAACTGAAGAACTATTAGAAAAATTAGATAATGATGCAAATCATCAAATCCGGGATTTAATAGCAGACTTACCTAAAAAAGTTTACTCCGGGAAAGGAGAAGCATCAGATACCACCATCGCAAAGATGCTCGCTCAATATCAAAGTCATGCAATGGGACTCATTAACGGATTATTTGAAATGAAGCTCGCAGACGAAGAGTATAGTCAACTAATAGCAGATAATGCTGTTGATAGTGCTATGTCT
>CAYXVT010000200.1:0-2843 GCA_964468105.1 Uncultured Candidatus Berkiella sp. | reverse complement strand
TCAATGGTATACAGAGTTAGCCATTCCAGTTCGTGCCGAAATTGTAAAACGAAGAAACGAAGCTGAGAAAGCAAAATCAGCAACCCCTGCCGTTTCAGTCGCACCTACTGTCGTCCCAGTTTCACTAGAGCCTGTACTTCCCGTTGTGACGCCCGGTAAGAATTTTATGGCTGAATTGGGTGCGAAATTAAAAGCGAGAGACCCAAATGTTGTCCCAAATCAAACGGCTAAGAGCGATGTAACGACAATGGCGCGCCAAGTAACATTTAATAATGTGACTGGTGTGTCAGGTGTAAAAGTAGACAAGTCTGAGCTGGATGCAAGATTAGAAAAAATTGCACAAAGTGCGAAGAAAAAACCTTAAACTCTTTTCACTTGTAGGGCATACATCAAATCTGAATATAACGCCAGTTGACAATTTTATGGATTAAACTTAAGGTCACATAACTTATAATTTATAGATGCCTTATACTGTTATGTTTCAAAAAATTGTTATTAGATTTGCCGTTAATCACGCAGTGCAGAAATATGCAGGCTATAGTTAATTTTAATTGTTAGAAATTTAAGAATCGCCATTATTCACCGATTTTCTAACAAGGTTGGTTTTATGAAAAACGGATCGAGCGGATCGCTAGCAGATTCTTCAGAGTCTGTAACCCCCAATTCTTCATCTCCTGCTCCCATGACTGATGCTCAAATAATTGAAGCTATTGAGCAAGAAATTGAGAAACTTGATTTACCTGCATCACGTGAAGCTGATAAATATTTTTCAGGTTTTCGCGAAATGGCGGCTCTGGTAAGGAAAAGATATGATCTTATCAATGATCGACTTTTTCATTTAGTGTTTATGTATATTAAGGCCTACTTTGAAGACACTAAAGATAAAAAATGCATTGAACTTTTGAATGCCGTACTGAGAAGTGGTAATCAATATGATGTAAGAAACCTTGAATTAGTATTTCTATGGGCAATACAAAATGAAATGGCTGATGTTTTAGATAGTTTGCTTTTTCAACCTATCTGTTTTATTCGTGATTTCCCACTTGTCTGTTTTGAAATTTTTATCAATTTACAGAAAATGCCTAAATTCTTAGAAAGTTTACTTTTCACACGGTGGTCAGAACAAACATCAGATGCTGAAACTCTCAGTAAATTTAAACAATTATTCGAATACACCGCCCGTAAGGGCACACCTGAGATGTTAGGTTGTTTTTTGATTCGAGGTAACTTTTTAAATAACACTGACAGCATTATGACGGCTATTAAAAAGGCCATTTTAGAAGACAATGTACCTAATGTTGTTTTTCTCTGGAGAAGCGAATATCTTGATCCTCTTTGTAAGCAAGCAATTACCACTCAACTTGTCCAAGGGCATAATATCGCAATACTGAAGGCTCTTCAAAATGAAGAGGACAAAAATGCTTTTTATGAAAATTTCATTTTCCGTGTAACACAAATGGTCGCTTTGGGAGGGTTGACCACACAAAATGCAGATATTATCTTAGGTATGGTTGAAGCTTACGTTGCTGTGTTTTGTGCACTTAATGAGTTAGATTCAAATAGCAAACGTGCTTATTACATCAACCTTGGCTTGGAATTGCTTGAACAGGTTAGAAAAATCTCAAAAAAAGCAAGAAAAGAAGCTCAAAAATCACAAGGCGTTTCTCAAGAATTTCTTAAACTTTTAGACGCCCCTGCTCAACCACCTTTACCCTCAGCAGCTGTTGATGAGACATACACACCGATGCGAACGCTTTCTAATGAAAGGCTGCAAGAGCAGTCTTTAGAACAATTAAGAAAAAAGCTTGGACAGATTACTCTCGAGGATGATGGCAATCAAAAAATTGAGACTCAAGCTAAAACATCAAATTTAGGATGAATTTGAAATGAAACGTGGGTCAAGCGACCCACGACAGTATATCCAAAATTAGGGACCAACTATTCTTTGTATTTTTCCTGTAATCGCAACAGTTTGAACAGGTGTTCCTGAAAGCGCTAAGTTATCGCCACCAGGTGGAATCCCATATACTGATATACTCCCACTGAAGCTACCCGTTTGACAGGAACTGGAATCAAAAATGATCGTAGCTACACCCTTTTCTCTTACAACAGGGACTGCAGGAGCTGCTAAATTATTTGGATCGGGCCTAGCAAGATCGACACAGCTATTCACTATTTTAAACGATTTTCCATCTACTATTTTCCATGAACCAACCTGGATCGTGCCATACCCACCATTTTCATTAGGGCTGCCTTGCGCTTGTGCTTGCGTTAAATTAAATGAATGGTTGCTTGTAACCGAGCCATCTGCCCCAACATTCATCACACCATAGGAGGTTACCCCATTGGCTAAAATATTGATTGTATAGCTACCTACTGGCGAGCAGATGAAACGATTATTGGCATGACTCAAATTTGGAAATAAAGCAACTGCGGTTAAACTCACAATCCCAAGTGTTTTTAGCACAGTCTTAAATGATGACTTTTTCATAACAGGCTCCTCATGAATGAATATCTAATTATAAGTGTTTATACACAATATTACTCATATTCTATATTTTACAACTTATGCTAAAATATAGTTAATTGTAAAGCGACCTTATGCCAAACATTTCAAAATAAAACCGTGGAATAACACCTTTTCGTGCTGTAGAAATATTTAGCATTTTTCGAAACTTAATGTCTGTGTGTCATACTCTATATTAAGTGTTAGAACATCATTGAATAAAGTATGCCTAAAATAGAGAAAAGCACCCTGCACATCACCATTTCCATAATCGCCATTGGTATGATTATAACCTCTGGTATGTTGCAATATTTTATTATTATTCCAAGTGATCATA
>CAYXVT010000199.1:0-6584 GCA_964468105.1 Uncultured Candidatus Berkiella sp. | reverse complement strand
ATTAGAGTTTTTAGGACCGCTTACCTTGGCGCTACTTTCCATCAAACAAAAAAGATATTTGGAAACCCAGTTTTTATAAATCTTTTCCGGGGTATGCGAGCATTTTGCCTTTATGGAACGCAACCTCAGAAAAGTTTGTTGAACATTTTCCAACTTGTGACGATTTCAATGCACTTGCCGCTAAATGCGGCAATGGCATTTATTTTATTTCGCAATTGGTGAATATGCGTTATGAATGGGAAATTTATCGCAACAAAGCGGTTCCCATGCGTCAGCAATGTTGGCATGATTTTTTTAATAATCTCACTTGGCTCACCTTTCCCAAATTAAAATGGGCCATTGTTCAAAAAATTTGTGATGAACCTTCAACGGCCACGACTCGAACCTCATTGCAAAATACCTTAGCGCATTTTGATGAATGTGGCGTCGTGATATGTAGTGATAAGCCAGAAATATTCGACATGATTAAAGCTTTTGCGTGGAAAGATTTATTTTGCCGCACTCAAAATCTTGAACAACATTGTAAACCGGTGATCATTGGCCATGGTTTATTTGAAAAAGGATTAGTGCCTTATATTGGCATGACAGCTAAAGCGGTATTCTTGCCGGTTGAAAAATCATTTTTCGCATTGAATACACAAGATCAAAATAGTTTTATTGATCAAGAAATCGCAAAATACATTTCAAGTGAACATTTTCCGCATGCCCCAAAAGCCTTGCAGCCTTTTCCGATGTTAGGATGGCCGGGCTGGCATCCAGATAATCATGATGAAGCGTTTTATGATAATAGAGAATATTTTAGGGAAGGGCGGCGAGTATTGGAGTTCTGAATATTTTGCTTTGCCAGCGAAGTGATCCCTACAAATTTCTTCATTGCGGCAGCAATGATCGTTGCTAGCCCCCCGTAAAATCGCTTTTAGCGATGAGACGGGGGGACAAGATGAACCCCAACTCTCTCAGCTGCGGTTAGCAGCGACAGATTTTGGAACCGCCGCTTCCGCGGCATATTATTTTATAATTTATTAACCCCCCGTCTCATCGCTAAAAGCGATTTTACGGGGGGCTAATTACATGCCTCGCTTCCGCGATGCAGATCGGTCAAATAATTTCTTTCAGATAGCTCATAGAGAAGGGATGACAGAACAATCACCGTCTGCTTCGGCAACGGTTGTTAAAGCAAGTATATATGCTTCCCAATTGCCATCTTCAGAATAAGTTTCAAGAGCAGTATTTAAATATAATTCCGCTTCAAATGGGTCTTTCAGTTCTTGTGCTAAGTAGACTCTAAATTCACGCATACTTTTAATCTCGTTGGAAAATTCTTGATATTATCCATCATTCGCCTGCGCTTGCCAACAAACAATATGTTCCGGTTTAACAATAGTCGTCAGATATTCAAGTGCGGTTTCAATCTTCTGTGGCTCATCAAAAAATTCAATCGCTAAGGGCAAATCAAGCGACATATCCAGCAAATTCGAAGAATGCTCTCCCGTTTCACCAATGCCTTTAATCGCACGGAACACACTGACGCCGCGTATTTTATCGGTTTGCGTTAAATGTTTTAAAATCGGCGCAAGTAACTTTGAACTTTCAGTGTTATCAATTTCATACTTGTCTTCCTAATAAAATACCAAGCCAAGTTAAACCTAAACAGAGGATAAGGCTGGCAATGATATTGATAAAAGCATTCAACGGTTGACCATTTTCCATCAAATTCATAGTTTCAATACTGAACGATGAAAAGGTGGTAAAACCACCCAAAAAACCAATCAATAATAAAGCACGTAATTGATCGCCTATCCCATCAACACGTTCCAATAAAAGGATAAATAGAAAGCCCATGAGTAAACAGCCTAAGCTGTTCACAATCAATGTGCCATAAGGAAAAGTGCGACTGAAAAATGAATGGATGAATAAAGATAATAAATAGCGGCATATGCCACCAAGGCCACTCCCAATCCCGATGAGTAAAATCTTATTCATTGAACCTCTTTAAGAGAAAAAACTTGCCTGGGGGTGATCAGGCAAGTTTCTCAATCTCTAACGAACTACTTGATAAGATATGACATTCCTAACATAAAGGTGTTGTTATACACTTTAATATTGGTATCACTTTCTAAAGTAAGAGTTCCCGGCCCTCTAATTGCAGCACCGGCACTGATTCTTCCGTAATAGGAATAGATATAGTCAAGTCGCAAGTTCAGACGTGGGCAAAGATGCTGCTCCAAGCCCGCTCCTAAGCGTAAGGCTGCCACATCTTTTTCCTCTGATAGTGGTAGATTGACACCTTGAATATTCGAATTCCGAAATTGAGCTTCTGTGTTGAGTGTAAGATCGCTAAAGGCAACCCCAACTCGTCCATATAACATGCTTTGTGGTGTTAAAATAACACCAGGGCGCAAATCTATACCATATTGCAGACTACTTAATGTGCTGTGAGTATTGATTTGATTCTTTCTAGGAAACCCTTGATAAATGAGAGATTCAGCAGAGTTTCTATTTTTATACTGCGATAAATCGACAAAAGCTTCTGCTCCTAAATAGAGACTATCCCAGCATTGGCCGTATCCTACAAAAAATGCTCCTTTAAACGCATTATCGGTTTTCAAAGCGATAGGACCACTAATTCCAAAATTATTCGGATTATTAAAATCAGCGAGCGAACGTTGATCTTGTGTTACATTGGTAATGCTTTCACCCACTGATGCGCCAACATAAAACCCATCAAAACCATAATCGTTTTCATGCATGGCATGAACATGATGGTGTTTATGAGCATGATGATGTTTATGACCATGATGCTTGTGATGATGATGTTTTTTATGAGTCTGATGTGGTTTGGGGGCATCTTGGGTTTGCGCATCAGGGGTTTGAGCTCCTTGAGCAGTAGCAGCAAAAGTAGAAGCGCTTACACAAGCAAGTGCTAAACCAGATAGCAAGCCAACTATGTTGGTTAACTTCATAATTAAATCCTTTTAATAATGGAGGTGGACTTTTTTAGTTTAGTAGCGAAACTATATAGTTCAAGGACTTTAAAAAAATCCTCTGCGCTAAGAGCGCGGTCTCCTTTGTTAAAGGAGACAAATGGTTGCTTACGCAACCAATGTCAAAGTGGGCCGTCGTCTGCGAGGGGGATTTTAGGCTAGAGCGTAATGGGCTTGCACAATTTGCTTTGTCAAAAGAGGGCGCAGGTAAAATCCTTTAGGAACGGTAGAAATGGTATTGCCTTGATGATCAATCACTTGAATAAAGGTCTTCGCATTGGCTGCTTTGGGGCGAATTTGTAAATATTTTCCTCTATGAGCACTTAAATCTTCAAAGTGCCCTAATGTGAGCAGTTCGGTTAATTCTTCCCAATCTAGGCGCAATTGCGCTGCAATTTCAGCTGTAGGAGACCATAGAATGGGGGTGCCTATGCGCTGTGCTAGCAGCGGTTTTTCACTGTTAGATTCAATCGGAATCCATAAAATTTTGGCCATTTTACGCCATACCCGTGAATGTTCCCAATCGGGATCAATCGGGGGAATAGAAGCGGTACAAATGTAGGTGGATTCACACGGGTGCCCCATCGATGTCACAGGCAGTGTTTTTAATTCTATACCTAAATGAATAAAGTCAGGCTGATCAAGATTGGCGGCATTGGCACCCAGTGTGCGTTCGATCAATTGTCCTATCCAACCCTTGGCATGAACCAGTGATAAAGGCACATGATCTTGGCCTTCTTTAGCAAGTTCACCTAATGTTTTCCCAGCAAGTGTATTCGCGCGCTTTAATAATTCGTCTTTCGTTGCGGGTGGAAAAATTTTCATGCGTTCTTTCGACTACTATTAAGAAAGGAAGACTATCATTTTTTTCGATAGTATAAGGGGTTGTTCATGTCCATGCAAAGTTACCAAACATCCGTTGCTCTGATGAGAGCACAAGCTCGCATTTTAATTAAAAATGAAGAGCATTCCCAAAGAATAGCCTCTCGTGCTATCCCAATCATGCAAGAGTTGCGTGATGAACTAAACGTTCAAGCGTCCGTAGAACCAACAATAGACAAATCTCAACTTTTTAAACCCGTTAAAGAATTATTTATCGCAGGCGGTGGCGGTGCAGGCAGAGCATTACCAAGCGCTTTTGAAGAAGCTGTTAAACATGGTTTGGATCTAGATAATCTAGAAGTGATCTGCGCCACTTCCGTTGGCACCATCATCGGTTTGGGGATTGTCCTTGGTATTACACCAAGTGAAATGCGTGTGATGTTAAATGAAATGCCAACACATCAATTTCAAGATTGGAGTTTAAAGAAAATCTATAACTTTTTCACAGAATGGGGCCTGTGTTCTGGAAAAGTCATTAATAATTACCTCTTAAAAATGATTTATGATAAAACAGGTTTAATCGATCCGACTTTTTTAGAATTATATGAAGCAGGGTACACCAAAGAATTTCGTGTTGTTACAACTAATGTTTCTAAACTAAGACCAGCCATTTTTTCTCACAAGTTAACGCCCCACAAAAAAGTGTCGGATATGGTAACTGCGGCTTGTAGTTTTCCCATTGTTTTTGCTCCTCATTGGATTGTGAATGAGCAAGGGGTGTTAGAGTGTCATTCCGATGGTGGATTGCTTAGAAATTATCCATTTGGATTTGGCGGAGACGCCACTATTCCATTAGAACAACAGTTAGGTTTTAATTTTGTGAATAAGGGAGCAGCTTACGCTTTAGATAATGATAGACATACTTTGATCGATACTTTTTGGCAATATTTTACACGCTTGTTGTCGATGATTATGTTCCAAGATCCCTTATCCTTGCCAGAAAATGTTAAAGATAGAACAGTGGTAATTAATGTGAACCACAATCCCTTAAATTTTGATGCTACTCCTGAACAGCAACAGGCGCTTGATCTTGCTGGCATCCAAGGGGTACAACGTCTTGCACAAAAAATAGAGGATAATGGCAAGCTAAAGTCAAAACCTAAATCATTCTCAGCACCAGCCCTTTTAACGGCTTTTGAACACGCAAGGACAGTTAAGCAATCTTCTCAACCTTTGCATGCACAAGAGAATCTCTTAAGGCCATCGATGCGTTTGTAATTTTGCTTTGCTATAATCCCTCAATTTAGGGCCTGCCTGCCGAAGCTTCTTAGCGAAGGCAGGTGAGGGTTTATAGTGGGGTAATCGAATGAGCAGTATATCTTTGGAGCCTAACTCACCTTGTCTTGAGGCTCAATGGAAACAAGCCTTGGGGGATGAATTTCAAAAGCCCTATATGAAACAACTGCGCACCTTTTTACGCCATGAAAAAGATGCAAAAAAAACAATTTATCCTAAAAGTGCCGATATTTTTAAAGCCTTTGAATACACACCTCTTGATAAAGTGAAAGTTGTGATATTAGGCCAAGATCCTTATCATGGCGTGGGGCAAGCGCATGGCTTATGTTTCTCAGTGCCGCCATCCATTGCATTACCGCCATCACTGCAAAATATTTATAAAGAACTTAATGAAGATCTTGGGATTGCACCTGTTAAGCATGGGTATTTAGTGCCTTGGGCCAAGCAAGGTGTTTTATTGCTCAATAGTGTACTTACCGTTGAAAAAGGCTTAGCGGCCTCTCATCAAGGAAAAGGGTGGGAAACTTTTACCGATCAAGTGATTGCGACTTTAAATCAACAACAAAGACCGATTGCTTTTGTTTTGTGGGGTGCTTATGCCCAACGCAAAGGTGCGGCGATTGATACGACTAAACACTTAGTCTTGAAATCGGTTCATCCTTCACCTTTATCTGTTTATCGCGGTTTTTTTGGTAGTAAGCCGTTTTCACAGATAAATCATTTTCTGGTTAAAAATGGACAAACCCCGATTGATTGGAAATTGCCTGTAAATCCAGACACCAATTAATCATTCTTAGTAATTAGCCCCCCATTCAGCTAGATTTACTATAATCCTTTCTTCTTTTGATATAACAAAGGGCCTATGGAGCGCGAACAGTATATTGAATATATTCGAAAAACGCTCGAGGAAGCGTTGCACGAGGCTAGGCGTAATACCGATGGCAAGCCTGCGAATTATATTCCTGAATTAGCCAATGTCGATCCTGATCTCGTTTCAGGTTCGATTTTATTATCAGACGGTACACAAATATCCAGTGGAGATTATGCCAACCACGTTTTCACCTTACAAAGTGTGGCGAAATTAATTACGCTGATAGGTTTAATTGAAGAATATGGAGAAGAAAAAATATTCTCCTGGATCCATGTTGAGCCATCAGGTCAAGCATTTTCTTCCATTGCCCAAGTCGATAGATATGGTCCCTTACCAGTGAATCCTATGGTGAATGCAGGCGCAATTGCTTTGTGTTCTCGGATCCCTGGAGATACACAAGCGCGTGCTCAATGGTTAGATGGTTGGGCTGCGAAATTATTTGGCTCCAACTTGCAAGTCAATGGAAAAGTATTTGCTTCAGAACGCGCGACAGGCGATCGTAACCGATCAATTGCTTATTTATTAAAAAGTAAGCATGAATTTGGGATCCCTGTTGACGATGTTTTAGAAACCTATTTTTATTTATGCTCGTGTGAATGTAATGTTGTCAC
>CAYXVT010000198.1:0-6690 GCA_964468105.1 Uncultured Candidatus Berkiella sp. | reverse complement strand
AATTTTTAAACCGAAAGTTATAAAGTATTTGAAAATGGACCTTGGTTAACCAAGAAGGCTATGCAATGGTTTTGGGAATCCTATTTACCGAATCAAGAGGATGCCAAAAAAATCACCGCATCTCCCTTACAGGCCTCAATTAAAGATTTAGAAGGACTTCCTCCTGCGCTAGTTATCACTGATCAAAACGATGTGTTACGTGATGAAGGCGAAGCGTACGCCAATAAGTTAATGCAAGCAGGCGTACCTGTGACTGCAATCCGTTATCTAGGCACACTTCACGATTTTGTGATGCTCAATGCATTAGCTAACACTCCAGCTTCACGCGCAGCCATTAGCCAAGCCGGTCATACCTTGTGGTGGTTTTTCTATAAAGACACTATTTCTAAATCTAAATAAGTAAGTTACTGAATACGGGCTTATGCACTTAAAATAATATGTTCTCCGGTCATTCCGGAGAACTTGATTTCACCCCTACTTGAGCTGTACCCTTCATTATCTTAGAGTTAGAACCTGCAATTTCAATCCATTCATTAAGTCGTTAAAATTATGAACAAGGTAGTAGCTGTTGTTATTTATTTCTTGGCATTTCAAATACCCTTTGCTTATGGAAGTGAATATGCTCAGCTTGAACAAAAAAGTACTCATCAGCAGCAAAATTTTCCCAAAGGAAACCTTCAAAATATCAGTTATGTAAAAAAAATAATTGATGACATGTGTGAGCTTGATCAAGAAATTCGGCAATATGCGATTAAAAATCAAACCGATCCAGAGCTTATAAAACTTATTCATAAAATAGATAACTTTCATACATCCAAAATGAAAGAAATTCTTTCAGAACATGAATGGATTACTATTTCAAAGTTTGGAAAGGAATATGACAATAAAGCCTGGTTATTAGTTCAACATGCTGATGATGATCCCCTATTTCAAGCAAGTGTTTTATCTATATTATCCAAATTAATGATTAACAATGAAACAAGCAAAAAAAGTTATGCTTATCTTTACGATCGAGTAGCACTGAAGGATCCGAAACTGGGTATGAAACAAAGATATGGAACGCAAGTGAGCATTCAGAATAATGAATTTACTCTTTTGCCTTATGAAGGTTCTTTGCAAGATATCGATGAAAGAAGAAAAGAAGTAGGCTTAGAACCATTAAAAGATTACTTAGAAAAAATTAAAGAAGTTTATAAATGAAAAATACCTTTATTAAAAACACTTTAGCTGTTCTATGTGTCGGTTTTACATTGCATGGTCATGCACAATGTGAGGATGTTTACACTATAGGTGATTATGATAATTCGCTCATTGCAAATGGCATGGTTTTAAAATTGGGACCGGTAGATGCACAAGAAGTTCCAGATGTTTTTCCTAAAAGTTTCCTTGAAAGCAATGGCGGTTATGGTGGTGGCGAGGCTTTTTGCACTATTGAAAAAGCTTGCGAAGTGCAGCAACAACTAATAAATAATGGCACATTACCAAATGATGGTCATTGGAAAATCTATTTACTCCAAGCGCGATGGGATAAGGATGTTTATCTATTGAAGAATGGAGATTATAGGATTAACAAACCAGTTAAGGTTTTGCAAGAAGTTCATAGGTGCATAACCTAACGGGTTAGGATTTTGCATTAGTCCATTCAAAAATCAACATACCTATCACCATTGCCACGACAAAGCACAACGCTTTGTAGCTGCCTACACCTATTGCAACAATAGCAGGTCCTGGACAAAATCCAGCTAAGCCCCAACCAATGCCGAATAATATACTTCCAATAATTAATTTAGCGTCAATATCTGTTGATGTGGGTAGTTTCATGACGTCGCCACAGATGGACTTTGTCATCTGTCTTGCATATTTAAAAGCGAAGTATCCAATGATGATAGCGCCAATCATGACAAACACCAGTGAGGGATCCCAGATACCAGCAATGTCTAAAAATCCAAGCACTTTAGAAGGGTTTGCCATTCCAGATATAAGCAACCCAATGCCAAAAATGAAACCTGAGATAAAGGCAAATAATGTTGACATATTAGATTCCACCAATGATGTGTCTAACAACAAATACCGTCATAAATCCGACGCATATAAATATCAGCGTTGCAGTTATTGAGCGCTTTGATAATCGAGATATACCACAAACGCCATGGCCACTGGTGCAACCACCGCTCATGCGAGTTCCAAAACCCACTAAAAGACCTGCAATGCTAAGTATTAACCAGTCAGGTTTAATATCAATGATAGGCGGACTGATGAGGAATCGATAAGCCAATGGAGCGCTAATCATTCCAAGTAAAAATAATACTCGCCACGCTGTATCATCTTTGGGCATTTTAAATAGACCGCCGAGAATGCCACTGATGCCAGCAATTTTTCCATTAACCAGAAGCAGTAGAGAAGTTGCTATGCCAATTAATAGCCCTCCCATTAATGACAACCATGGTGTGAAGTGTTGCCAGTCGATTATCATGGTCTGTTCCTTTCATTTTCTAGTTCTTGAGGACGCATTCAAATGTTAGCATAGTTGGTGTAAATTCTGGACTTGATAAATGCGCTGACTATTCAAAATTCGTTTTAAAGCTAACTAATGAAAAGGGTAACAATGAAAATTCGATTAGGTCTTATTGGTTTTGGTCGGCATATGTCAGAAAAACTCATTCCTGCACTCAAGAAGTTCTCTGAAGTTGAATTGGTCTACGGATCATGTCGTACACAACGTACATTAGATCTTAAAAAAAGTGAGCTAAATCTTCAGGCAGTAACCACCAATTGGGTTGAGATGATGTCTAAAGACTACATTGATGCTGTTATTGTTGCTGCAACACCTCATGTACATGAACAAGTTGCTAAAAAGGCATTTGAATCGGGTATCCATGCTTTCATCGAAAAGCCGCTAACATTGTCATTAAATAAGATGAAGGAAATTACTACATTAACAACACAGCATCCACATCTAGTGACTGCTGAAGGTTTCAACTTTCAGTATGTAGGGATGATGAAGGATATTAAACAGTTTGGAACTCATAACGCACCATTGGCCCTTAAAATCCACTGTGCTTCAAAGGGTCCTCAAACCCCAATTTGGGATACAAATTGTGTTTCAAACTCTTTTTTATACGCTGTGCTCATTCATCCTATATCTGTTTCTCACTTTTTATATGGGAATCCTTCAGCTGTTAAGTTAATGAACTTATCCTTTGATGGTGAAAAGCTGAACGGCGAACTGAAGCTATCATTCGCTCAAAATCAAATTGTGATGCTTGACTTTAATAATCATGCTACCTGCTTTGAGTTTAAGATTGATGTCACAGATAATAAGGGAATAAATCATGTTATTGATGCTTCAACCAATTCAGATGAAAAAGCTTTCTCATATGAGACACAATTTAAAGAATTTATTGAAGCGATAAAAAATGGTGATCAACCAAGAAATAGTTTTAATCATAGTTTTGCTATTCACAAGATATTAGCGGAAATTGCTAGTATGATCTCCCAAAAAATTCAGGTCTTAGAACCTATCTAACTTTTATTTAATTGGAGTATCCGTATGTCAGGTCACGTTTTTATTGTTTCAGAATGGCTCCCTAAAGAAGGCTGCGATCAGAAACTGTGGAACCATTTTAAAAAGCTAATGGCCGTCGTTTCTGAAAATGAAACCGGCTGTGTAAGAGCGCATGCCACTAGACAAATTTCACATCCAGGCTCGCCAGGCAAATCAAAGTATACCATTGTACTTCTTCAAGAATATGTTGATATAAAAGCATTTGATATTCACTGTGCAGCAGATTACATATCCAACGCTTTTAAAGAATTGATTGAAAATGAGGAAACTGCCCTCGTTGCAGATTGGACGTGTAGACTTTTTACCGATGATGAAAGCTTGTTCTCATAGTTAACCCCCGCTTCTTAAGCAGATGTTTTTTTAAAATGTCTGCTTTTAAAAACGACAAATCTCTGCATATACACTACCAATTGCTTTTTTTTAGTCTACGCTTTTATGTTTGTGCAGGAAGTTGTCGCATGAAAGTTGTTGAAAAAACCAGTTTAATCTGTTGTCGTGAAATTGTATTTATCCTATTTTTTACGTTAACCTTTGGGGTTGGTGTAGTTAATGCCCAAAACCATTGGGACGAACATTTTCAAACGATATTAGATGATCCGCCAGAGCAATTTGTTGTGTCAGGATTAAATAGAATCGGTGAGAAAGGTAATGGTAAGGTAGCTATAGATTTGGGTTCAAGTGTTGGCCATGAAACAAAGTTGCTTCTCCAAAAGGGGTATAAAGTAATAGCCGTTGATAGCAATGCCAAAGCACTTGATTATATGATGATGCAAACAGGTATTCGCCAGTATAAGCCCAAATTAACAACAATTAACTCTAAATTTGAATCCCTCAACTTTACAAAGCTACCGCAGGCTGATCTGGTTGTTTCAAGCTTCGCACTACCTTTTGTATCTAGAAACAAATTTAAACGTGTTTGGCAGGATATTACTGCAAACATAAAACCAGGTGGTCACATTATTGTTAACTTATTTGATTCTAGCTTTTCATTTTATAATAATAAGAGCAATATGACCTTTCATACTAAAAGCGAAGCTAAGGCTCTTTTTACTAACTTTAAAATAATCGAATTTCGTGAAGTGAGGAATGATCCCCTAAAGCCTGGCACCAAAAATCATTATTATGTGATTGTTGCAGAAAAGTTGTAATACTATATATCGAGGAAAATATGAGTAAAACGAAATTACCGAAGGACACTATAACAAAAAACTAGTGTTGGTCGGAACACTAACAATAGTGTGCGGAGTAATGTTTGAAATCTAAAAATTCTAATGAAATTACCCTGTTTGGATTTTTAAAGCCCTATTTGACTACAAGTGCCTTCTGGATTTTTGTATTTACATTAACCTGTTTGTTGGCAGCATTAGAGCCAAGTTTAAAAGCCTATTTATTGAAATGCGTAATCGACATTATAAGTAAAACTGATTCAAGCCAGGCATATCAAGCTGTATTAATACCGGCCGTTCTCTATGTCAGCATGGATTTATATCATAACTTAAATATGAGAGCTTATGCCTACGCATGCATAAAGTATTATCCTGAACTTAAAAGAAGGGTGATGAACTATTTGTTTGAATATACTTCCAAGCATTCAGTCAGTTTTTTTCAAGCCAATTTGTCAGGTGATATAGCAGATAAAATTCAAGATATCACAAATACGGTTGAGCCTTTTTTGCGAAAAATCTTTATCGCTAGAATATTTACCCCAATCATTATTACGATTTTCCTTTTTCAAATCTCTTGGAAATTTGCTGTAATTTTTATGGTTTGGACTTTGGTTTTTATTTTCTTCACGATAAGACTTTCTAAACCAATAGGAATGGCTTCAGAACAATATGCAAAATGTAAAAATCGTCTATCAGGTAGATTAATCGATGTATTAGGTAATATTGTCACTGCTAAAATATTTGGTAGAACGTCTTTTGAAAAGGAAAAATTAAATGAAAGCATGTTAGAGGTAAAGCAATCTGAACAAAATATGTTTTCAGCTAAACTTAAATTGGATTTTTTCTTGGGATTGATGACGCTATTGTTACTTTCTACTTACATGGCTTTATTAATCAAAGGACGAATGGATGGAGAGATTTCAGTAGGCGATTTTGTTTTCGTGCTTACATTACTACTGATTAGTTTAGAACATGTCTATATATTAGGGCAGGCCATTGGAGATACCATCAGAACGATGGGAGAATTTAAGCAAGCCATTAACATTATATTATTACCTATTGACGTTATTGATCTACCAAATGCTAAAGCACTTGAGGTGACTCAAGGAGAAATCGCATTTAGAAATGTAGACTTTTTTTATGTTCCTGCAAATCCTATATTTACAAAACTTAATGTGGTTATTCGAGGAAATGAAAAAGTAGGCATTGTTGGAACTTCGGGTGCTGGAAAATCAACATTTGTTAATCTTTTGCTACGACTGTTTGAACTTCAACAGGGTTCTATTACGATTGATGGTCAAGAGATTAATGAAGTCACAATGAAAAGCCTCAGAGATCAAATAACCTTGGTTCCACAGCAAACGGAGCTTTTTCATAGAAGCATATTAGACAATATTCGCTATGGCTATTTAGAAGCAACAGAGGATCAGATATTTGAAGCTGCTAAATTAGCTGAATGTGATGAATTTATTGAAAAACTTCCTGAGAAATACAATACCCTGGTGGGTGAGCGCGGTATTAAACTATCTGGTGGCCAGAAACAGAGAATTGCTATCGCAAGAGCCTATTTAAAACCCAGTAAAATTTTGATATTAGATGAGCCCACTGCGGCTTTGGATTCGATCACAGAATCTTATATTCAGCGCTCCCTATGCAAAGTGATGCAAAATAAAACCACACTTATCATTGCGCATCGCTTGTCAACGCTTAAGCAAATGGATCGCATCTTGGTGTTTTCGAATGGGACAATTGTTCAAGAAGGCACGTTGAGCGCTTTAATTGAAGCGCCAGGTCCCTTTGCTGAGTTATGGAAAGAGCAGCTTGGGATCCATGATTACAAATAATCGAAAGGGGACAATGATAGTCCCCCTTTTTTTTTGAGAAAAGAACAATTGTTACTTTTGATCTAAACCTTTGATAACTTCAGCTGCTTGGTCTTTATCTTCTTTTGTCGCATTG
>CAYXVT010000197.1:0-6702 GCA_964468105.1 Uncultured Candidatus Berkiella sp. | reverse complement strand
TTCAACCTGGCAAAAAGAGGGTAGACTGCGTGGTTCTCTGATTTTACATACAAATCGAGAGTTTGTTAGTTAACTCCTTGCGCCACTGGCCTGAACAATCAGGGCGCTATTAGCCATAGGGAGCATGTAAATGCGACATTATGAAATTGTAGTTCTCATTCATCCCGACCAAAGTGAGCAAGTCACTGCGATGGTAGATAGATACCGTGCAATGGCTGAAAAAAATGGTGGCCAAGTTCACCGTTTTGAAGACTGGGGCAGAAGGCAGCTCGCTTATCCCATCAAGAAAATGCACAAAGCACACTATATTATGTTGAACATAGAGTGTGATAACGAATCATTAGACGCTCTCAAGCATGCATTTCGTTACAATGACGCTATTTTGCGCCATTTAATTTTACAAAGAGATGCAGCAATCACCGAAGTTTCTGCGATGTTACGTTCTGAAGAAGAAAAAGAACGCATGGAACGTGGTGGCGATCGCGTGATGGCGATGGAAGAAGAAGAGCTCGAAATCTAATTATAAGCATCAGGAGAAACAACAATGTCGACATGGCGTGCTCGTAGTAGCAAAAAGAAATATTGTCCATTTACTTCAAAGAAAATCCCTGTTGAATTTGTGGATTTCAAAAATTTCCGTTTTTTACGTAAATACATTACTGAAACCGGAAAGATTGTTCCAAGCCGTATTACTGGGGTGAAAAATATTTACCAACATATGTTGGCGCGTGAAATTAAATATGCGCGTTATTTAGCATTAATACCTTTCTGCGATAGGCATTAAGAGTAAGACCCTCACCCTACCCTCTCCCAAAAGGGAGAGGGGAAAGAGTGAAGGCAATAATTAATTAAGACCCTTAAATAGAGGTTTAAAATGGAAGTCATATTACTTGAAAATGTAAGAAATCTTGGCAAATTTGGCGCTAAAGTCGATGTTGCCAAGGGTTTTGGGCGTAATTTTTTAATACCCCAAGGCAAAGCGGTTCCTGCTACTAAACAAAATATTGCTCAGTTTGAAGCGCAAAGAGCAAAATTGGAAAAAGCAGCACAAGACCGTTTATCCGCAGCACAAGAACGCGTTGCAGAAATCAATGCTGTTCGTCTTGTAATTCAAGCTCGTTCTGCTGAAGAAGGTAAGTTATTCGGTTCAATTGGCACAATTGAACTAGTTCGCGCCTTCAAAGAGAAAGGGATTGATGTCCAAAGACAAGAGATCCGTATGCCAAATGGTCCATTAAGAGAACTAGGCGAGTATGTTGTTGAGTTGCAATTGCATGCTGAAGCTATTGCTCAAGCTAAAGTCTCTATTGTACCTGAAGAAGACAAAAAGTAACTGTTTGTAATGGTGGCTAAGCTTTCTTTAGCCCACCTAACAAGCAGATAACTGACGTTGCGGCAAGAGTCGATTCAGTGCGAAAATAAGGGAAATACAAAGTTATTTCCCTTTTTTTATGCCTAAGTTCTTATCCATCTATCTTAATTATGTCATAAGGGTTCTACTGTGATCAGAGAAAACGAACAACGTGGAGCACCGGAGTCCTTAACCGCTAAATTAAAGCTGCCACCGCATTCATTAGATGCCGAACAAGCCGTCTTAGGTGGCTTAATGCTTGATAATAGAGCTTGGGATCAAATTGCAGACAAGATAAGCGAAAAGCATTTTTATCGTCGAGACCATCAGCTGATCTTTAGAGCGATGGTTAAATTGATGGAAGAAAATAAACCGCTTGATGTGATCACGGTATCTGAAAGCTTACAAAAGATGGAAGTGCAAGAAGATGTCGGCGGGCTATCCTATTTGGGTGAATTAGCCAAAAACACACCAAGTGCTGCCAATATTGCCGCTTATGCGGATATTGTTTATGAGCGTTCTGTTTTACGAGAATTGATTTCCGTTGGAACAACCATCACCGAATCTGCTTTTGATCCACAAGGTCGAGCCAGTGCTGAAATTTTAGATGAAGCAGAAAAGAAAGTATTTGATATTTCAGAACAAGGCAGTAGAGGCACTGGCCCAGAAACCATTCGCACTATTGTGTCAAAAACCCTCGATAATATTGAAATGCGTTTTCAAAACAATACACCTGTTACGGGTATTGCCACCGGGTTTACCGATCTCGATAGAATGACGACGGGTTTGCAGGGAGGGGATCTTGTTATTGTGGCAGGACGTCCATCGATGGGTAAAACCATTTTAGGCATGAATATTGCTGAGCATGCCGCCATTCGAAGTCAAAAATCGGTTTTAGTATTTTCTATGGAAATGCCAGCGGAAGCATTAGCACTACGGATGCTTTCCTCATTAGGGCGTATTGATCAAAACAAATTACGTACCGGTAAGTTAATGGAAGAAGATTGGACGCGTCTTACTTCGGCAGTTGGTTTATTAAGTAATGCGAAATTGTATATAGATGAAACCCCTGCTTTAACACCGATGGAATTACGCTCCAGAGCACGACGTGTTGCCAGAGAAAAGGATAAGTTAGGGCTGATTGTGGTGGACTATTTGCAGCTGATGAGAGGACAGAGCAATTCAGAAAATAGAACGGCAGAAATTTCTGAAATTTCTCGTTCATTGAAAACCGTTGCTAAAGAATTAAACGTACCTGTTATTGCCTTATCGCAGTTAAATCGAAGCCTTGAGCAACGTCCCAATAAACGCCCAGTGATGTCTGACTTACGTGAATCAGGCGCTATTGAGCAGGACGCTGACTTAATTGCTTTTATTTATCGCGATGAAGTCTATAATGAAGATAGCCCAGATAAAGGAACAGCAGAAATTATTATTGGTAAGCAACGTAACGGTCCAATAGGCACCATTCGTTTAACTTTTATGGGCCAATATACCCGGTTTGATAATTTTATGACTGAGCATGTAGTACCTACTATAGGAAATTAGCATGGGAAGATATGTTCTTGCACAAGTCTCTCAAACTGCATTGCGTCATAACTTACAACAAGTCCGCAAAATCGCGCCGAACTCAAAAATAATTGCTATGGTTAAAGCCAATGCTTATGGCCATGGTTTAACTAAAGTCGCTAAAACGCTCTCAGATTGTGATGCTCTTGGGGTGGCTTGTATTGATGAAGCCCTCAAGATTCGCCAATCAGGCGTTCAAACCAATATCGTCTTAATGGAAGGGATTTTTCGAAGTGATGAATTAGCGCTTGTCCAACAAGAACATTTCACTTTAGTGGTGCATCATTGGCAACATATTCAAGCTTTGCAACATTATACTGGGGTTCCTAAGGAAAAGTTCAAAGTTTGGCTTAAAATAAATACAGGCATGAACCGGTTAGGTTTTCCCCAAGAAGAATTTAACGAAGCTTGGCAAGTTTTACAAAGTTTAGAACATGTTGAATTGCTAGGTTTTATGACCCACTTTGCGCAAGCGGATGAAAAAAATAGTACGCTGACCCAAGCTCAACATGATCGATTTAAAAATATTGTTGGAACACGTCCCGGTCAGCAGTGTTTGGCGAACTCAGCCGGCATATTAGCCTGGCCACAAACCCATGGTGATTGGGTGCGTCCCGGCCTCATGTTATATGGTGCCTCTCCTTTCCCTGATAGCACAGGACAAGATTTTCAGCTTATGCCCGCGATGTCACTGTGTTCAGAAATTATCGCCATTAGAGACCTTAAATTAGGCGATAAAGTCGGTTATGGTGGTACTTGGGAAAACCTTAAAGAGAAAAGCAAAATTGGTATCATTGCCATGGGATATGGTGATGGTTATCCTTGGCATGCAAAAAATGGGACACCGGTTTTAGTCAATGGCCAACGTGTGCACACAGTTGGTCGTGTGTCGATGGATATGTTGGCGGTAGATTTATCTTCTCTAGGGCAAGTGGAAGTGGGCGCACCAGTCACGCTGTGGGGTAAAAATTTACCGATTGAAGAAGTGGCAAGACATGCAGGCACTATTCCGTATGAGCTTTTTTGTCGCTTCAGTGAGCGCGTGCATGTCGAGATAATTAATTAAGTTTTGGAGTCGAAGTAACAGTTGCTTGTTCGGTTGGCTTTTGTGCTTTGAAAGGAGGCACTTTGTTCCATAACCAATTCAAGCCCGAACTGACCCCAGAGACAATACTAGCCCCTGCTTCATATGGGGTTTTAGTGGCAAATGAACCTTCATATTTCGCGAGCACTCCATCATCAGCTCGACCATACATGATATCAAAAAAATCACCAGCCGCTTCATTAAACTTTTCATCAGATGCAACAGCCGCAACAGTTTTGATTGGCTGTAAGGCATTATTAAGCAATGATTGAGCTGCGATATGAAATGGTATGCGTAAAGCGAGATTTAAATTAGCGATCCCTTCTGGAAGACTTTGATCTATTAATGTAAGTTGGTTTTTATTATATCCTAAGTACTGAGAGCCTAACGTGACGCCTAAATCAGCGAATTTTAATTTATTCTCACTAACAAAAGGTGACAGACACTTTTTAAGCATTTCTTTGCCAGTATAAAAGGCAAAGAGTTCAGGTGTTAAATAAATAGCAGCCAGCATCAGTGTTGTTTGTAGTACAAATTTTGCTTTAGGGTCTAATTTCTTGCCATCAAGCGCCAACACTTGTGCTTCAATTTCTTGCGCTACGGTTGTTTTGGCTTCATAGATTGCTTTACATTGAACTCTGGACAAATTTAAACCATCTTGTGTTGCCATCTGCCAGATAAAATCAATGCGGGCTTTATCATCTGGTAACTGGATAAGGGTTGCTTGATCTGCTCGTTGTTCATCAGTAATAGGCGCAACGATACTTTGAATAAACGCTTCTAATTTTTGTTTTTCTGCTGGTGATCGTTCAACAAAAAGTGAATTAAGCATGGTAGCCCCTGAATATAAAAGTAATATTGCAGACTAACTTATATTATTCTAAGGGTAAGGTCACGGGATTTTAGATGAAGTTTGTTTAAAGAAAGATAAATGGAAAGATGAGAAAACAGGGGAGTTACCCCTGTTTAATGTTTATTTTTTATTGTCTAGTTCATACCGTTTAATACTATCGGTAATTTCTTTTTTAGCCGCGTTGGCATCTAACCAACCATCTAATTTTACCCATTTTCCTTCTTCTAAATCCTTATAATGGGTGAAAAAGTGGGATATTTGCTGCAAAAGGGAAGGGGGGAGATCCTCTAATTTTTGCACATGTTGATATAGACTGGTTAATCTATTCACTGGAACCGCTAGGATTTTACGATCGTCCCCAGCCTCATCAGACATGGCTAACATACCAATCGGGCGACAGCAAATCACACAGCCACGATTAACAGGGATTGGGGTGATAACCAATACATCGACAGGATCACCGTCATCAGATAACGTTCTGGGGATATACCCATAATCGCAAGGATAGTGCATGCTGGTTGATAGGAAGCGATCGACAAATAAAGCGCCTGTTTTTTTGTCGACTTCATATTTTATTGGTTCACTGTGCGCAGGGATTTCAATGATGACATTAATGTCATCTGGTACTTGGTTTCCTGCACTGATTCGCGCTAAACCCATCTGTTAATTCCTATGTCTCTTTTATGACTATATGTTTTAAGTAGTATAGTGCTTTTTCGCACCTATAAAGAATGCCACACTATCACATAGTTGTTATAAAATATAGTTACCTACTTGGCTCGCTTTAAGGGGGGCTTATGCCACAAACAATCTTAATTACCGGAGCAAATCGCGGTTTAGGATTAGAATTTACCGCTCAATATGCATCCGATGGATGGCATGTTTTGGCTTGCTGCAAAGACCCAGGTCAAGCTAATGATTTAAAAGCACTGCAAAAGCAATATCCGCAAATTGAGAGTCATTCTTTGGATGTTACCGATGAATCTCAAATAAAAGCACTCCAACAAAGCATTACACAACCAATCGATATTTTATTAAATAATGCGGGTTATTTAGAAGTCGATTCTTTTGGCTCTATTTCAAGTGATGTGATGACCAAAACTTTTCTCATTAATTCGGTTGCCCCTTTAAAAATGGCGGAAGCTTTTGCAGATCATGTTGCTAAAAGTGAGAAAAAATTAATTGCTAACATCTCAAGCAGCATGGGTAGTATTAGTGATAATCAAAGCGGCGGTTATTATAGCTATCGTGCCAGTAAAGCGGCCTTAAATATGGGTATGAAAAGTGTAGGTCATGATTTAACCTCAAAGCAAATCAAAGTATTATTGTTACATCCCGGTTGGGTAAAAACCCGCATGGGTGGAGAAGGTGCCGCAATTACAGCTAAGGACAGCGTAACCGGCATGCGAAAAGTGATCGCCGGTTACTCACCAAAATCAGGTGAAGTGAAATTTATTCGTTATAATGGCGAAGTAATTCCCTGGTGATAACAGAGTGGGCATGACTTACCCTCAATAAATTGAGGGGAAAGTTGGTCCTTTTCACTGACCGGTTGCCGACAACCATGGCATTGCACTGTGTTGGTTTCTTGCAGTTCACCGTTGAGCGCAATACGTTTATCAAAAACAAAACATTCCCCTTCAAAATGTGATTGTCCACATTCTTCAAGGTATTTTAAAATGCCCCCGTCTAATTGGTAAACGTCTTGAAAACCTTCTGAAATTAGCAAAGGAGCTGCTTTTTCACATCGGATCCCGCCCGTACAAAAAGTGACGATGGTTTTGTGTTTATATGTTTGTGGTAATGTTTTGGTCGCTTCAGGAAAAGAGCGAAAGTTTTTGATAT
>CAYXVT010000196.1:922-6784 GCA_964468105.1 Uncultured Candidatus Berkiella sp. | reverse complement strand
TCGCTAAAAGCACGTTAAACAAACCTGTCCTTAAGTTACCTAGATGCATTAAACCTGTCGGACTGGGACAAAATCGCGATTTAATTGAAACTGATGTTGTCATGAATTCAAAACTCTTATTATGTTAGTCATTCAAATAGAATATTTTCTAGCTGTTCTCAGCTCTACATGATAACCTATGCGCCTTATTTACTGCGAGTGCATCATTAGAGGTTCATATGCAAAAAATCACCTTTCACACCAATTTAGGTCCTATTACTGTTGAATTAGATGAAAAAGCAGCCCCCAAAACGGTTGAAAACTTTTTAGAGTATGTAAATCAAGGCTTTTTCGAAAATACCATATTTCATCGTGTAATCGACGGTTTCATGATCCCCCGCCCCCCCCCCCCCCCCCCCATGAAAACTAAAAAAGAAGGTCTACCTCCTATTCGAAATGAAGCAAACATCGGCTTAAAGAATAAGCTCGGTACCATTGCAATGGCTCGCACCAATGATCCCCATTCTGCAAGCTCACAATTTTTTATCAATGTCAGTGATAATAGTTTCTTAGATCATAAATCTGAAACACCACAAGGATGGGGTTATTGTGCATTTGGTAATGTTGTTGATGGCTTAGATGTGGTGAAAAAAATCGCCAAGGTCCAAACTGGATCTAAAGCTGGTCATGATGATGTGCCAAAAGAAGATGTCATCATTGAAAAGGTTGAGATCCTTGCTACCGCTTAATTCAACAGTTTTTATTTCTGATATTCATTTAAGTGAACATGATAGTGCCTTGCAAGAACTTTTTTTAAGTTTTTTGCAAGGCCCTGCACTAAATGCAAAAAGACTTTATATCCTTGGCGATCTATTCGATGTTTGGGTTGGTAAAGATATTAATGTTGAGTTTCATGATAAAATTATACATTCCTTAAAAAAGCTATCAGATAAAGGAATTTCTTTATATTTCATGGCTGGAAATAGAGACTTTCTTCTTGAAAATAATTTCATGAAAAAAGCACAGATCCAGAAATTGTCTGATCCAACAGTTATTGAGCTATATGGTAAAAGTACTGTTTTAACCCATGGTGATAAATTATGTACTGATGACATTCTTTATCAACGCTACAGAAGTTTTGCGCAACATCCTTTGACACGAATGATTTTTCTTTTGTTACCTAAGAAAGTACGAACAAATATCGCTCGCAAATTACGAATGAACAGCCAAAATTATCAAAAGAATCAGGCATTAACAATTTTGGATGTCACTCAAGAAGCGGTTGAAAAGATGATGACAAAGTTTTCGGTTGATCATTTAATTCATGGTCATGTGCATCGACCAAAATTTCACAACATGAATGTCTCAGGTAAAACCCTAAAACGCTTTGTGCTTGGAGATTGGCATAAAACATCAGCTAGCCTAATTTTTAGCACACCAACTGATATCTCACTCGCAACCTATAATCCCATCGATGGTATTCAGATAAAAGAGAGTCAAACTTTAGCGGATTTACCAGCTTGATGTGAGACATTTCCTTGCGTAGATGCTTGGGCTTTGCTCACAGAAGATAAAGCCAGTGTTTCGCAGGAAGAAGTGACAAAAACTTTTGTATACAACATGCCTATGGTAAAACCAATGCTCAATACCAAAGCAAACTTGAACCAAGGATGCGTACGATCCTCGATATCGGGAGATCCTGATGAGGAGAATAACTCATGGTAATCAGTACGAACTTTAGGTTTAGCGTTCAAAATGATATATCCCTCAATCAATACATAAACAGAATACCCAGAGCTTACAGCAAATTCAAGATGGCTGAATCATTTTTATCAGCATATCAAGCTCAGTATCGCCAAAACCCGCCCGTTTTCTGTTTTCAATGGCTAAGGGGCCTCTTAAGTGATTTGGGGCGTATTCTTTTAACAATGCAATGAAAGTTTCTATGGGCTCCAAGTTACGATCCATACAGAGTTGATAATACCAACGATTACCGACAGCCACATGATTTATTTCATCAAAGAATATGATGCTTAAAATTTCAGCACCTGTTGAATCACCCGCTTTTAGAAGGCGCCTTGCAATATCTGGAGTCACATCAAGTCCTCTTGCTTCTAAAAGGCGCGGCACTAATGCCATTCTGATAAGAACATCTTGACCTGTTTTTTCTACAACTTCCCATAGTCCTCTATGGGCGGGGAAATCACCATAGTCATGCCCTAGCGTCTGCATGTGCTGCTGCAATAAACAAAAATGATATGCTTCTTCGCGAGCAACCTGTAACCAATCGCCATAGTAGGCTAATGGCATATCACGGAATCGATAGATTGCATCTAAAGCGATATTAATTGCATTAAATTCAATGTGTGAAATAGCGTGTATTAACGCGGCCTTACCATCTGGCGAATGAAGGCGCCGACGCTTTAAAAACTTAGGGTCAACCAGCTGTAAAGAATCCGGAAGACCCCCAATAATTGCCGCACTGACGGGATAATCACTGTCTAAAGCACAATGATTGGATAGCCATGCATCATAAAGAGCAGCCACCCCTTGGGTTTTTAGCTTAGGGTCAGTTTCTAGTAGCAATTGATGGGTTGTTAAAAATAAGGGAATTGACTTCACTTTGTCGCGCCATAGCGGTTACCAAAGGGTATTATACGCTTTTATTTATTTTTAGAAACCTTATTCCGGGGTATGTTTTCTTTGTCTTTGTCTTTGTCTTTGTCTTTCTCTTCATATTCATCCCGTAACGCTGCAACCTTCCCATCTAATGGCTTATCTTTAGCTTCTTTAGAAAATCTAACATTGCGTTCTCGAGTCTCCTCAAATGATTGTGCTATTTCTTGCACTGCAACTCGTTTATCATGATCTTCTTCAACCATGACCCAATCATCATATGGGTCTAAGCCAAGAGAAGATAGCTCCATCTTGGCAGTTTCTTCAGCAGTTTCCATACTTTTGACACGGTCCATCTCATCTTTCTGAGAAAGATTATTATCAACTTTTTCAACAATATGCAATGTTTTTGCCTTGTTATAACTTAAATTTTTACAAATAAAATCATACATTTCAGAATTGACCCGCTTTGCAAATTCCAATTCAGGATAACCATTCAAGCTATCATAATGCCAACCAAAAATTCTAGCAAAGCGATAATCTGAATTATATAGATAGCCTTTATACTTACCTTTTCCTTTTTCAAGGATAGCTTCTAAAATGTCCATCCTGTTATTTTCAATAAGATATTCAAACGGAGATTTTCCATAAATATCCTTCATCATCGCAACCTTAGTGGGGGAGCTTCTCATGCCACCACCATAGAGAACGTCACAAAATGCCTCTGGTGTGCCATACATTGCCAAGTAGTGTAAAGGAGTTCTTTTATAATGATAATCAGGTTTACGTCTACTTATTGAATGATAACCTAAACGTAGTCCCCACGGAATGGATTTCATTAACGCGGAAACGGTCTCTCCATGGGCATTTCTTGCCGCAGCTGACAAAGCACAAGGTTCTTCAACAGGACCGGCATTATTAATGTCGCAATCAAATTTTGATTGCCGCAAATACTGAACAACTCGTGTATTCCCTGCTTCAGCGGCATAATATAAAGCCGTTTTACCATCATATTTCTGATTTAATAATTGTTCTAGTTGTTTATACGTTCTTCTATCGCTATAGGCTTTTTCGCATAGTTGAATAAAGATATCTGCTTTTGAAGGATCTTTTGCCAAATGGCATAGGAGCAACTCACCTTTTCCTTTGACATAGAATTGTAAAATATTAAAACAAACATAAGGATTTAATTCTTCAATGATGGCAGCTCTTGATTCAGGATTTTTACTGGAGTGAATAGCACGATAGGCTTCATGTGCTAATGTCATTTTTCCTTTATGTGCATTAGCATTAGATTTACCCTCATTTTTTAGCTTATCGAATTGCAAATTCTTCTTCGGAGAATAAGCGACAATTAAACGCCAAGATTCATCATCTGCTGATTTTGCAAGTCTTGCTGCTTCATGAACAATATCATTATAAGCACCATCTTTAATATGATAATTCATAATACGATTAGCAACTTCTTTATCTTCCATTAATTTTTTTAAAAATGCCTCATTAGGATGTTGTAAAATATAATGCATTATACTTTTATCCCCAAAACGAACATTCATTAAGTCAATTCCCTTTGCGGCACACTGTTTAATAATCGTTCTAAAAGATAAATAATCGTGAGCTAATATCATTTCTTGGAGACCGTTGCGTCCTGTAATAGGGCTCTTATATAATGGATCTGCGCCATGCTTTATCACCACATTGATCATATCTACATTACCTAAGCCTGCCAAAATAGCAAAAAGAGGCGGCCTGGAAAATTCATTTAACATCTGTGGCAAAGAATATTTAATATCTTCTTTCCGGCCTTGATAATAACACTGCGTCAAGGCATCTTTTACAATTTTAAATACTTCATCAGCAACCTTATGATTCCCTGTTTGAACAGCAATACATAACAGATTAGATCCTTTTGTTTCTCTAATTAATGGAATAACATTTGATAATTGACCTCGCAAAATGCGCAATCCTTCTTTTGGTGATTTTATTAATTTTTCTGTTACCAAATCAATTAATGCATCATGCTTGATTAAATTCCAACGCTTTTCTCTCTGAGCCTTCATGTAGTCTGTCTGCGCATTTAACTTCTTACAAGCATCCTCGAAAGCTTTCCTGTCAATCTCTGCTGGATTTTCCCTTAATGACTTTTTATCCTTCATGTCATTTACCAGCTTAGCGATGTTAGCACTAAGATAGCGTAATCTCACATTTTGCAATATATCAACATCTGAGTTTTTCTCTTGAAGTTGAACTTTTCTCATTTCTTTCATCAATTCAATATAATAATCCATGAGTTTTTGATGATAAAAACTATCAGGATTGTTTTGTTTTAGTAATTTTTCTGCTGCTGTTAATCTATCGTCAAATTTATCGGGGTAGGCATATGGTATGGAGGGGTCGCGAAACTTATCTAACCATAGTTGCATTGCATTTTTGCCACTTTCTTTAATATTGCTTAATTTTTCTTTAGAGACATCAAATTCCAATGTTTTAACATCTTCAGGCCAAATCTGAACCGTTTGGCTATCATACAATTTCTGCTTTTGCGCCATATCTTCTTTTATTGGCACACCGATCTTATTCCAAACAATAGCTTGAAGCATATCATTATGACGCCATTCACCACTGACTTGAGCTATCTCACTTTCAATACGTTCTTCCATTTTGGGATTGGCTTTTAATCTTTCTTCTCTAATTCTTCGTAAACGTGGTGTAAATGGCGTTATATTTTCATCCAGCCTTTCCATACTGCTTGTTAAACTCAAGCCCACAGAACAAGGATTTATTTGATGTGGTTTACCACGGTGATCATTTTTTTCAATGGGTTGGTATTGCCTGTCATAATATTCTTGTCGATTTAATTCATCAATTGGATAATTATTTAAAATACCGCCATCCGCAAAAACCCCAAACGCTTTTCCATCTTTATATCTTACTGTGTGAGGTGCAAAGGCTCCAGGAAAAGCCATGGATGCTCTGACTGCATCAGCTATTCTGATATTCGGTGTTTCTTTGTAGGAGAAGGTTTGTTCGATAATTTGACCTGGCTTGGCATTGTAGCGAGTTGCTTTGAATATCATATCCTTTAATGAAGGATCAAGCATTCGTGCCTGATGTAAATCGGCAAAGGTGGCATTGGGATCCCCCAGGATCTGTTCAACCATAAAGGTTGCCCAATGATGAAATGATTCACCAGTAAATGCTGCGCCAAATCGCAAAACAGCCATAACATTACCCGCTTTATTCCCATTTAAAAAAGCAGCCCAGCCA
>CAYXVT010000196.1:0-912 GCA_964468105.1 Uncultured Candidatus Berkiella sp. | reverse complement strand
TCTGGTTTAACATCTGTAAAGTCTAAAAAATTAATGCTTGATGATAATTGATCAAATTGCTCGCTATTAAAACCCAGTCCCAAAATAAATGCGGTAATAGCACCAGCTGAGGCACCAACCACCATATCAATTTCATCTAAATAACCATTTTCTTCTAGCGCTTGTACAACCCCAGGATAAGCAGCCCCTTTCGCACCGCCGCCCTGTATCGCCAATTGCTTTAATGGCGGATTAGGAGGAAGAACTTCGCTATTTGTTAGTGTAGGGTTCAACTGTGAAATCAAAGATTGCATAGCTGATAAATTGTGAGCTTTGACAGCTGTTGCCTCATTAAATTTTTCAAAGAGTTTTTTTTCTATAGGTCGGTTTTGCTTCACCCTTTTCCGTGGACCTTTATGCATGTTGTAGTTCCCCCTAATTCCAAACTTTCTTAATGGTGAGACAATCAATTGCTCTGAAAAGTTCTATTTATAGGTTATGAACTTATTACTAATTGGAGGGTCTTAACATATATGGCTGTAAAAAGGTGATATTTATGGAACTGCAGCAACTTGAAATTGATGAACTTGGCAATGCTTTTGTCGTAATAAGCTCACCTGAATATACACCTGAACAATTGAAATTTTTAACCGGTTTTTTGAACAGTCATGCATTAGATTTAAACAAAGAGATGATGAAAAAAACGTTTAACGACAAAATCCCAGTGATAGATGCGTTAAATGTTTTAAATGGATTTGCTACTCACTATCATAGTGAGAAACCAATTATCGATGAATTCCAAGAAGAATGCGAACATCTTGTTATTGCATTGAATGATATGGAAGGATTAACTATTTAGTCTACGTACGCTATCTTCTCTACGTGCCGCGACTTGTTCCTGAGCGATCCCCACAAAATTAACCCCATAATCTC
>CAYXVT010000195.1:0-6787 GCA_964468105.1 Uncultured Candidatus Berkiella sp. | reverse complement strand
GATTGAGCCCATGGCATCCATTGCTTTAGATCTGGAAAACTCGCTTTCATGGCATCATGCATTAAAGTCGCGTCAGTAGAGCGCACAGGACGGATCAGAATTCTCTCAGTTTTAATGACTTTAAGGGGAATAGGCCCTTTTTGCATGTTTACTCTACCCTATTTTCTTTCTTTGTTAAAAAGATAACTATTTATAAGCTTCATAACAATAATATTAATAGAATGTACGGTAATTGCCTAGGCTGCCACAAAACTGCAAATTAAGCCAGGTAGCCACCAAATTAACGTGAAGCTTCACATACAAAATCGAAACTTTCAATAACATTGTCTTGTCTAAATATTAAAAAGTGTAGTTCAGCCCTTATCCCTTTCACAGTCTCTTAAGGGAGTAAAAAAATGATAGGCCATTTTTTAGAAAAATTTGATGATAAACTATTTCGTGATTGGAAAGCGCAAGCCACTGATCTTGTCGGACTTCTACAAGAAGGACTAACAAATCTGGATTTTGGTAGTAACACTCCAATTGAAATCATCAATATAAAAGCGGCAATACTTGAATTAGAACAAAATAAATCACTGGATAACCAAGCCTATTACAAACAAGTGGAGATTATCAAAACTGAATTAGAGAAATTGGCGGTTAGTAAAGATTTCAATAATACCCAAGTTAACAACTTTATCTTTCAAGCCAATCGATCCTTCAACTCTCTACAAGGAGCATTATATAGCGTTTATAATAAATACGCAGATGCCATATTAAATCCATCGGGAAAGGAGCAAGAACAAGAGGATCCCGCTTTTATTAAAGGTAAATTATTGGCCAAAGTGGCCAGGATATTCACCGACAGTTTGGTGACAAATATCAAACAAGATGCTGTCCCATTTTTGAGAGCTCAAATTGATATTATAAAAAAATCACCACCCATTAAAATTACGAATATCGTTGAATCCACTACAGAACCTTCTCTTCTAGAACAAAGAATTGGCAAAGAAAAATACAAAAAGCTCCAAGTAGACTTACCCGTTAACAATGCCAAGGAAGCCTCTAAATATATCAGTGAAGAAATTTATAGCAACTCATTTGAAGCAATGTATATGCATGTCGCAACCTGGATGGATACATTACATAAAATCAATGTTTTATCACAAAAGGGAGCAAGTATTGTCGAAATTATGAAAGAAAGAGAAAATCTGCTTAAAGAACATGGTTTCACTGAGCTTGATTCTCTTGATGCTAAGAAATACCTTAACAATCTCTCACAACATCTAGGATTTACAGATGCTGATGTATTATATGATAACTTTCAAAATTTACATCAACTTAAAGGACATGATAAATTCAAAGAAAATAAAAAAATATTTGTTTCATTTGCTCATGAAGAAATATTGGCAAAAAATGACCCATTAGAGAAAATTAAAGCTGAAGTTACACGAGAATATCATCGTCTGCAAAATAACATAGAACAAGATGGCTTATCACCTGAAAAAGCAAATTATGCAAATCTTATTGGGCATGCTGCCACAAATATTATACCTGCCATAGTAAAAATACAAAGAACAAGAAATATAGGAGAAATTGTTGGCGAGGATTTCTCGGGTGTTAATAAATTCTTAGGTGTTGGTATTGTTGGTTTTGCTATGAATTGGCTTAATGTGAAAAAATACGCCATTGATGGATATGTTTTAAACAATTTATCAAAAGAAGTAATGTTAGCACAAAAAAGAATGACAGATGTTTTAAAATCAGTAAATGCGGCTTGGGTAGAAAAAATAGCTCAAGAAGTTCATGAACAACAATCAAGAAGAGATAAGCTCATCGGCAAAGAGCAATGGAAGCAATTTTCTGATGAAGAACTAACTCAAAACTATATTGCCTCAATGAGAGAATATAAACAAACTCTCAAAGAATTTTCTCAAGTAACTCACAAGGACAAATCAAGTTCCGAATATCTATTAAAACATACAACATTCTTAAATATCAGTGAAAAGCATAAAAATTTCAGAGATGCGTTTAAATTGAAAGCAAATCACGATATCCGTTCATTGTCTAGCGAGAATCTAGAGCATTACATAGCCAGCAAAGCTGAAAAAATTGAAAATTTATCTAAGCAAATGAAGATCAAAGTAGAGCAGCTAAATACTTTAAAAGATGAAGAAAAAAAGCAAAAATCGTCTGTTTTAGGAAGAGTCGCTTCATTCTTTGGGTTCAAACCTAAATCTGTAAAGCAAAGAGAAAATGAGATCCAACGTCTCTATGATGAAATTGAGCCCCTGGGGCTGGAATTAGAGATCCAAAGAGACTTGATAGCAAGAGCCGAATCTCAGTCAACTCTTATTAATGAATATGACCATTCAAGTCCATTAAAACTATCATCCACAATTATATCTCTGGATAGTAAATATCTTCTAGCCTATCAACAAATGGTTAGTGATTACAAAGCAGCGTCCAATGGGCAAAATATTGTTTCTATTCTATTCAAGCATCAAAGCAAGTTTGCAAGCATCGAAAATAAGTTAATGCTAGCGAGTCAAAAGTTAATAGAAAAACTCAAGAGTGAAGCTATAAAGGGAGATTTTAAAAAATCACCACCAGAGGAAATGGCTAAGCTGCAACGTGACCTTATACAATTGAGAGAAAATATTTTAAAATTTGATCGTTCAATTATTGGCTTAGGGGATGGGATACAACATCCTTTATTAGCCCAAATTGCTGAACTTGAAACCGAAATTGGGCATATAGTTCATGAAAATACCGCTTTAAGCCAAGAACGCCTCTTTAAACAAGCAAAAGAAAAGGTCACTGCTCTCTTTGCTTCAAAGCCATTAAATGAAATACAAGATCCTTTTCAATTTGTTCAGCAAGAACAAACCATCAACTTTGGGAGTATGGGGCTAGCTCATAAAGCTGCATTATTAAAGCATACGGCAAACGCCTATATTGATTTACTGAATAAGTCCTTGCCCTTAAAGTCGAAAGAAGAAATTGAAAAGCTTTACTTTGAGCTAGAAACTATCCGTTCTCAACCCGTGCCTCCTGATTTAAAGGGATATTATGATTCATTTGCTAATACTATTAGTCCTAAACTAGAAAGTGGTTTACCAAAAGACCTTTCAGAATGGGATAATGAATTTCTCCGCTTAACAAGAATGGTTCAATCTGTTTCACATAAATCGATGTTAACATGGCTTAAAGTGTTTGTGGTTGGTCCTGCTGTCAGCGAAACAAAAGCCTATGCAGAGGCCGTGATCGCCTATTATCAAAAATTTGCAACACAATATTTAAGTGTTACGCCACAGTTCAACCAATCATTAGATCATGAAGAACTTGGCGCACATATTCATCGATTGAGCGAAATTAGTAATATGCTTCAAACGATGCTCAAAAGCGATCCGACTAATGAAAAACTTCGATTCATTGCTAACAATTGTCAACAAAGACTGGAAACAGCACAAAAATTGGACCAGGGAAACGTTGCCTTAGTTCTTTCTCTTGACAATGCGATAGCGGAAGTCGATAGCAATTTGCAAAAATTGGTTGCACTTGAAAAAGAAATTGGACAATTCATCACAAGCAACCTCAGTATGCCAAGCCTAGAGGAATATCAAACGACTGTTCGTCAAGTCTCAACCAATAGAGACATCATCGTTCAACAAATGAAACAAATGGACAGCAGATTTGAACATTTAACGCCAACTGATAGAACTAAAAACAAAGACTTTATACAATGGCAAGAAGATAAAAAGAAAGTCATGTCAAAGCTAAATAGCCTAGACAATTCCATAAATGAGCTTAATAAAAATAAGCTTCCAATCATGCAGTTTTATCAAGACATTTCTCAGAAAAAGAATCCCACGATTTCTCTCCCCACTTTAACGGCTGATGACGTTGGTAAAGGGTTATTACTTGCAATTTCTAATGGTAACGATTGTGTATCAAATCTATTGAGTGCTGCTAAAATAGACTCAAGTTATCTTAAAGCAGCCTTAAAAAAAGCTGCATCTCATGGCGATTTAGCAAATGTACAAAAATTAGTAGATTATCGTAAAGATATAAACTTAGATATTATGGATAGTATAAAACAAGCTAATGCAGCTATTCCCTTAGATAATCCATCGCTTGATGAACCTCATCGCAAGGTATTAAATTATTTAATGATGAACTCCTCTTTTATACCATCAATTAATGATGCTAACGATAGGAGTCTAATTGAAGATATATTAGTAAAACTTAATTCGGATGATTCCAAATTATCACCTGTTCAATATAATTTGATTGATTCAGATGGACCTAAACTGGATCAAATTCGTTCGTACTTTATTCTTCAAGAAATCTTAATTACCTCCCTTAATGATGAGTATCGTTCAATTTTAAGCAAGACCTCAAGTATTACAGATAAAGATAACGCTGAATATCTTCAATTAAAAGATAAAATTAATCAATTCTACGGAAAATTAAATAGAATTGATGATATTGGTAGAGCTTTAGAAAAGTTTCATCCATACACAGACAATAAGGAACGTAAAGACAAGTACATCTCAACATGGAAGCTTGAACTAAAGAAAATGACATCTGATCTTGATAATGAAGTGCAAAGAATCTTAACACCACCACCAATTGCAGCACAAGAACAATTAAACGCTGCAATACAAGTGACACCCAAGGTTACAGCACAAGAGCAACCTCATTTTACTGCTCAAGAAGCTCCCCCCATTCCATTAAAAGAGTCAAAGAAAAAAGAACGTCCAAAATCAATGACTGTGCAACAACCTCAGTCCGAAAAAGTACCAGATTTAGACTTCCAATTTAAAGATGCCAAACAGAAACTACAAGAAATGCTAAGTAGAGATTGGCCTTCTACATCGAGAGTTCAAGCTATTATAAATCAATTAAAATCTAGCCTCACACCAGGCAATAAAGATGAATACAATAGTTTGTTGTCTACTGCGCTTAATCAACTCGCCAAAAAAGATCGTCCAGACGCCTTTTCCGTTGTACTATCTTTTGTTGAAGATGAGCAACTAAAGCATGAATTCATCCGCAATGCATTAGATAAAGCCATTGATGCAAAACAAATGTCTTTCATAAAATACATTTTTGAAAATAGAATCTTTCAAATTAAAAACCCACAAATAGATAATCAGTTCTTTATGGATAAAATAAGCGCTAAAAATGATCCTAAATTTACTTTGCTTATTTTGTCTTATGTCCCCTTACCTCTTAATGAAGAAATTAGATCCTTTATCCAAGAGAGTGACTTAGCTGAAAATACAAGTATTTCTGAAATCGAACCAGACAAAAGCCTATGGCTTCAATGGAATGACAAGGATAAACCTCATCTTGAGGAAATTCGTAAAGCCTATCAATTTTGTGAAAAAGCCATGATTGATATAGAGGATGACATTTTCTGGCGCTTTGTTAACAATGGCTCTGAATTTCAAACAGCAATGCAGTCTTCGCATCTATCTTTAGAAGATGTTCAACATCTTGAAAATCAAATTGCTGAGCGAAAAAAAGCTTTTCAAGAACAAGTCAAAATACTCAAGGGTTTAAAACAGCAAGTTGTCGAAAAAATTAAAAATGCTAATCCTCCAATTATTAATAAAGTTGATCGCATCAATGAACACCTTGAAGTCTGGGATCGTGAATTGGTTTTGGTCATTTCTAAAGCAACACAGAGTATGACAAAAGAACTTAATCAACTTAAGCCTGAATTAGAAGATATTAAAAAGGGAATTCAAGAAAGGCAAAAACTTGCTGAACAAAGAACGTCTTCTGAACCTCAAAAAAGACAAAATCATCTTAGTTTCAGCAAAGATAAAAATGAAGACGCAAAAGAGACTCCAACCTCAGAGGCCACTTCAGAACCTACACCGCCTTCAAGAACAAGGAAAAATACCTGAAGGGCCGCGAACTCACCTTTAAGTGCTGCGATTAATTCTCGACCATAAATTGAGCCGGCTGACTTTTATTAAAATCTTCAAAGTTTCCAGGCAAAATCACTTGATGTTGGTGAATTAACTGATATTATTGATTAGCTTTAAATTAACGAGAAGTATCAGTATGCCAAACCCAGATGGTCAAGTAATTACCCCCTTAGTTCCTGTTCCGGTTATTCCTGTTCAGGTTACACCCTCTACTCCAACAAAGATAAGGCAAACCCAAGCTACTGTTTCTCAAGCCCTAACGAGTACTTTAAATCAATTTCAGTCGTTGCCAGGGGAAGTTCAGGGATTTAGCGAGTATCAATTTTTAGGCTATCCTTGCCGCAATCCCTTAAATTTAAAAAATATTTTAGGGGCATTATTTTGGCGTAGCTTTGATGCTAATTTAAGAACAACCGTTGAGGACCTTAAAAAAAGTAATGAGATTGATAAAGGGAAGTTACACTCAACTCTATTATCTAAATATTTCGATATTAAAGACATTAAAGCAGTAGACGCTACCAATGCTAAAGTTAGCGGGGAACCAAATGCTTACAATGCATTACCCAACGAAAATAATGAAGACTTTCAACTTCATCTATATTTTTTACAGCCATTTCGTCTCTTTGGCATAACAGACCTTAATCGAAAATTTATTGGTAAAAATGCCGCAACCGCTAACCGTGAATGGTTATGGCATCAAAATGCACAAAATACTGATGCCGCTCCCTTGTTTCGAAAAGTTATGCAGGCCTATATCCTTGCTGATCTGTTAGACGATTATCAAGAATCCAATACCGATTCCGAATTAAAAGATAACAATATAGTTAACATTTTGCCTATCTTAGCTGCAAAACATAAACAAT
>CAYXVT010000194.1:0-6815 GCA_964468105.1 Uncultured Candidatus Berkiella sp. | reverse complement strand
TGTAGCAAATTAATGAAAACACCAGAGCGTGTTCTCCTAAACGGTTTTCTAATAAGCAATCTAACAACAATCCGCCAAACCATGCCAAAATTGGATTAAAGTATTTGGGGTACGCTATTTGGCAATAAATAAAAAACAATAATAACCATTGCGGTCTAAACCATTGCATCGATTCAGTTAAGGGAAAAACACTCAAAATCGCACAAATATAAAATCCAAACACCAGAAAAAGCCACCACTTAATTGTACGTGCCATCTTTTAAACGCCCTTACCTACCCCAATTGAGGGGTATAGTGATGAAAGTGGAGTGATGGGTGCTATTTCAGGAGAGGCAACTTTTTCATTGCCATCAACTCCACCAATCATGGAAGAAGTTGAATGATGTTTTACTAATAAAACATGGCGAAATTGTCCCAGTTTTGCACTTGGGCTAACGCCAATTAACGTAAAACGCGTGCTGGGATCATGTTGAATAGAAGTGATAACACCAACGGGATAACCTGCTGGAAAACGCCCACCCAAACCTGAAGTCACTAATTGATCCCCTTCAACAAAGTCTGCCGTTCGGGGTACATAGTTCAGTCGCAATTCACCACCAGAGCCGCTCCCTGTGGCAATGGCTCTTTCGCCACTACGCACTGATTGAACAGGTACTGCAAAGCCCGCATCAGTCAAAAGCAATACTCTTGAAATGTTTGAAGTAACACTCAGCACAACGCCAACTAATCCTTCAGCATCAATCACAGGTTGGCCAATTTCAACCCCTTGTTGCTTGCCTTTATTGAGTAGAATTTGTTGACGAAAAGGATCAATATTCGCGTTTATCAATCTGGCTTCTGAGAAAGATTCTTTCTCCTGGCCAACTGATTGTAATAATTCACGTAATTCTTGATTCTCAGCTTCGAGTGCTTGTAACTTTTGAATTTGGGCCTTCAAATGGATATGTTGTTGTTTCAGACTGTCGTTTTCTGTCAGCAAATTTAAACGTTCACGAAAAAAAACTTCCGTTTGTTCTGCCAAATATGATGGCATATCGACAGTCTTTTGAACTGGCCAAACAAGATGAGAAAGGTAATGCTGAACAATAGGAAACCCTTGCCACCGACTACCCGCAATTAAAAGTATGCTTGAGGCTACGATGGGTAAAAAAAGTGTCCACCCACTTGGTCGCGTAGGTTTAAATGTTAGCTGAATACGCCTTTCTCCTTGACGTTACTCCGTTGTTAACAATCCGATGCGCTTTTCATCTTGCATCTCAAGCGCTTTACCGCCCCCACGTGCAACGCAGGTTAAGGGTTCTTCAGCAACAGTAACGGGTAATCCAATTTCTTCCATCAGTAAGCGATCAATGTGTCGTAACAATGCGCCACCACCGGTTAGCACCAATCCACGCTCTGCGATATCGCCGGACAATTCTGGCGGCGCTTGCTCTAAGGCAACTCGTACCGCGCCAACAACAGCAGATAGCGGTTCTTGTAAGGCTTCTAAAATTTCATTGCTGTTAAGGGTAAAACCACGAGGGATACCTTCAGCAACATTTCTGCCACGAACTTCAATTTCTAAAACTTCATTAGCAGGATAAGCTGTTCCGATTTCTGTTTTGATTCTTTCAGCCGTCGTTTCGCCGATCAGACATCCATAATTGCGACGAACGTAATTGATAATAGCTTCGTCAAAACGATCGCCACCAATTCTAACCGATGAAGAATAAACAATGCCGTTAAGTGAAATAATGGCCACTTCCGTGGTACCACCACCTATATCAACAACCATCGAACCGGTTGCATCATGAACAGGTAGACCTGCGCCTAAAGCCGCAGCCATCGGTTCTTCAATTAAATAAACTTCTCTGGCGCCAGCACCAATTGCTGATTCACGAATAGCGCGTCTTTCCACTTGGGTTGAACCACAAGGAACGCATACCAACACGCGAGGGCTTGGACGGAATAACCTCGAGGGGAGAACTTTATGAATAAAATGCTGCAACATGACTTCTGTCATATGAAAATCTGCAATAACCCCTTCTTTGAGGGGGCGAACCGCAACCATATTTTCAGGTGTGCGTCCCAACATGCGCTTGGCTTCAATACCAACTGCAGCCACTTGCTTATGGCCACTTGAACCTCTTTCTTGTCGAATAGCGACCACAGAGGGTTCATTTAAAACAATCCCTTGGCCCCGAACATAAATTAGGGTATTAGCTGTACCAAGATCGATTGAGATATCGCTTGAAAAAAGACCGCGAATTGACTTAAGCATTGGGTTTCTTCCTACGTGCCACTTACTTTAACTTTATAACATCGTCCACATTTTGGGCAAGGCAATAGCTATGGTACATTAAGGCCCTCACCTATTTTATTATAGCCTTAGTGGTTTAACTTAGTATTCATCTTAAGGGAGTTATTATGCCTTTAGATCGCAACGAAGTCGAAAAAATTGCGCATCTCGCAAGATTGACGCTGGCTGAAGAGCAGATCCCGCTATATGCAAGCAAACTTTCAAACATAATGAGTTTGGTTGATAAGCTAAACGAAGCACAAACAGATAACATCGTTCCAATGGCCCATCCAATGGAGCATTTGACCCAAAGAATGCGAGAAGATGTGGTCACAGAAACCAATGAGCGTGAACTGTTTCAGTCTATTGCGCCCGAAACTGAGGCAGGTCTCTACCTTGTTCCAAAAGTGATTGAAGGTTAATTTCTCATGACAAACATTCATAACATGACATTGGCAGAACTTTCAGAAGGTCTGGCAAAAAAAACCTTTTCAAGCGTTGAAGTCACGCAAGCCTATCTGGATCGCATCGCTCGATTAGACAAAACTTATAACAGCTTTATCACCGTTACCTCGCAAAGTGCATTAGAAAAAGCAAAAACTTGCGACGAACAACGCAAACAAGGCAATGTCGGCCCATTAACAGGCGTCCCCATTGCGCATAAAGATATCTTTTGCACAAAGGGCGTCAAAACCAGCTGCGGCTCTAAAATGCTGGATAATTTTATTGCGCCTTATAATTCAACTATGGTCACTCAGCTCGATAAAGCTGGGATGGTGATGTTGGGTAAAACCAACATGGATGAATTTGCCATGGGTTCGTCAAATGAAAGTAGTTTTTATGGCCCCGTTCGTAATCCCTGGGATATTCAAACCGTACCAGGTGGATCATCCGGTGGCTCAGCAGCAGCAGTAGCGGCTCGTTTAGCGCCCTGTTCAACCGGCACTGATACCGGTGGATCAATACGGCAACCAGCAGCACTTTGCGGTATTACAGGTTTAAAACCAACTTATGGTCGCATTTCACGTTATGGCATGATTGCCTTTGCTTCAAGCCTCGATCAAGGTGGTCCTTTTGCACAAACGGCCCAAGACGCAGCGATGTTACTCAATGCAATGTCTGGATTTGATCCTCTTGACTCAACCAGCGTTGACACCCCTGTGCCGGATTACACCAAAACACTGAATGAGTCACTTGCTGGCAAAACCATCGGTGTTCCCAAAGAATATTTTGAAAATGGCTTAGACAAAACCGTTCAAGCGCGCATACAAGAAGCGATTGGCGTTTTTGAAAAACTTGGCGCTCGCATCAAAGAAGTGTCACTGCCATCAAGCCCCTTATCTATTTCTGTTTATTATGTAGTAGCCTCTGCTGAATGCTCTTCTAATTTGTCACGCTTTGATGGCGTGCGATTTGGCCATCGCTGCGAAAACCCTCGCGATTTAGAAGATTTATATAAACGTTCACGTAGCGAAGGCTTTGGCGATGAAGTTAAACGTCGCATCATGGTTGGTACTTATGCACTCTCATCTGGTTACTATGATGCTTACTATTTGAAAGCACAAAAAGTCCGAAAATTAATTGCCGATGATTTTAAACGCGCCTTTGAACAAGTCGATCTGCTGATTGGGCCAACCACCCCAACACCTGCGTTTAAAATTGGTGAAAAAACAAATGATCCGGTGAGTATGTATCTATCCGATATCTACACCATTGCGACTAATTTGGCGGGATTACCTGGTTTAAGTATTCCGGCAGGATTTGTAAATGATTTACCCATAGGCATTCAATTAACCGGTAAACATTTTGATGAAAGTGCTTTGCTCAATGCTGCGCATATGTATCAACAAGAAACAGATTGGCACAAACAAATTCCAAAGTCTTGTGCTTAAAGGAGAACACCCCATGCAATGGGAAGTCGTAATAGGTTTAGAAGTTCACGCGCAACTTAAAACGCGAACAAAAATATTCTCAGGTGCCTCAACCGAATTTGGTGCGCCACCTAATACCCAAGCTTGCGCGGTCGATCTGGGATTCCCGGGCGTTCTACCGGTGTTAAATAAAGAAGTGGTACGAATGGCTGCATTGCTTGGGCTTGCCACCAACAGCCAAATTGCGCATCGTTCTGTTTTTGCTAGAAAAAATTATTTCTACCCTGATTTACCGAAAGGTTATCAAATCAGTCAATTCGAATTGCCTATCGTTCATAATGGCTATTTGGATATTGAATTTGGTGAAAACCAAAGCAAACGAATTGGGATCACTCGTGCACATTTAGAAGAAGATGCGGGGAAATCTTTGCATGAAGAATTTCACCATCAAACCGGTATCGATTTAAATCGCGCCGGCACCCCTTTATTAGAAATTGTGTCAGAACCCGATATGCGCTCTGCTGTTGAAGCGGTTGCCTATCTGAAAACACTCCATTCATTAGTGGTTTATTTAGATATCTGTGATGGCAACATGCAAGAAGGATCATTCCGCTGCGATGCCAACGTTTCTGTGCGACCCATGGGTGAATCCAAATTGGGTACGCGAACTGAAACCAAGAATATCAACTCCTTTCGTTTTGTTGAGCAAGCTATCAATTACGAAATTCAAAGACAAATTGAAGTGATTGAAGGTGGCGGCAAAATCATTCAACAAACCATGTTATGGGATCCGGTGAAACAACGTAACCGCCCAATGCGAGATAAAGAAGAAGCAAACGACTATCGCTACTTCCCCGATCCTGATCTGCTTCCTGTGGTAATTGATGATGCTTTTATTAATGATGTTAAGAAAACATTACCTGAATTACCAGCACAAAAGAAACAACGCCTTGTCGATGAATATGGCTTAAAAGCTTATGATGCGGGCGTGTTAACTGCCGACAGAGATTTGGCCGCTTATTATGAAACGGTTGTGAAAACGACTAACAAACAAGATCCTAAATTGGCCGCTAACTGGGTTATGGGCGATCTGTTAGGTGCATTGAATAAAGCCGGTTTAGAGCTTGCCAAGAGTCCTGTGAGTGCAGAGCAATTGGGGCAGTTAATGAATCGAATCATTGATAACACCATTTCTGGCAAAATTGCTAAGACCGTGTTTGAATCGATGTGGACGTCTGGCAATTCAGCTGATGAAATCATTGAAAAACAATGCTTAAAACAAGTCACTGATTTTGGTGCGATCGAAAAAGGGATTGGTGAAGGTCTTGCTGTTAATGCCGATCAAGTGGCTGAATATCGTTCCGGTAAAGATAAAGTCTTTGGTTTCTTAGTGGGCCAAGTGATGAAGGAAACCAAAGGTAAAGCGAATCCTGCGCAAGTGAATGATTTGCTGAAGAAGAAGTTGTCTTAATTCTCCCCTTCCTACGTGCCGCGGCTTGTCCGCGGCATCCATTAGACATCATATTTAATATCTAGGTCTGGTTCTCGCAGCAGCTGAATGCCTACTGCTATGATCGTCCTCTAGTTCTTCATCATCATCTTGATCTGGTTGCTCATCTTCATCCTGATCCAACCCTGGACCTGGACCACGTTCAGCTGCATCTTCTTCGAACTCTTCCTCTTCATTATTTGAACCATTTTGTAATTCAAGTGCAAACAGTCTATCTGCTTCTTCTTGCTCTTTTCTAATTAGGTCCTCTACAAATGCTTCATCTCTAGCTATTTGAGCTTCCCTGCGATGTTCATCACTATCGAATTTTGGCAAAAAAGTACGTGGGGCTTTAAGTACAACCACTTTTGCTATTTCTTTTGGAGGAGGATTTAGAACTATTTCTTTTGAATTGTTTATAGAGTTAACGACAAGTTTTTGGAGTAGATCCATACTAAGATCAGGGCCAAGATTGCTTAATCGCTTTGTAATAGTACCGAAAAGTATCACGGTTCCTTCAAATAATTCATCTCGTGTGTAATGATGTGTTACACTCTTCTCTGCAATTTCAGCATTTTTTCTAGCATCCGCTGGATCGTCAGGACTTTTATTAAGATAATATTGATGCAATAAAATATAGAGTGCTTGATAAATGCCACCACGAATTTCTGTCTTTACTTGTGAAAGAATGGCACCTATATTATTTTTCAAATCGGTATCTTCATTCCCATAAACTAATGTTCTTGATGATTGTGAAATATTTTTTTCATCAGTTATTAATGCTAATAGACTTTCAAAACGCTCTTTGGTCGTTTCAGGCGGTAGCTTAAGATAGCCTAACAGGTCATAAATCAATTCAACTGAAGGGAAAATATAATCCTTTTCAAGTACAACTATTTGGGGATCGCTTGCGACGGGACCTGTTGCTTGCATAGTTCAAACCTTTAGAATCGTGCAGAAAGAGGCCCTATTTTATCAAACTTGTATCGTTCCTAAAATGCTCCAATAAAGATAATATCGTAAACTAACTCTTATTTAGGTGGCAATTCTTCCAGTTTAATAAGAAACTGATCAAGACTTGATAAATTTGGCCGAAACAACTACCAGAAGAGTCATTTTTCTAGGGGTTCTATTGCCATGAACAATCAAGACACCGTTCCAACTCAACCCATTGTTT
>CAYXVT010000193.1:3224-6822 GCA_964468105.1 Uncultured Candidatus Berkiella sp. | reverse complement strand
GCATTGGCATTATTAATACTGCCGTCTATAGATCTGCGTGATGGACCAAATAAAGGTCTAACGCCAGCACCACCAAAAGTACTTTGATCAACCGGACCTTCTACGGCAAAACCGGGATTACCTACATGATCATAATAGCGACCTTCTAAATCTAATAAGCCACTAAAACAAAATTTATCATTATCGCCACAGGGGAAAAGCGGATCATTCGATGAGCCACCATTTTGAGCAATAACGGCATCCATGAGTTTTGCTAAAGATTGATTGTCAGATGATGGAGCCGCTAAAGGTGCTGGTGCTTCTTCAGTAGTAGCTGCTTTTGTTGGTGCTTCTTCAGCTTTAGCTGTTTCTTGCTTTGCCTCTACTGCCTTGTTTTCGGATTTAGCTGAACCCTGAGAACCGGGAAGTTGTTTTAGGGTTACGCCAGAACCTGGAAGTGGTTTAACGCTAGCAGTAGTGCCAGGAAGTGGTTTTAGGACGGCTTCCGCATGTAAGTTGTTAGCTTGCATGCTAAGCAAGGCTAATACGAGAGGTGCTCGAACTAGACTTAATAATGGTTTTCGTTTCATCGCATTTTCCCATCAGTTTGCAAACTAAATCGTGACAACACATAGAGTATTTCTTTCAGTGTAGTTACGATTTCAAAATTTGCTTTTGGAAAAAGAAATGAAAGGGTTTGTTGCTATTTCACACGAGACCAAGTAACCGTTTGCGAAAACAGTCCGGATTCTCCGGTGACGTAGAGCTCATTACCGTCGGGTGATAATTTAAGTTCGCTGCTATAAACCTTGCCGGTGCTCGATTCATAAATATGACCGCCAATCCATTTAGAGTCTGATTCATGGTAGTCACACATCATTAACGGACCCACTTGGAGATCACGTTTTGATCGTTTGCAAAATTTTTCTAACGATCCATTCAGTGGCAACACTTCGATGAGTTCACCATACAAGCGATCTTTAACAATGGAAATTTTTACGATGCCAATAGGCTTGTCGCCTAAGGTGGGAGATCGCGCCGCCCACTTCCCTTCGGGAGTCGGCGGCGTTGCAAAAGACGAGATGCTTATCAATAGCAGTAGAAAGGATATTCCATAATGCCAAATTTTAGAATTCAACATCTAACCTTGCTACAACTTCGTTAGAATTGACAGCAATTCCGTTATGGGGAATATCAAAGTCATGATCTCGAACCCAAGTGATACCCAGGTTAAGATGTTGGATCAGATTAACATCATACGTTACCTGCCAACGGTGTTCGGGAAGAATGTTATGAACCCTATTTGGATTAGCTGGGGTAACTGCTCCATTATTAGTTTCGATTATTTGGGTATGTCTGGCAATTTGATATCCCAGTTTGAAATTGGAATCATGATCAAAGGTTTTAAAGTCCACTTTACCTTCAACACCTGCCGTATAAAGATGACTATCCCAGCCGAAGGAGGGATTAAATGTTCTGGGGCTCATCTTACCAAAGGTTGTGGCGCCTTCAAAAGAAAGGCCAAAAGGACACATATAAAAATCAGCATGAAAAGCGGCTCCGCCTTTCTTTTTCGTAGCGTACACATACAAAGGAGCGATAGTATAGCCTAATTGCTGGAAATTAAGTTGCTGTATTGTATCGCTGATATAATCCACGTCGCGAATATCATCTATAGCGCTGATGTTAATATTGGTCGCAACACCATAAAATGTATTTCGCAAGCCAAGCTTACCGCTGAAATTCATTCTATGAGGATTAAAACCAGTAGGATCAACAACACGTCCTATAGATTGTTCGGCATAAGAGATCGACCCTGAAGCATAAAAGCCATAAGGCATAATGATACCAAGTTGTCCTGCGCCGGTACGGTTTTGCGTCATCAGTTGGGTCAAGCTGGGGACAATGGTGCTAATACCATAGCCATTGGGGTCATAATCACCAAACTCAGAATACATTCGGCCTACTTTAAAATAAATAGGTAACACATCTGCATTGGCAATTGATAAGTAGAGCTCATCCACTTTCAGTGCCGCAGGTAGTCTATAAACGCTGCCATAATCAGCAGCCCATTCGGCTTGATAGGCAACCACTGCAGTTGAACCATTCACATAAGCCAGATTAGTATGGATTTTCATTAACGCAGGAATTTTCAGATCGACAAACAAATTAGCATTATTCATACTGCCTGTGAAAGTTCGTATTGGGTAACCAAATACGGGCCTTAATCCGACCCCGGTCTGACTGCTTGCGAAGCCAGGAGCAAATGCTGTTAAAGTTCCTGCATTACCTTTGCGATCAAAATATTTACCATCTAGATCTAATAATCCGCTGAGACAGAAATAATCATCGGCATCACACGCAAAAAGTGGATCATTTGAGCGGCCACCATTTTGGGCAATGACTTCATTCATTCGCGTGCCAAAGCTACTTGTCGCAGGTATTGAGACTAGAGGACTGTCAAGTTGCTGAGGGTTTTCAACCGCAGAGTTGGCTTCCTGGATTTTTATCTTAGGTCTTTTGAATTTTTGCGCCGCTGAAGCTAAAACAGTATGGATGGTTGTCGGAGAGTTATCTGCCATAGACGCTGTGCCAGGTAACGCTCTAGGTCCGTTATCGTCAGCATTAACAATGTTTGTGTTAAAAATTAATGAGGCTAGCACTAAAGGGGTAAGCAAAGGTCCTTTCAGCGATCGTAAATCCATTTTTATTTTCCATTAGTTATTAGGATGAATATTAAAGAAATAAAGACAACAATTCAATTTAGATATTGCTTTATATACACGCAAAATACAAGCGAACTATTCAACACATTTTAGTTAAGTTTGCTTTGCTTTGTCTCTTTCACTTTTGGCTGTTCCATGCCAACAGCATGTTTCATTTTACCCATCTCATCACGTAATTGATTGATTACATTTTCCATTCTGGAGGTTCCCTTTTTCTTGTGGCCACTGGCTTCCATTTGTTTTTCGACTTTATCAATCGTTTTTTCAACATCAGAAAATATATTTTCCAATGATTTTTGAGCTTCATCAGGTGCTAAAGATTCATTAGATTTTTCTAAGTGTTTTCTAAGTCTCATTAATTCATCAAATGCCATAACGGCATGATTAATGGCGTCCTGCAATTGTTCGATTTGCTTAGGCCTATCGCCATGTTGCCTTTTAAGATACATTGAAACAAAAGATTTTTTATCCCCAGCATGTTTATATCTTTGATCAATACTGATGCTGCTTAAAATATTTTTTAATATCTTAAGTGCGGTATCATCATTGGTAAGATCTTTTTGTGGACCGGTTGGTTCTTGATATTTTGGAAGTGATGGTCCCTCAGGTGCGCCATCCACACCTCCCACACCTCCCACACCTCCCACACCTCCCACAACGCCTCCACCTATTGTGCTGCTCATAACATCAACCTCTGGGCCTTCTTCGCCGGAGGCTTTGGGTGGTTTAGCAATATTTTTCGGATTCTTTTCATCATCAAATAATTTTCTACCCAACATGGCTTTCAGTTCACTGTGTTTTAATTTTTCCAATTTAATGGCGGCTTGAAATTTAAGTTGCAAAGTCTTAGGGTCCCAAGTTAATGCATTATCATCGGGCGTATTGGCCCCCTT
>CAYXVT010000193.1:0-3214 GCA_964468105.1 Uncultured Candidatus Berkiella sp. | reverse complement strand
TTCATAGAAATAATCTCGAATTAATATTTGCTCATCAGCGCTATAATTTTCTATTTTTGCAAATTCAAGATATCTCTTAGCAAATTCTAAGTTTAAAATGGCATCGGGATCTTTATTGGCGACAAGCTTTTGTTCTTTTTTGAATTCTATAGCGGTGACATAGACGCCCTTTTCTGCTTTTTGGATGGATTCTCTTGTTTCGAGCTCGGCAAGTTTTTTGTCATAAGACGTTAAGGCACTTTTAATTTTATCAAGTTTTGTTTGTCGCTGGCTGGTTAGATCTTTTAATTCCTTCTCAGCGCTTGACAAGGCTTTTTGAAATTTTTCTTTTACTTTAGTAAGCTTTGAATTAGCTTGAATACGTTTTAAAGAGTCTTGAAGTTGTTTTACTTCAGCTTGCCTCTTAGCGATCTCATCATCGATATTTTTTATGGTCTCTTCTCGTTCGCGTGATAATTTTTCGAGCGTTGGGCCTCTTTCATAGGATGCTTGGTTTTTGAGAGCACGGATTTCATCTTGTGTTTTCTTAAGCGCTGCGTCAGCTTTTTTTCTGAGTTCGGCTAATTGTTTTTCATCACTTTTTTCAACATTTGCTGTCGCTTTTTGCTTGGCAGCCTCTAATTGTTTTTGTCTTGCTTGTTGCGCTTGTTTTTCTTGCGCTCTTCTTTTTTGTTCTTCAGTTTGCACCACTGGCCCGCCTTTTCCTGGGGGAGGAGGAGGTGGTGGTGCGCCTGCTCCGCCTTGTGGAGGTGGAGGAGGTGGTGGAGCGGCTTTTACACTTTGAAGCGGTGGTGGGGGGGGAGGGGAAACATTTGTTTGTGGATTAGGATTTGTATTTTCTTTAGTTGCAAGCCCCCGGATTCTCGCGCTGAGCTTTGCTTTTGCTGCCAATATGGCTTGCATTTTCTGAGCCATTTTTCCTTTAAAGTTAACGTTATAATCTTTATCTATTTCTTCGCGAGCAACTCGTTCAAAGTCCTCATTAACTTCAACACCTTGATCTAATTGTTTTTCCCATTCATAGGGCGTGTTATCTAGTTTTGGGCACATACTTAACCCCTTGTAAGCTATGAAATTTTTCTCGTCTATGCCAATTAGATAAAAAAGAAGAGGAAAAGTTCCATTAACAAACAAAGAGTGATACGTGAAGTATCACCTTTAAGCTGTATAAAAAAGGTTTATAAACCGTAGCGGCGAAGAGCAGCATGCAATATTTTTGCTATTAAATGTTCATCTGCATAATCTTCAAAGGTTAACCAATTAAGGCCAGGATTTGGATTCACTTCCAATAATTTGAAATTACCGTTTTGATCACAGCGAAAATCAAATCGCGCATAATCGCGACACTCTGTGCGTTCAAATAGAGCGGTGGCATAAGTTGTTAGCGTTTCTTTTTCCTGTGGTGTAAGTGTTGCTTCTTTAAAAACAACTTTTTTCCAATAGGGAGATTCGGATAACCATTTGGATTCATAAGAAAGGATTTTAGGGAGATCATCGGGAAGCGCTGAAAAATCAATTTCAATCAAAGGCAGCACTTCAAAGTTGCCAGGATTACCAATGATACCAACACTGTATTCTGATCCGGTTAAAAACTCTTGAATTAATAAGGGGGTATGTGGAAATTGCTCTCTCATTACTTCAATTTGTTTAAAAAATTCTTCATGGTTTTGTATAACCGAATGGCGCGTGATTCCAAAAGAACCATCTCCAAAATTAGGTTTAATCAAAACGGGATAGGATGAAGGATTCGGTATGACAGAATCCTTGGGGGCAAGATAATATTCTGTTGGCACGGGAATATTCATGTGATTAGCAATCAATCGAATAGTTGATTTATTATAACAAGTGGCAAGACAAGATGGCCCGGCACCGGTATAAGGAATATCGAGTAATTCTAAAATTGCAGGTACATGCAGTTCTTTAGTTGCTTGATTGTTGAAACCTTCATCACATAAGTTAAAGACAAAATCGGGTTTTTCGTTGATTAGCGTTTGAAACAATGTTTTGTGGTCGTCTAAAAAGTGAAAATCAAATTTCTTTAAGTGATTTAAGGTCTGCTTTAAATTGGCAATGGTTTCGAGATCTTCGGGATTAAACTGTCCATCTCTTTTAACGGGATCGGGTAATCTAGGATCGCCTAAGAGCACAGTCGTTTTCATCTTTTATGAGTCCCTATGAATCAGCCAACAGAGTGGTTAAAATGGGGCATTTTAAACGTTATAGCGAACTAATTATAGGGGTCCGGACCATTATGAGTCGATTTGCTGTATTTGGGTCCCCGATTGCCCATAGCCTCTCCCCCCAGATCCACCAAGATTTCGCCAAACAAACCGATATTGTTTTGACTTTTGAACGGATCCTGACAGGTGCAGGCGAGCTTAAGGCAGCACTAAATCAATTTACCCAAAACGCAGGCAAGGGGGCATGCGTTACACTCCCTTTAAAAATGGAAGCCTATGCACTTTGCGATCATGTTACAGATGCGGCAAGAAATGCAGGAGCGGTAAATACCTTATATTGGGACCAAGGCTTGTTATGGGGTGATAACACCGATGGTGAGGGCTTTATACGAGATCTTACCCATAATCTTGGTTTTGATCTTAAAGGAAAAAGGATATTAATATTAGGAGCCGGCGGGGCTGCAAGAGGCATATTAAAACCCATACTAGCTCAGGAAGTTCAAGCTATTGTGATAGTTAACCGCACGCTAGAAAAAGCCCAAAGTTTATGTACATCAAATGTCAGTGCCTATTCTTATATTACTTTCGATAACGCAAATCAGGCACCATTTGATTTGGTTATTAATGCCACTTCAATGAGTTTGCAAGATGCTCTCCCTCAAATCGCACCAAAATGGATCAAAGGCACTATTGCGATGGATTTAGCTTACCGTCAAAATCAAGATACAGTTTTTCAACAATGGGCAACAACACATGGCGCTATTCAGACGGTGGATGGCATTGGAATGCTTGTCGAGCAAGCGGCGCTAGGTTTTAATCGTTGGCATCATATTTTGCCAGCAACACAAGCAATCATTCAAAAGCTTCGTCAAAGACAAGGATAGAATAAAAAATGACACAATTAATACAACAAAGGAAATTATGGTTGGCGGTGATTGTTTCTTCTTTAGGTTATTTTGTTGATGTCTACGACATTATTTTATTTGCCGTTATTCGCGTTCCTAGTCTCAAAGCGTTGGGATTAGCGGATGATC
>CAYXVT010000192.1:0-6902 GCA_964468105.1 Uncultured Candidatus Berkiella sp. | reverse complement strand
GCCTTACAAAAAGAAGGCGTTGCTTGTTCAGTTGAGTGGTTAATGAAAGGAACAGGTGTAGGGCCACATTTTATTGACTCCAAACTTGTTAAATCCAGCACAAAGAAAAAGAACAATAGCCTTTGGGGACAACATCTTGCCATCCAAAATGAGATAAAGGCTTTTGAGGAAAATAATTTAAACGCTGTTGTTTTCATGATTACAGATGATGGACTGGAACCTTTCTATAGCAAAGGCGATATCGTGGGTGGGATAAAACAATATTTAAAAGATATCAATAAATTCCTAAACTCTTACTGCATCATCGAAACAATCACAAACGACATCACGGTCCGCCAATTAAATGCTGGTAAAAGAATGAAAACTTTTACCTTGTCTTGCATTAACGATCAAACAACTGCCAATGAACCGTCCATTGAAAATGTTAAAGTTAATTGGATTGCCCCAATCATCTGGCATCGAAAACCATTTTAAACATTTGAAAATTGATTAGAATGTTTGAAACAAAGATTACTTGCTTGCGTAAATAAAGTAATGATCGTAGGCCAAACATCTTTATATTTTGACTCAAGTTCGTGATCTTTGATACTTGCTCCCAAAGCTAGAATAATTTGATATTGCTTTGTTTGACGCGAAAATGAGAGCCCATTTCCTATATCATGTTCTTTACGTAAACCAACCACCCGCTTCTGCTTTGCCCCTTCTGGTATTATATGATTCCATAAATAAAAAGAGGTTCCCTGGCTTGAATGCTTGTTACCATATGTTGTAGCTGCATACAAAGGACAATCATCAATTAATTTTTTGTCGATAAAAGTTTGATACCAGCGGGGATCAGTATTAAAAACTAATCTTTCTTTGGTTTGCAGGTTTTCAAATGAAAAAAGCATATAGCTACTATAAACACTTTTTAAGTATTTTTGGCTTAGCTGGCTTAAGTTTTTATCAAATTGGGTATTTTTAAGATTCGTCTGAATGACGTCTTCGTGTGGCAAAATCAAGCAACAATCCTTATTCTCAAATTTCGTGTATATTCCAGTCTTTTTGCTAATCCCGCAAAAAAGTCATCTTAAACGTAATGTAAGGTTGGATCAAACAAAACATGAGAATTGTGAACTCAAAGTTCAAAATATGTTTGAGAACTAAATGCTGTACAGGATTAATAATTTCTATACAATAGGGGAGGTTCACATAATGTCATCTTAAGGAGAAGAAAAATAATGAAGTCTTTAAACATTGAAGAATGTGTTTTGGTCTCAGCAGGTTGTGGTGATAACAGTTGCCAAATGGCCACTTTAGATTTCCTTGAAGTTTGCTCCATGGAACAAATGTTTGAAATTAACAAAATATTCAAACAAATCTTGCTGAGCGATGCTATGAAAGATGCTGATAGCGACACCAAAAAAGCAGCATTGATTGCAGCAATCGAAAATATCACTCTCTAATATTGCACCATTGCTCCATCTCTCCCTTTGAATAAAAAGGAGAGATGGTGATATAATATTTTTTCAATTCTTAAAATTCATACCATATGCTAATCAACTTATTCCTTAAAGGTCTTCTCATTGGTTTTTCAATTGCCGCCCCTGTTGGGCCAATTGGGATCCTTTGCATTAACAGAACTCTTTCTTCTGGCAGATTAGCAGGTCTCACCTCAGGTCTTGGCGCAGCTTTAGCTGATGCTTTCTATGGGTGTGTCGCAGGCTTTGGGTTAGTTTCAGTATCGCAATTCTTGATGTCACAAAAAACCCTGGTCCATTTGATTGGTGGCGCCTTTTTAATTTATCTTGGCGCCAAAACCTTTTTTTCTACTACGAAAACCAATCAAATTACTGACACAGCCAATTCTCTATGGCGAGACTTTTTATCAACTTTTTTACTCACCATCACTAATCCTGCTACCATTATTTCATTTCTTGCCATCTATGCTAGTCTTGGCATTGTTGAACCTGGTGCTAATTACAAGGAAGCATTGCTCGTTGTGCTAGGTGTTTTTTTAGGTTCATTGTTATGGTGGTTTATACTCAGTTTGAGTGTAAGTGCCATTCGTCATAAATTAAATGAACGAATACTAATATGGATTAATAGGTTTAGTGGCATGATTTTATTGGGGTTTGGTGTTTTCGCCTTTATGACTTAACCCCAACGTCAACGGGGCTTTTAGGAGCCTCTAATATCTGGATCCGCTTGGTGAAATCATTAAAATCTGCACCAGCTACAGAAAGATTTCCGTTAGTAATGTATTTGATATAAAAAGCTTTTGTGTCCACAAAAAGGCTCATGATAACAATATTATAGTTATCTAAAGAGGCGATCCCTTTTGAAAATTCATATCCCCGCCATGAACCTTTGCTTAATAATGGTTCAGCAATTTTATAGCTTGCAAACTGCTCTCTCACAAACTCTTGAATATAGATTTCTCTTTCTTCAGGCGTGAAGTTCACAAATTTCTTATCGCCTTGTTGATAATCAACTGAGCCAATTTCATAAATGGCATTTTTATCAACACAAATCTGAGCAATATGAATGTCGATAGACTCATCACCATGCTGAATAAGTTCATGATATTCATCCGGGGAATACAGCGACAAAAGTGATACATTAATCTTGGGAAGTGAATATTCTTTATAATCATCCTTCCAGGTAGGAGTAAGCAGCATTTTTAAACGTTCATAACTGCCTTTAATCCCAATCATATTTTCTTCAATCAATTCTGGGGTAATATAAAATTTCCCAGCGCCTAAATCCAAAGCGCTACGCGTTGCAGAAGCATTAATAATTTTTTCAGAGTTTTCAACAATAGTGCTAGGTGTAAAATACTGTGATTGATGTTTTTCAAGACGTTCTTTTAACGAAAAATACTCTTTATCTTTTTCGACCTTTTTCGAGAAATAGCTCTCTTTTGCGGTTTTCCAGGTTTGTGCTTGAAATTCTTTTAAAACGTCTAATGTATTTTGTATATCGCTGACTATTTTGTTTCTTTGTTGTTCATCATATTTTTGCTTCATGAGTTCCCAAAATTCATGATGCAATTGTTGGTTGATGTAACCGCCCGTTTCATTCACCGTAGCAAAGTACTCGGTTTCATCTTTCATCGGAGGAGCTGGCGGTTTGGGGCCCTCTTCCGCATGCAACATGCCCGTGCAAAAAGTGCATAGCAATAATAGGCAAGCCACAACAGATTTTGCATTCTGAGAAAATAGACTAAACATGGTTGTATTACACGCGTGTTAAAGGGTTAAAGAACATAAAGTCAAATATCTACCATATGATATATGCTTTGAGACTGGCAATAAAGGTCAAACTATTGCCTTCAGGTGAAGAGGCATAAAAAAAGGGGCCAGAGCCCCACAAATAAGTTTATAAGCTTACTTTATAACAAGTTACAGCATCGCTTTTTATCATTATTTTCTTTAGCAGCTTCCCTTTCTGCTGCCTTCTGGACCGACGTCTCTTTTAGCTGCTGGAATTTTCCTGGAGACAAAGCTGCTGAGGCTGGTATATCAGAAGGTCTGGGCAACTGAGAAGAAAATAGTATTGGCGTGCCATTAGTCTTAGCTACCCCAAATTGCTTTTGCTTCCATTGATTATAACCAGGCAGATCATCTCTATAAGCATCTAGAGCGGCACCACCTGAGTTTGGGTTCTTTAATATCTCATCAATTTCTCTATAAATCTCTTCTTTGGCTTTTACAGGGAGTGTAGGACCAGGTTTCATATATGACTACCTATTTGTAATATGTAGGAATTTAGAAAACTGATTATACCCTTTTACAGTAACTCTTCATGTCGTAAATTTATATCGAACAATCAAGTCTTGATTTAAAAATAGATTACTGGCTTAATTAATTCGTCATTTTTTTGGTGTTCATCAAAAGGGAAATAATATGAAGCAATGGAGCTTAATCGCATTGATAATGGTAGCTACGAGCCTGCAAGCAGATGAATTATCTGATGAATGCGTACAATCAATGCAAAATGTTTATAAATTTTATTATCACGAAATTATTCCTAAAGATTCTGTTTCAGAAAAACTAAGCAGCGATGAATCTTTAAAAATGGCAGCTGTTGTTAATAAGCTTAAAACAGATTGCCCTGCTGAACTTGTTGCAAAGATGAATCAGCATTTGCAGGAAGATAATTTGCAGGGATGATTTTTTGTTAATTCAGATGGTGGGCACGCTACGCTTTGCCCACCCTACCCAGATATGAAAGGAACTACTCAATCCTAATAAGTTTCTTTTTTTGATCAAAAGTTATTTTCAACTTATCCATCAGTTGTAAACCCATCAAGCCAAAAGGCACATTTGAATCATAAATGGCTTTATTATAAACCACCGTAGGATTAACAAATTTTTTATCGCCCCAATAGGCATCAGCCACTATTTTTTCCTTAAGCGCCGTATATTCACCATAGTGTGTTCCATTCTTAATCGTCTGACTGCTAGATTTCTTATAAGGCAAAACATCTACTACGGGCGGTAAAGTAAATTGTTCGTTGGAGCCTGTATCAATCACAAAATGATATTGCATGGAACGATTAGTACCATCTTTAAAAATAATTGAGGTAACTGGTAATTTCTCTTTAATATTAAAAGAGGATACTTTCTGATGATTTGGATTAAGATGACTATTTTCTAAAAGAAAGCGCTTATTGGGGAAATCCAATGTCATCAGATAATCCGAAAAAGCACCAAAACCTAATATCCCGTCAATATGTTCATTAAACTCTTTTTTAAAATAACTAATGATCGTTGGCTCAGGGTAGACAATCATGTCGTAATCATTAAGTTCAGCATTTCCCATTTTGAGTTGCGGTATTCTATAAAGACTAGCACTAAACTTTTTATTGTTTCGAGTGAATTTTATGCCTTTGCTTTTCTCAAGGTGCAAACTATCCGCAAGTCTTTGCGAAATGACACTAATAGGGGCGCCGGTATCAACCATAAATCTAAAAGGGCCTTTGCCATTGATAGTCACATTAATAAAATAATGCTTACTTGTCATCTGCGATAACTGTAGTGTAACTGGGGCTGCAAGGTGTTTTGAGTTTTTGGGTTTATTATAATAATCCACGGCAGATGCGGTTGCTGTTTTTATTATAAGCATTATGAAAATCACAAAAATCTGATACCATCGCATGAAATTACTTATTGTTAATGGTGACCCTAATTTAGGGTATCGAACTCATTAACCACTTCATTAACGAGTATATGCATTAAATTCAAAGGGATTATTCATGCGCTATCGCTTTTACCGCGAACATAAATATGTCAGTTTCATGCTAACTGAATATGAAAGACTCCTTGCTAAAACTGATTTTACCTCCCTTAGCGCAGTTAATGCGTTGAAAGAACCCTTAAACCTACTGCACGCTCTCATGAGTGGCCATGCAGCTTATGAGAATAGTGCCATCCACGAGTTACTACGCCAAAAAGGGTCAACAACGCATCAAAGCATAGAAAAGGATCATGGAGAGCACGAACAACAATTTGAAGCATTCACGATTGGGCTTGCAAATATAACCAACTGTGATGATGAACAGATGCGGCTTTCATTAGGTTATATATTCTATCTTTCCTTTCGTTTTTTCGTGGCTGAAAATTTACGGCATATTCATATTGAAGAAACAGTTATCATGCCTGAATTACAAAAATACTATTCCGATGAAGAGTTAAGCTGTGTTGAAGCTAAAACTTATGAACACATGACATCCTTACAAATGATTCAAATGATGGAACATCTTTTCCCACATATGGATCTCAATGATAAAATATTCTTTTTAGGGGATATCAAGAAGACACAACCAGAGAAATTTGCTTATGCTTGGCTTGGCGTAGTTAACAATTTTACTATCGATGAAAGAATTTGTATCATTAAGAAGCTTGGTTTAGAAACCACACTAGAGAACGCATTACTTACCGAATAATACATAGAAAAGGATAATACACGTCACTATAATTGCTATCTCAACTGCCCATAGCAACCACATCGCATGGGTGAAAACAGGAGGTATACGCTGCAGATCCACATGGAGCCCATCGTAAATCGCTAAGAACAATGCCGTTAAAACAACTGCAGGCAATCCAAATATAAGACCTAACCAAGGAATGGGGATATTGCAGGCTGGAAGTGCAATCAAAAGATATAAAATAAATTTTTTAAACCCATAACGAATCTTTTCTTTTTTATCAGACTGAAGCATTGTCATATCGACTCCGCAAATCTTAAAGTGTGTTACCTCTTTTACGAGCAGATGTTATGGGAACTACTTTAGCAGACGTCTCTGGAGAAGAAGCAGAGACAGTACTCGCTCTTTCACGAGCTGGAAGTACTGGTGTATTATGTCCAGGCTTTGTGTGTTCTTTTGAGTGATCGAGACTTTGACCAGGATCAGCTTCAATAAGGCTACGAAGTTTATCAAGTTCAACTGAACGTCTCTCAACATTCCTGTCATGCTCGTGTGTTAGTTGTGTTATTTCAGCTTTGCCTTTGCTTTGTTGATTTCTCTTTTGCTTAAAATCATAAATTGCATTGATACCCGTTACCACACCTACTGCAAGCACTGCTCCAGCAAGCACTGCTTGTAACGGTGGGATACACGCTGCTATCGCAATTCCCAAACCAGCTAATCCTAATAATATATTCTTAACTTTCTTCTTCTTTTCAATTTTCTTTAATTTTAATTGTTGTTCAAGCTCTGCTCGATCGAGAATCTTATCAAACTTTTTATCTAAAAGATCCTTTGTTTGTTTCTTAGGATCAGCTAAAGCATCAGGCGATAAAAATAACTTAGTAAATTGTTTCTTCTCATTAAGGCTTTTTTCTTTATTGCCTATTTTATCCTCTACTGTCTTAAGCGCTTCTTTGAGATTTTCTCGCAAAGCATCTGAGCGCTTTTG
>CAYXVT010000191.1:3873-6932 GCA_964468105.1 Uncultured Candidatus Berkiella sp. | reverse complement strand
GAGCCTCCTAAAGGAGGCTCAGTATGCCTAAAAGTTATGGGGATCTATCAGGGTCAGACCCCTGAGTTGGCCAGATTAGGGGTCTGACCCCTGAGTTGACCAGCTTAGGGGTCTGACCCCGAAATAACTATCCTTTAAAAGTTAATATTGGTTTCAGTTTTGCCACAGGGCTTACAATCTTGTGATCGACTTGTACTTTAATGACATCATCGATTGTCTTATAAGCGAATGGCGCTTCTTCTATACGTCGTTCTTCTTTGAGGGTTATACAATCGACGCAACTCAAACCAATATCCATTCCTTTCTTATGTTTATTAAACATTTCTCCTCTAGAAAGCGCTCTCCCTGCGCCATGGGAAGCTGATTGCAAAGTACTTTTATTCCCCAATCCAACCATTAAGTACGAAGCTTGTCCCATCGATCCTGGGATCAACACGGGTTGACCCAAAAACGCGGGAGTTGCTCCTTTTCGATGTACAAAAAGATCATCCTCAACAGTGATGGTATTATGAGGGGCATCATATACAAGTGGCATCTCCAAATTGTTATTGAAGACTTCACGCATTCTTAAGCGAACCATTTCCGCAAGTAACAACCGATTCAAATTGGCATAATTTGAAGCGGTATTCATTGCAGTTAAATAGTTTAAGGCTTGCTCACCATACACTGGGTAAATGCCTGAAGTTGGATGTTTAATGCCTTGTGGCCATAATGCTTTGGCTTTATCTTTCCAAAGATTACCAACATAGCTACCCATTGAACGTGAGCCAGTGTGAATCATCACCGCCAATTGTTGTTCTTTTATTCCCCATTGGAATGCCAGTTTACGATCGAAGATCTTTTCAACCAGCTGGATCTCAATGAAATGGTTACCCCCACCAAGTGTGGCAAGATAGCTATCTCTGATAACTTCTCTATTCTGATCGATAAGATACGCGGGCGCCCATTTAGAGTCACCAGCTTCTCCTCCACAGGAATAAACCCTTTCAATCTCAGATAGAATTTGGTCAAAGTTAGTCGATTTCAATTGCCCTAAGGGATTAGCTATCGTCTCCTCTAGCCACCCTAATAATCCATTTTGGAATAATGCTTGAAACCCACTCACCCTCATTGGAATATCTCGGGTGCCGAGTAATAAATCTCCTTTTAATTTCTCAACTATTTGGTCACGGTTCTTTGCAAATTCCTCATAAGAGACATCACAGGTATGTAAGCGCATACCGCAGTGGATATCTGTGCCTATCGCTTGAGGAATAATCATATTTTTTGTTGTTGCCACGACGGCACCAACGGGAACAACAGATCCCGTATGGAAATCGGGCGTAGCAAACGCAGCACTTACCTCCCCTCCATTAGGATGGGTAGTGGTCGCAAAAGAAATCAATTGCTGAACCGCTTTTCTTTCTAGAGGAAAGCCAGCGGGGATTAGAACCTCAGCTAAACAGGAATCTGTATTCCCTTCGCGGTAAATTCTATAAATATCAGATACATGATCAATTTTTAGACCAAATTTAGATAAAGCACTATTTAATCGTTTTAAAGAAGGGGCACTCATGGCTACCTCATTCAAGCTCAAATAAAGATCGCCGTCCTTAAAGAACGGATTCTATTAGAGCAAGAAATCAGCAGCGAAATTCTTGCGAAGTGGTAAAAGACTAGATTACTTGATAAAAAATGTCAACCAATCTTGCACAGCCCAAGTCAATTAATAAGCTATTTAATTCCATACAGTCCTATACGTCACATCAACAATTGCATGATACAATCTGCAACAAAATTATCTATGGAGCACAAAATGAAGTCCTTTTCAAATTTTTTGACGTATGAATGGAATGCTGCAAGTGAACGAGATTGGTATTATATTGAACGTAACTTTATAGCTGCTTATTTTAATGCCTATAAAGATAGTGACTTGGCACAGCTATCCATTCCTCAGTCTATTTTACATGAAGCAGAAGAAATATGGAGTTCGGCCTATTCACAAGCATGTCTGGGTAATACTAAACTATTACAGCATAATATTTTTAATCCCCTTGCGCCCCTTTTGTCTCATGTCAATTCAACACTAATACCCGAAAAAGCCGCCTTGTCAGATCAAATAGAAGCATTGAATGCCCATTTTCCAGAGAAAAAAACAGACATCACAGCAATAAAACAATATTTAATTAAGCTAACGGCACTTCGTCTTTAGTTTAAAGAAGAATATATAATTGAAAGAAATAAAATCCTAAAGCAAGATTGGCAATCCCGAACACGCATTCATTATCTTGTTGCACGCTTTCAGGACCAGCCAATTGCATTTATTTCGTGTGAGCTAAATTATAAATCTGGACGTATTTATATGCGTTGGGTAACCATGTCTCCCTCTTTCCAACGCCAAGGTCTAGGTGGCATGCTGTTTGAAGAAGTCAGAAAGCATTTTCCTAAAAACACTGGTATTGAATTATATACGCGTAAAGCTAACCATCCTGCCCAAAGTTTTTATAAAAAAATTGGCTTTTCAGATACAACATCCTTTGATTTTAGCGAACCCAGTTTGAATGACCCGCAAAAAAAACAACCGGGATACTTTGCGAGCTATGTAAGAAAATGGCTAGCACAGGATTCAACATGTTGTGCACCAGAAGATGAAGCGGTTAGTCAAACGCAAGATTTTATCGGCTTTATTAAGAAACAGCAGCTCCGTTGATAAATGCATCACCCATCTCCTCTTCTTAACCGCGGAAGCGGTGTAAAAATTAAATGAAAATTCCTGCGCCGCTTCCTTCTATGCGAGCAATTCCAAATGTCGATACTCTATAGAATGGATGCTACGCAGGCCTACCCCGCAAATATTTCCAATTTTTAATGAACTAGCTATACTCCCTGCTATAATGTTCGTCACAAAATGTGGATATACACAATTTAGAAATAAATAATTAACAAAAGGTACCAGTTATGACAGTTTTTAATCTCTTCTATAAAGACCACAAAAAGCGAATGGGCGTTGAAACGCTGATTGTAGAATGTCTTAATGAAAAAAAGTCAATTGAATCAATTATGGGAGCTTTAGGCAGTAA
>CAYXVT010000191.1:0-3863 GCA_964468105.1 Uncultured Candidatus Berkiella sp. | reverse complement strand
CCTATTTAATTGCCTTTAAGCATTCGTGTCGCCTAGGTCTGTTCGATTTATTTTTTGAATTAATAAAAATTCAGGAAGTTAAAGATAACATTTCCCTTATAGATAATACGCCACTTAGAGAAGCAACTTCAGGAGGCCATTATAATATAGTAATTGAACTATTAAAATTCCCACAGGTCTCACAAAATGTTTGCGCTATGAATAACTCGGCATTAAGTGGTGCCGCTACAGCTGGACATACCAATGTTGTTAAATCACTTGTTGAATGTGCCAAAATGGCTGAAGAACTAGCTAAACCATCTAGTGATGGCGATCCAATTATTGGTGCGTTTATTAATGGGCATCATGATATTGTGACTATATTAATGGAATACCCTAGTCAGCAAAACTCGCTCGAAGAGTATTTAAATATGCATTTATCTTCGTATCAAGAAGAAAATGTGAACAAAGTTACTGGTTTTGGAGCAGATGTTTTTTATGTGAAATGTGAGGAACATCCCATACCTTTTCCAAGCATGGAATTATATAAGAAATCATGCGCATTTTTAAAACAGCCTGTCAGAGAATTAGAGCCCAAGGAAAAAGCTTTAATAACTAAAAAGAGAGAAACCGGTGCTTTAAAGAATGATGCTGAGGTAACTAAAATAACAAGAGTTTTAAATATTCCAGGTACTAAATTGAATAAAAACATGACTTCTGTTGATGATGCCATTAAGGTTAGACGTAAATTTATTGCAAATGCTTAGCTGCCACCCTTTTCCATAAAAGCAAAGGGGTCAAGGGTATATACTTGCCCCTTTCCCTCCTCAAATTGATGCCATATCCCCATTTTTTTTATGACAAGTCAATCATATTATATTGTTATATAATGAGCTACAAACTTAGCTTTTAATGATAATCCTATTTTAAAGTTATTTCTGTATTTTTTAGTAAAAATCTGTAGAGGTGCTTTATATGTTAAATTGGCTGACTTCTTTGTTGTTTGATAAGAATCCAGATCCAGAGTTAAAAATAAGATCAGAAGTGCTCACACAATTACTTTCAAGTCTTTCAAAACTGGAAATTGCACTAGATAATCGGAGAGCATTCGAAGCATCTTTATATAGAGCGCGAGTGCAAAATTCTGATAATAGATCTGATGAGGGATCTGATAAACTTTACCATTGTATAAATCAAGATCGAGTGCAAAGAGAAAGAGCTGAAAAAAAAATAGCATTACAAAAGAGAAAATCGCCTTTCTCAAAAGATAATAAAAAGAAGAGGGTTAAAACTTCTTGAGAGAAAGGGTTCAAGGTTGCACTTGACCACTTTCCCTTCTTTCGGCTAGCCGGCTAGATTATTGCTCCCATCTGTCAATCTCACATAGAATACAAAATCCACTCATATTGACGAGATAGAAATGGTAGATAGGGTTAACTTCCATGAATATCATTCTTCCTGAATTTTCCTTGGTCCTTTTGATCGGCTCCTCTGGTGCTGGAAAATCCACCTTTGCTAAAAAACACTTTATAAAGAGCGAAACTGTATCAAGTGATTTTTGCCGCAAGCTCATATCAGATGATGAAAATGATCAAACCGTATCATCCGATGCTTTTGATTTACTCTACTCAATAGTGGATAAAAGATTAACGCATAGAAAATTTACCTTGGTTGATGCAACTAATTTAAACGCAGCTTCACGTGGGCAACTAAAAGCCTTAGCAAAAAAGTACCATTGTAAAATGGTTGCGATTGTTTTTGATTTGCCTAAAGAAATTTGCCAACAAAGAAATGCCGCTCGTTTGAATAGAATAGTCCCTCAAGAAATTATTGATAAACAATACGAAAATTTACAGATTGCAATAAAACAACTTGCGACTGAGAAATATCGCCATATTTATTATTTACGCAATGAAAGTGATCTTCAAAATGCTTATATCACAAAGACAAAATTAAACTGCAATCAAAAGCAACTAACAGGTCCTTTTGACATCATTGGTGACATTCATGGTTGTTATGATGAGTTAGTAGCGCTTTTAAATCAGCTTGGTTACTTGATTGATCACAGTCTCATTGACAGTGACTCCTTGGCGGTGCGCCACCCCGAAAACAGAATGCTTATTTTTATAGGTGATTTAGTTGATCGCGGTCCACAGTCTAAGAAGGTCATGGAATTGGTTATGAATGTGACAAGCCAGCATGCAGGGCTTTGCGTTAAAGGGAATCATGAAGACAAATTTCAACGCTATCTTTTAGGAAAAAATGTTCAACTTACACATGGTCTTGAAATGACAGCCAAGGACTATCCCCTATCGAATGATGATATGAACGCTAAAGCGATAGCATTCTTAAAAAAATTAGTAAGCCATTACGTGCTTGATGAAGGCAATCTGATTGTTGCTCATGCTGGTCTTAAAGAAGAATTTCAGGAAAGAGATTCAGGAAAAGTTCTTTCTTTTGCACTTTATGGGGATACAACTGGTGAAATTGACGAAATGGGATTCCCCATTCGCAACGATTGGGCGCAAGCCTATCACGGCAAAGCAATGGTGGTCTATGGGCATACTCCTTTGATAGAGCCACAATGGATTAATAATACCATTTGCATTGATACAGGTTGTGTATTTGGTGGAAAATTGACTGCACTAAGATATCCTGAAAAGCAGTTAGTTTCTGTGTCAGCAATGAAGAAATATTATGAACATAAATAAAGTAAAATAACCGCATAAGGCCTGCATTACTGCATTTTCAAACTCGAGCAAAATTCGGCTAACCTAAACTAATCACCATCGCAATCATCACTGTCAAGCCAATCTTCAAGGGCATGTACAACAGGGGCAGTCCTGCATTGCTGCACTCCACTTATTTGTACTTCTCTCCTTAGCCCCACTGGAGTTTAAGAGAGGATGGGTGGCGGGTTCAATCATAATTAAACGGGAGAAAACTGGATTCTGGTAAAACTTGTCCACCGTCAACAACAAGTGATTGTCCTGTTATGAATTTAGCTTCATCTGAGGCTAAAAATAATGTTGCATAACCGATATCTTCAGGCGTACCCAGTCTTCCCATGGGGATAGCCTTTTCCATTCTTTTAATGTGATCTGTTCCCAGCTCTTCAATCCCTTCGGTCATTATATTGCCAGGTTCAACCGCATTAATCGTTATATTATGCTTGGCAAGCTCAATAGCGGCGGTACGAATAAAGCCACTAATGCCTGCCTTAGAGGCTGTATAATGCGAATAACCAGGCAATCCTACTTTAGGTCCTGAAATGGAAGAAGTGATCACTATTCGCCCATAATTCTGTTTTTTCATAATTGGTAGACAAGCATTTGTTGCTAAAAACACACTTGTTAAATTGGTTTGAATTACTTCATTCCATTGAGAGAGCGTCATTTGACCTAGCCACCCGTCTGGATAAATACCAGCATTGATACAAACTATATCTATTATTCCATAAGTTGCCATCGCTTTGTCCACCATAGCAGACATTTCATTTTCGTTTTTGACATCGCCAACAAAATAATGAGCAGTCGTTTCCTTTGAAATTTCATTAACCACATTTGCTAATAACTGTTCATTTCTACCCATTAATAAAAGATTAGCACCTTCTTTGGCAAAAACTTGAGCTATTCCTCTACCAATTCCTTTGCTTGCACCAACGATGATAGCAACTTTATTTTCTAAACGTCTTGTCATGAAATAATCTCCTTAATAAATTCTTTATCATAATTTTGATTTAAATGACAATGGATTTCCCTTACTCGAGGGAGAAGATGGCAAAGAAACCTGTGAAGGAGTGTTTGCATAAGGAAGATATGCCCTAGGGCTACTAATGGCAGAATATTCTGGCTCAGTTGTTTTTGGAACTGCATGTTGAAGCT
>CAYXVT010000190.1:0-7041 GCA_964468105.1 Uncultured Candidatus Berkiella sp. | reverse complement strand
TTGATCGGTTGTATTGACTAGAACGCCGACTCTGCAGTTAAACTTAACGGTTGCAAGCTGTGTTAAATCACTAATAAAGGTGCTTTGGGGATCTAATTGATTAACGCCAATGATAACCATGTGAAAGGGTTGCTGATTATCTTGAGCATTCTGAAGCGTGTCATGAATTTTTGCTGGATCATCAATTTCCGTAACTGACGTTCCCCAAGATGAGATCAGATGGTTTAAGCTTAATCTTGTGGTTGGGTGTGTTTCATAGATCAAAATTCTATAATCTTTTAAGCTGTCATGGTGTTTAACGCGAGTTTGTTCATAAACTTTGTTTGCCACAAAAGTAAACCAGAAAGTGGAACCTTTGCCTGCTTCTGATTCAACGCCGATCTCACCGCCCATTTGTTGCACGAGTCGTTTTGATATCACCAATCCAAGACCTGTACCACCAAAACGTCTTGTTGTTGTTGAGTCGGCTTGTGTGAAAGCTTGGAACAGTGATTTTTGTTCATCAATAGATAGACCAATACCTGAATCGGTAATGCTTACGCAAACAATGACCTGATCGGCCATTTCTTTCTCGAGCATGATTCGAACAACGACATTGCCAACTTCAGTAAATTTGATGGCGTTATTAACCAAGTTAGTAATAATCTGTTTTAGGCGTAAGTGATCGCCAACGATTCTTTCGGGGACATCCGAATAGATCATCGGTACAAGCTCAAGGCCTTTTTCATGCGCATTGGGCGCCATCAGCATCAGAGCATCTTCAACGCATTCTCTGAGATCCATTGGCTCTTGATCTAAAGATAATTTTCCAGCTTCAATTTTAGAGAAGTCTAGAATGTCGTTAATAATGGAAAGCAAACTAAATGCAGACTTATGGATGGTTAATAAGTAATCACTTTGCCTTGGATCAAGCTTTGTTTTCATCAACAAATTGATGAAGCCAATAACCCCATTTAAGGGGGTACGAATTTCATGACTCATATTGGCAAGGAATTCAGATTTAACACGGCTTGCGGTTTCGGCTTCTTTTCTTGCCATTTCAAGTTCAATGTTTTGAATTTCAATGGTTTCAAGTGTTTGCCTTAAATCAGCCGTTGCTTGTTCAACGCTTTGTTGCATTTCTTCATGGGCTGCTTTGAGGGATGCGGCCATGGTATTGATGCCGGCCTCTAAGTGCCTGAGCTCACTCCGTGCATTCGTATAAACGCGGGTATCAAAATTTCCATTTTTAATTTTTTCAACGGCTGCGGCCATTTGTAAAATGGGTCTGGTTACATCTCGTCCCATTCTAAAAGCAAAAATACCACTTATCCCAAGGCCAATCAGCACGATGATGCTACATGCAAAGAGGACTTGGTATTGGCGTATGGTCGTGGTCATTCTTCCTAATTCAATGCTGATCCAACCCAGGACATTGTCATGATTTTCAGCTTGATCAAAAGGGGAATCGACATAGGCATAATCTTCAATAATGACATCACGGATAGTTACCGGCACAGTAAAGAGAAGTGAATTACCGGTATCTGCCATGGTGATACCATGCGACTGGTCACTGACTGATAAGATATTAGTTGGTGTTTGGTGTTCATGGCCAGCATGTGCCAAGAGCCGTCCATCTTTGTTAAAAATGGAAACTGATCTCACTTCTGGTTCTGACAGGGCATCATTGGCTAATCGTTGTAAGGTATGTGCATTACCTGAAAATACGCCATATTCACTTGCTGGCGCTAATTGCAAAGCAATTGCGTATCCTCTATCGCGAAGTGCTTTTTCTAAATCTTGTATTCGAGTGCTGGTAAAGTATGCACTCAGTAACAAAGAAATTGTAATAGTAGGTACCAAGGTTAGAAAGAGTACTCTACTTTTAATGCCCCATTCGTTAACCATCGTTTTTTTCCATTTTTTCGATAGCGTTTTTTAATGCCACTTCGCTTTCAACCGCTAGCCCTAAAGAACGTGCTACTTGATAATTAACAGCAATTGCAAAGTCTTTTGGGTATTGCGGAGCGTTGAGTTTTTTATCTTTGGTCGCCAGAATGTGTAAAATTTGAGTGGCTGTTTGATCGGCTAATTGTTTGGTTGTGGAATAGACGGCGGCCAGAGCCCCATTATTCACATAGGTTCGAGAGTAACCAATTAAAGGAACACGCTTATGAAATGCGGAGAGTAACATTCCCCGAGTCGTTTTGGTATTGTAGATCCGGTTATCTGGGATAGCTAAGACAATTTTTGCCTCATCAAGTAATGCATCCAATACAGCAACAGGATTTTCAAATTTATTGACATAAACAGTCACTAGCTGAAGTTTCTTTTTTTGAGAGAGTGCTTGTAATGAGTCCTGTTCAATCTGTGAGCTCGGTCCTAAAAGAATCCCAATGGCATTGAGTTCCTGCTTAGGCATCAGACATTGTAATAAATATAATTGTCTCTCAAGAGGTTGATCTAAGTAGATTGCAGAGATGGGATGTTCAGGATCATTAGTACTTTTGCCAGCGTCTTTTAATAATGTTTGAAAGGTGGTTTTGCGTGTCAAAACACTCAATATTGGTGTTTTGCTATCTTTTTTTAGCACCATTGCAAGGGCTTCAGAGCCAATAGTCACTATAAGGCAACTATCTTTAAACGGCTCATTGTTATTAGAAGACTTTATATTATCCGCTATGACGTGTATTAACTTAGGTTGTGGTCTTGGTTGGGCGTAAATGGCAGCTTCTATTCGATGAACCATTCCAAAGTGACTATTGCTTGAAACCAGCGTTATTGTAGAACAGGCGTAGACGCACGACTGCCATAGCTGCAGTGCAGCGAAAAGAAGACTAAATAATAGTACTGAGGTGGTTCTTGGCATTCTGGTCTTATACCGCTGACAGCCAATATTCGCAAGAACCCATGGTAAAAAAGTTGTTGGATGCTAAACTAATGATGTTTAGTCGCTTTATTTTGTTTTTTTAAAGGAGTCTGAGGTGGGAAAAGAAAATATAATCATGTTAACTGCCTTAGCTATGGTAGGGATCCAAGGTTGCAAATGGAACGACGACTTTCGAGCCCGTGAACAGCCATCCTATCTACAGCAGCCACAATATTTGGTGCCACCGCCTAGTCCGACACTGAATGTCGAGTCAGAAGATTACCAGGGTGATGATACAGGCGAAACAGCAGAGATAGAAAATGCGCCGTTGCCAGCTATCGATGCGTTGTCGCCTATACCTGAGATTAGGGAATATCCGCCGGGGTTGTAATCCTTTCCTTCCCTCTCCCATTTTAGGAGAGGGCTAGGGTGAGGGTTTCAAAATCTTACTTCTGAACAGTCCCGCCAGTCACTTTACCATCAATGGTAGAGGTCGCATCTTGTTCAACGACACCTTTACCTGATTCAAAGGTAATGTTCCCAGAGACTTTGGTCCCTTTTAATTTGATTGTTTGAACGGGATCGGTAGTGCTTTTTTGAACAGTAATATCTTGGAGATTGCAGTTCTCAAATTGCGCTTCAGAACTTTTCATGGTGACCATTTTTGCAAAATTGGAATTTTTTGCGCTGATGTGACCATTCACATTCAAGGTGCTATCAAATTTGGAATGATCTAAATCAACTTTACCATTGATAACAGCTTTACCTGAGGTAGATACATCTTTAAATTTAACCCCACCGTTGATGGTTAGGTCGTTAAAAGAGCTACTTTTTGCATCTATGTTGCCATTCACAACCGTGTCTTTATTGAAATTAGAATCAACCGCTTCGAAAAAGCCATTAATCAGTGTGGAATCGGTGACTTTGATTTTCTTAACAAGTAATTTACCTGAGTGGTGTAAATTCTGTACTTCTACAGCTGTCATCCCGGTATTACCAAATTGCATATTGGTTGAAGCTGCTGGGGTAGTAGAGGCCTCTTTATTGGCCGAAGCTAACAGGGCAGGTGACCAAGCTGTCATTGTAACTAACAAACTTAGTGTCACTGGTAATACTCTTTTTAACATAATGATCCCTTTTATGTTGTTAAAAGAAGCGATAAAAGCATTACTTTCAACATAATGATTCTTCTTGGCAATGTCAAAAGAAATTGGTAATAAATACCACAAGGATACCAGCAGGCGCGACATAACGAATGGCAAACCGCCAGGCCTTATATATAAATCGAGAGGTGCCATCGAATTCATCTAACACATCAGGGGCATTCATTACCCAACCAGCAAAAATACAATATAGAAAAGCGCCAATAGGTAATAAAATATTGATTGGAATGTCGGTTAGTGCTTGAAAAATTCCCCAACGCCCAAATAATTTAACTTCTTGCCAAATATTAAATGAAAAAACAGAAGCAAGTCCAAATGCCCAGGCAAGAGCACCTATATAAAATGAACCTCTAGCACGTGATATTTTCCAACGCTCGTTTAAGAGGGCAACCAGCGGTTCTCCCATCGATATTGAGGATGTCCACGCCGCAAACAGTAACAAGATAAAAAATAGCGCCCCAACAAGTTGTGAACCTGGCATATGACTAATGGCAATGGGTAATACATGAAACATTAAACCAGGTCCACTTTCTGGGGTTAGCCCATGTGAGAAGACAATGGGAAAGATAGCCAGACCTGAAAGTATTGCAACCAAAACATCAAGTATTGAAATGATCATGACTGTTTTGACTAAATTGGTTTCTTTTGAAAGATAGGAGCCATAAATCAATATACAGCCAGCGCCTGTCGCTAATGAGAAGAACGCTTGCCCAAGCGCATCAATGACTGCGCGTGAAGTAAGATCTTCTGGTCTAAAGAAAAATAGAAATTGAAATCCTTCTACAAAATTACCTTCAACTGCCGCATAGATGACGAGCACTATCAATATTAAAAACAAGCCAGGCATCATCCAACGCGAGGCTCTTTCAATGCCTGCATTAACGCCAAGGGCAACAACAAGCATTGTTAAAAACATAAAAATGGAATGCCACAGCGTCAACTGAAGCGGTGAGGCTAATAGATTTTGCCAAATATTTACAATGTCAGTAGCTGAGGCATCAACAAAAACCCCTTTCAGTGCATAAAACAGATAGGCGATAGACCAACCAGCAACAACGCTATAAAAGCTTAGCACTAAGAGAAGGGTCAGAGAGCCTAGCCATCCTAATCCCTGCCAAGAGAGACTCGCCTTTGCTTGTTGAGCAAGGGTAGCCATGGCGTTAACTGGGTTTTGGCGCGCACGACGTCCAATCAGGAGCTCGGCTATCATGGCAGGAATGCCAATTAAAAGAATAAAGAATAGATAGGCAAGAACAAACACACCGCCGCCATTGTTGCCAGCCATGTAGGGGAATTTCCAGATATTGCCAAGGCCAACCGCAGCACCTGCTGTGACCATAATAAAGGCAAATCGTGAACTCCATAAACTACGCGCTGGTTTGTTTTGTTCTTGCATGCAGCCTATCCCGCCCTGAAAACGAAGGCGTAGGTTATAGCATTCTTAATCAATTTCACATACCTTCATGAAATAGTTAGCAAACTATGTTTGTTTCTTTGCACACTAATAGAGACCATTGTAGCTATACAGTGTTAAAATGGCCCCTTTTTTTATAAGTAGTAGAGCTGCTATGTCCCGTCGAAGAAAAGTTATTCCCCAAGAAATCGTTGAAGTTGAAATTAATGCGCTATCCCATGATGGCAGGGGCATTGCTCGGCTTGATAATAAAATTATGTTTGTTTTTGGCGCATTGCCTGGGGAAACGGTACGTGCAAAGTACACGGCGAGCTATTCAAAATATAGTGAAGCAACGGCTATAGAAATAGTGGTTAAGTCCCAAGAGCGTGTTACACCGCCTTGTGATCATTTTGGTGTTTGTGGCGGTTGTCAGATGCAACATTTGCAAACCAGTAAACAAATTCAGCATAAACTTGATCAGTCAATCCGAAGTGGTCGCAAACACCTCTACCATCTCTTCCGAATACTCCTAAACCATGAGCTTCATCAACCATGATTGATGCATTGTACTTCTCTTTTAATCTTACAATTTCTGGAAGATTTGCTAACGAATCAAAGTAAGGTCACACCCGGTGAATGGCTTGCGCCTTTAGAAGGCACTGTGAATGGTTATCGACAAAAGGCCCGCTTAGGTGTGCGCTATGTTGATAAAAAAGAGACGCTTTTAGTTGGCTTTAGAGAGCAAGGCAACAATAAAATCGCCATCATTGAAAGTTGTTCGGTGCTTGATCCCAGGGTTGGAAAACATATCCAAGCGCTGCGTAACGTTATCAGTTCATTGGAAGGCAGAAATGTTATCCCACAAATTGAAGTCGCCATTGGTGGGGATGAAGTAGCATTAATTTTTCGTCATTTGGAACCTTTATCTGATAATGATATCGATGTTTTAAAGTCTTTTTGTCAGACTTACCAGTTTTCACTGTATCTTCAACCTAGTGGTGTTGAATCGGTGCATAAAGTCTATCCACCAAATACCGATTTAAATCTCAAGTATGAACTGCTTGATCAGCAATTGACGTATCAGTTTCATCCCTTAGATTTTACGCAAGTGAATCATGATATTAATCAAAAGATGGTAAATCAGGCTTTAGCACTTCTTAATCCAAAGCCCACAGACACTATACTGGATTTATTTTGTGGCCTTGGAAATTTTAGTTTACCCTTTGCCCAACGCTCACAGACTGTTGTCGGAGTTGAAGGGGCGCCACAAATGGTTGAGCGCGCTAAAGCAAATGCTGATTTTAACCGACTCACCAATGTTGAGTTTCATGCCTTTGATTTGAGTAAAGATTTTGCTGATCAACTATGGGCCAAGAAAAAGTACGATAAGATCATTATGGATCCGCCACGCTGCGGAGCACAAGAGATAGTTAATCAGATATCTATACTCAATCCTAAAGAGATCCTCTATATTTCTTGTAATCCAGCAACCTTTGCAAGAGATGCAGCTATACTTGTTCATCAACATGGGTATCATTTAGCAAAAGTTGGGGTCATGGATATGTTTCCACATACCGCCCACGTCGAAACAATAGGATTGTTTCTAAAAAAGAAGAGTTAATTCAGTAGGGAAG
>CAYXVT010000189.1:2498-7116 GCA_964468105.1 Uncultured Candidatus Berkiella sp. | reverse complement strand
TTAGGATCAATCAAATCCACATAGTCTTGATGACCACTTGCTGTACGCGCTTTATTTTGTGCCATGGCTTCTTGCAATGCTAAAAGCAACTGATAAGTATCAGCACCGCCCAAACTATGACCAAAAATTTCAATGCTTACTTTTTTATGTGGATATTTCTTGGTTAAGGTTTCCACTTCTTGGTTAACTGCTTTGAGGATCCTTTCTAAGTAAGGCATTTGAGCGCTGAATTCACCCATGCCTGCTCCTAAGGGATGGAGATCTCTGAGGAAGCTTAGCAAATCGTGGCTGCCTTCAAGCATCAATATCAATGGGATGGTATCCCCAGCTAATGATTTTTCAACTGGGCTAAACATGGACAGTGCTAAACCTTGCTCATCATGAATCACTGGCTTTAAAGCAAAACTTGCACCTTGCCCGCTTTCAAGAGGTAATCTAAAAGTGAGGTCTTGTTTGCTCGTTTCATATAAAGCACTGTTGTACGCTAAGATATGGCTAAAAAGAGCAGATCTAGCATAAGGATAAATTGCCGTTAATTTACCAAGAACCAACCTTCTTATATCTTGTTGTTCAATTGCAGAGTGCGCTCTTGATGAATTAGCAGCAAAAAGTTGCAATTGATGATATTCAGCTTGCGGCATATTTTCTTGTTTAAAGGCAGGATACTTCTGAATAAAGCGATCGAAGCTTAAATTTTTCAAATCAGCTATGATTTCATCTACATAGTGATCCCAAGGATTAATTTTCGTGCAGAAAATATTTTTCACTTTTTCACTGACTGCTAGAAAATCTTCACCATTTGCGCCTTTGCGTTGTAAATCTTTATAAACTTTCAATGCTCTGATTTCACTTTCTGAAAAGTGAAATTCTTTATGATGCAAGCAAAACGCTCTGGCAGTGTTTTTGTATAAATCCGTAAATAACGTTTTAAGCTTCTTTTCAGATTGTGCTTGGGTTGGGGTATCAATAATGTATTTATCGATTTTAGCGTTAGCTTCAAGCAGATAGATATCTTTACTAAGGTGGTGTAAAGGTTGATTTACGGGCTTAAATTGATCGAAAAATTTTGGACCATAGTTTTTAATCCATTCGCTATCGATAATATTGATAAAGCCAATAACATTATTTAGCACATAGCTTCTCAATTTTCCAAGAAAGGTATGTAATTTAGTATAAAGAATCTTACCTAATAAATTTTTAACATTATTAGGTACTTTATTTTGCTTTTCTTGTTCAAACTCTAGTTTTAAGGCTTTTAACATTTCTGATTGTGCCAATTCAGTGCCTGATTTAAAGTTTGTTTTAAGCTGTTGAATTATTTCAAGTGCTTTGGGATGTAATCTTTTCATTTCATGGGCATTCAGATTAGCGCCCAGCCCTAAAAGTAAGGCTTTGAGATTATTGGTTGTAAAAGGGAATTGACTACTGCCATCACCTTTTAAACCATATCTGTCCATTACTTTTTCCATTGCTTTTATATCAAACAAGATAGAAAGTAGAGCGAGATCATCTTGATTAAGGGGTTCAGGGTGTGAACTAAAAGTAGCTGTCATGATAGTATTAAAGCGATTGATACCTTGTTCATTAACAGTGAAGTCTGCATTGACAAAGTGAGTACCGGTTTTTTTTAAGTGCGCATCAAGAGTGGATTTCAACCAGGGGCCGGTCATTACCTTATGAGAGGTAGTATTTAATTTAAATGCTTGTAATCCCAATCTCCACATGTCGAAACGTGTTTTATCGCGTTTCGTCGGTGCTTCTTCGGATAATCTTGGTTGTATTTTTGCAAGTTTCATTTCTTGCAAGCATTGAACAAGATTTCGTAAGCTAGCTTTAAGAAGAGGATTCTGTTCAATGATTAATCGAGAGGCACGAACAATTGGCTTTAAATTATTTTCAAGCGTCGCAATGATTTCGCTCACATTTGATGATTTTTGAGTGAGGGCATGGTTAAATACTTCAACAAGTTCCAAGTACACTTTAAAATCAGAAACGCCCTCTTTAATAGGGTGAAGTTCTTCAAGTAAATCAGCACTTTTGGCTAACCATACATTAATCTTTGTGATTGCATTTGAAACAGCCTTTTTATTGCCATAATCCAATTGAAATAAAAGTGAAGCTTCGTCAAGTTGCCCTGAAAGTACGTTTTGTTGAGATTCATCGAGATCTTCAAAAATCTGCTCAATCTTGTGAAGCTGTTGTTCCAGCATGACTTGGCCTGTATGTACTAATTGCATAGCAGTAACGCCAAGTGTGTGGTGGAAAGCGGGTGGTTGGATTGGGCCTGTTTCTAACGTCATAATAAAGGTCCTCAGATTAACTCATCATTTGTCATGGCAATTATTAAAAACCTTGATTAGATCAAGATATTTAAAATAGTCACATTTCTAACAAGTTAATGATATTCGATATTGCAGTCAAGCAAAAAGTGAGGTGAGCGCCTATTTTTATTGGTTTAGCCAATCAATAAACAAGTTGAATAACTTATTCTTGTCGTTAAGAAGGATATAAGCAAACTTGAGTTCAATACTTTTCTCCACGTTTACCTCTAGAGGCTCTTACTATAGGTTTATCTTCTTTAATGGATATTGGTGGTTCAACTTGAGAAATCAATGTTTTTAAACTTTCTACAAATTCTAGGGGAAGACCATTATTGGATTCCGTCTGATAATTATTTAACAATGAGATAAAATCAATTGCTTTTGTTTTGTCATGTTTTTCGCATGCTGTAATTAATGCAGAGATTGTGTCTAACTGTACGTTGCGTACATCACTGACAATTTGTTTGAAACCAGGTAAGGTTGATTTTGTACGGGGACTTTTTTCACTGAGAAATACTAATTGTTCTTTAAGTTTATCAATAATTCCAAGATTGTAATCACTTATGGGCGCAGGAGGAGGAACTGCGGAAACCGTAGAAGCAGCTGTAATTTCTTTTTCAAGTAGTTCAGCTAATATAACGCCAACTTTCGCATGCAATGCGATTTCTTCGGACACTTCTTTGGTAAATGCGCTTGAAGCAATTTCTACAGCCGAGCCTGGTGTAGCAGTTTTGACCGCCTCTTTTAAAACGGCTTGCATGGCTTTTTGTTCACGGACCATCTTCACCGTTGCTTCCACATCTTTGATAAGTTTTTGGCCTTTAGCCCTAAATTCTTTAACATATTCATAATCTTTGCGATCATACTCTGGTGGTTGTCTTTCATCTGCTCGTTCTGATCCGATGCCTCTTGTGTTAGCAACACCTTCAGGTGCTTTACAGGGTTGTTCTTCATGTTGGTGAGTTTTCAATTCTTCAATATCTTCTAGGGTGTATTCTCTAGTGGCAGGCACACTAGGCGTGCTAGTCGTAATAGGTGTAACAGGAATGCTGATCGAAGAGCTTACGACTGGTTCATCACTGGTACTTGGTTCACTACCTGTTGTGGGTTCATCTATAGATTTAATTGTGGGTTCAGCCAACTTCATCGTGGTTTTTTGTTCTTTTGCTAATTCTTCCGCAGCTTTTTTTTGAGCTGCTAGTTCCTTGACATGGTTTTTTCTAAATTCCTCTGCGATTCTACGAGCATCAAATTCAGTTAAAAACCGAGGTATGCCACCATGCATTTCTTTGTCTGCTTTTGCAAACGCTAACACATGCTGAGTAAATTCCTCAGGAGTAACATCGTCTGGAAATGTTCGGGCATCAAAATCAGCGCCTTTTAAACCGCCTAAGGGGTAATGATTATGGTTATACATAGATTCAAAAGGATCAGAGTGTAATCTTTTAACATGCACTGAATTGGTACCACGATAATATTTACCGCAACCTCTCTCTAAAGTATTATGCGCACGTGATGCGCAAACATAGATTTCATCCCTAAATTTTTGGCTGTCTTTATTCATTTCTCCCAGCACTAGCCAATTGATTGTGTTGCGATAAGTCGCAACAACGACAAATACTCGGGTTTCTTTATCCCAACCTTCGGGTGTATCTGGACCAAGTTGATCATAGATTTCTGTGGGAGCCATCAGGGTGACAACTTCTATGGCAAAATTGGGCATACACCCTCCTAACGCTAGAAAAATAACCTTCTATTGAGTTAGATCATCTATTGAGCGAAAGGTTCCATTCATCTATGAAAAATTGGGATTAAAAGCGGGGTATTACACATTTTTATTGAAAAAAATACCAGGTATCGGGTGGCTATAACATACTAACGTCTTTTAATATATTTGTTTTTAAAGTATGCTAACATGCTTAAGATTAAACCTAAGGTGACTGAAAATGCTTGATTTTTCAACGGGATCTCCTTTTTTTAGAGCAATTGCTCAAGGCTCCACGAGAGAAGTCTATAGCATGCTTGTCAATAACCCAGGCCTTGCCAACACCAAATTTAACATTTCTTCATCTGCTTTAGCATTCACGTTGTCACAAGATAATCCTATTTCTCCACTCATGTTGGCAGCAAGATATGGTTATAACGACATTATTGATATTTTGGTTAAATTTGAAGCGGATTTAACTTTTCAGACTACTGAAGGTCAAACAATAGTGTTAGAGGCAGTTCGCTTTGGCAAAAAACAGACGGTTGATCATTTAGTACATTATTATGGCGCTAGTTTAAAGCAAAAAAAC
>CAYXVT010000189.1:0-2488 GCA_964468105.1 Uncultured Candidatus Berkiella sp. | reverse complement strand
TTTAGTGCCTTAATGACTGCATTATGGGCCATGCAACCTGATATGGCTTTGTTCTTAATAACGCACTATTTGAATGAAATTGATTTAGAGGAACGCTCTAATAATGCATTTAGGCATACTATTGCTATGCTATATGAATTGTCTGCAACTAATCCAGAAGCATTAGCTCATCGAATATATGAAAGCGCCGATGCGCAATTATCTAATCATGGCTACGATGTTTTGGATTTAATCAAAGAGCGCTGGCGGCAAAAAAGAGCAACATTCAAAGAAACTTTGATGCGGATGATAGTAAATCAAGAAGAAGAAAGAACTTCAAGCGCGAATGTAGAGTTGTTTAAAAATTTAAGAATTAGATTACAATATGCAACCTCAACTGAGTCAATAAACGAAGTGGTTAGTGCAATAGTGAGCTGTGATTTATTTTTGGAAAAAACTAAAAAGTCTCTGAAAGAAGAATTGTTAGAATTAATGAGCTACGAGAAACTTGAGAAAATATTTATATTAGCCAGAACTTTGCACTCACAATTGAACGCAGGTAATGTTGATCAAGCATTAAATTTAATTATTAAGCTTGATGTTGAAGATTTAGCAATTATTATGCATTGGCCGCATATTGCTTCCCTGATATCAAGATTAAATAATCAAGAATTAGCTGCGAAATTATTTGAATATGCGTGTGAACACCAATCGGTCGATATTTTAGCAAAACTAATTGCAGAAAATATTGTGGGCGTTAAGGATGTAATGGATAGAATAAGCGATCCTGACACTACTGAAGATGAAATGGCTTTCTATTATCTCTCGCTTACGCTTGCAAACACGCCAGATGCTAATATAGTTGTTGCAGAAAATTTCGAATTCTTTGTGGACCGTATTAGAAATGCCAGCAAAGGTTTCTTTTCTGATCTTGCGCAATGGCTAATCATTCACCATCAAATGTCAGCAACAGATGAACAAAAATTGAATCACGCACGGGTGATTTTCTCGCAATTATTAAGATTGTCCGACAGAGATTCTGCCAAGCTCATTATGTTAAGACGTTTTGCAGAAACGTTAATGCAAAAAGGTGAAGGCATGAAAGGCGAGTTCAAACATGCAGCAACGCCATTTATGTTGTTATTTGAAATGTTTGGCGAAGCCGCTTTTGTTAGTCCAGAGCATGATTTAGCAGGTATAGATGCACAGGCAGTCACATTTGCTCATACAAGACAAGTTAGAACATATTTGCCATTAGAGGCAGGCCAAGCCAGTACAACGATTTCATCACCAGATAATCCACCAAAGCCAAGCCCACATTAATAAGGAGATAATCTTAGATTGAACTTGGCATTCAAGCTACATCTTGATGATGATACCTTTCATCTTGAATTTATTTATCTGTGACACTAAACGCATTATGCTCAACGACTTAAAGATTTCTCTCAATGGGCAGCAAAGTGCATATACAAAGATTTATTAGCAACCTATTAGAGCTAAAGCCATTTATTCCGGTGGCTATTGCTAATATTGCGAAGATCCATCTGAATAGGTGGTTTCCTTCAGTATTCTCTGCTGTTTGCCAACAAAATGATTTACTTTGTATTGAAACTAAAGGTCTATTAAAACTGGCTGATATAAGAGAACCAGGATTCATTAACGCATTTGCAGAACTTTTTCCACATATGGTAAAAGCTATTAGAAACAAAGCCAAGGATCAAGCGAGTCAATGGCTGCCAAGCCTAATTTCACCGGTTTGTCATCAAAGCGATTTTCTTTGCAAAAAAACAGCAGGGTTGCTACAAATTGAAGATATTCTGCCTGAGTTTATGATGAAAGGGATTGAGTATTGTGCAGAAAATCCACTATTCACATCGGGTATTGCAGGTGGCGTTAGCTTAATCTGCTATGGATTGTATCGAAGCTATAATTCTTTATCCTTAAAGAACAATCAAATTGTAACTGCAAATCAACATCGCCAATTGTTAACACAATAATTATACCAACCATAGCACCACCAATAAGTTCTCCAGGATTACCGATGGTGGCATCGGTTATAGCCCCATACAAAATAATTTGGATAGCTTAGACAAGTTGTTGGTTCACTTAGCACTTTTTTATGACAAAGTTTATTTATTATTATTTTACATGATAATTTGCACGTTATTTTAATTTGTTGATATTGTGTATTTATGTTAAATTCCATATTTGTTAGTAAAGTGGGTAAATTGTATGAAAGAACTTAATGAGATTGAAATCCATCAAGTTTCAGGTGGTATTGATCCCGCGTTTTTATTAAGTATGATTTCTGGTGCAATGGGATATAGCGAAAGTAAAACCATTAATAACTGTGCAGTATATGGTGCTGTGGTAGGTGGTATTGCAGGGCTTCCCTTCTTTATAGTCGGTGCCTTTGTCACCGCACCTATCGGGGCTTTACTCGGTGCACTTGATGGCTGGATAGGCTACAAAATTGGTTCGCTCTTTTATGATGGCCCGCCAGTTACCT
>CAYXVT010000188.1:0-7200 GCA_964468105.1 Uncultured Candidatus Berkiella sp. | reverse complement strand
TGTAACCAGGCTCTTCTGAGCCTGTTGCAAATTGTACATATCCTTTTAAGAAATTAAACAACTTACTATTTGGATCTTTTATTTTGATTGAACCTCGAGCAAAAAAATCGCCCTGTTTATCAGTCAGATCTTTGACGGCCCATACAACGCTGGCAACTTGCGTTAAATAATCTTGCCTTGCGTTAACCAGATTCTGATCACTCCCCAAAAATCTATTGATCCCTTTTACAATTTTTGCAACAGATATCCAGTCTTTTTGATGATGTAGTGACGCTGCAAGCTCCTGATTGTGCAAACCAGATTCTTGAAATACGCCTTGGAATTTTTGCGCGATACTGCCAGGTTCTATTGCACTACCAGGGGTGGTCCCATTTTCATATATTTTTGTTAATACTTTTTGGCCTAATTCTTTTAACCAGATCTGATTATCTTCTGGTAACTTTTGGTTAATATTTTGTTGGTTAATTGGCATGATTTTCTCCTGGGGTCAGCCCCTCAGTTGATGAACTCAGGGGTCTGACCCCTGAGTAAAGCTTCTAAACTAATGCTTTTTACGCAAACGATCGCTTCTACGAACTTTTGGCTCATCCATATCTTCAATGGTTAAATCAATCACATCTCGCTTTTGACGTTTAGCATCATTTTGTGTGCTTGCTTTACGTTTAATTAACAGCGTAGGTGGTGCCTCTTCAGATGTGATGGACGCTGGTGCAGCAGGTGATTGTTCTTCTGTCTTAGCGTCAATAGGAGTGAATGACCAATTCACATTTGAAAGCATACCGGTCAAACTGCTTTGCATTCTATTAACCTTGCTTTTCCAATCTTTGCGATAGGATTGAAACTCAATACTATTTTTATCTAAAGGCGCTTTATGTGGACAAAAGCTAGCTCTAAAGGATTCAATTAAATTAAATTGTCCTGAACCTGGTGAAACTTGAGGGCGCTTTTCTCTGAGAAATCCAAAAATTTGCGTTACATCCATATCGCTATGCAATAGTAGGTATGCAACAATTATACTAAAACTTCGGCCCTTGCCTGCTTTGCAGTGCACATAAACTGATTTGCCTGATTCAATCATTTTGTGTATTTCATCAACATGATTCTTCATTATGTTAATATCCAAGTTGCCGCCAAAGTCATCCATTGGTACAAGCACATGGTTTACATTTTTAGCTTTCCAATCTTCAGGGGAAACGGGCGTTAAACCTAAATTCTCACCTTTGCTTTCACAATCCGCCATGATTTTATCTCGATGATTTCCCATACCATAAATTTCAGTTGCTATAGGCAATGCACCTAATATCAACTGATCAGTAATGTGATTCCAATGGGAATTTCCGAGAAACTCAGGAAAAAGCGTACCAGTGTAAAAAGTGATGGGAAATACCATTTTTTGAAACAAAGTTTTTTGTTCATCAGAAGTCTTAAAATCTTTCATGTTAATACTCTTATTAGCTAAAAATTAAAATGTACGAGTCACTTTCAGAAGAAAGTAATCGTTCGATTATCAAGTGACAGACCCGTTTAATGATTAAAACTAGGCAGGATCCAAAAGCCAGTTCTCGATTTGATATATTCCTCTCGAGAAGACCTATCACGAATTAGCAAGCAGAATAGATTAAACGATTTTTTTTGTCATATAAAATATGACATTTTGCGATGAAGGGTTGTATACATGGGATGAGCAAACAAGATGATTGTGACTCAGATATGGTAAATCGTGTCTATTAAGCTTTTGATATAGTGCGCCGTAGAATACTAATTCTTTCCAACTTGTGGTTATAACTGCCTCGTATCTTTTAAGCGTTGAAACCCATCAAGTTCTTTGGTGGTGTGGGTAATTTTCCACCAGATCTCGTTGGTGCGGGCCGTATTTGTACAGGCTTTTGTGGTGTGCTGAAAATGCTCGTCCTTCTTGATATTTTATGTGGGTACTTTGATTAATAAAGTATTTCTGGAGAATTGCACTCTTGAGTAAGCGCAAACAACAAGTCTTAAAGTCTACGAGATGTCAATTTTAAGCGACAGATAGCCTCTCACCTCATATTTTTCATGATATGTCCAAGAATATTATCCATATAAAATATTCATCAACAATATTTTACTTTGTGAGAATTAAAAATGAAACGTGGACCAAGCTGCAAACCACGAAAATTCTTATGAAACCATTAACCAACTACTTCATTATGGCACAGATATTAATGCCATATCTAAGCAAAAGGAAAACGCATTAGCTATTGCAAAACGACTTGGTAATCACAAAGCAATTTACAGCCTTCACCGACATGCATTGAGAGACTCTGCTTTTTCATCATTGGTTGATGATATGCAAACTACTTCAACCCAATAATTTTGCTCATTTGGGCCACAAGCTTCCATTCGTTGCGATGCATATCCTGAAGACACCTGAACTCTGCATACAACTCAAGGGTAACCATTTAGCCTTATTGGGCGAGAATCTTCCCTGTGTTGCAATGCACATCCTGAATACGCCAGAACTATGTAATAAATTGCATCCCGATAAAAAAATTAAATTTGAACAAATAAAAGATCTATTTACAGCAATAAATAACGAAGTAGCCAGATTAGTTGCTGAACAATTAGATGAGGAAGAAATTCAACAAAATATATCAAGATGCACCATCTCTTGATGTTGCGCAGCTTAGGAAGAGTCCGCTTTTAGCGATAGATAACAGGCTGCACTTGCGAGCTTCTTCTGAAATATAGGAACGGACGTCTCGTCTGGCGGGATCATGCAAAGGTCAACTGTCATCCTTGCTCCTTAACTTTGGCAACGACAATCGCAATTCCAGCCTTAATCTTCTGAGCATCGAAGCCAGGCGGTAAGGCGGAATCGGAGAAGTCTACCGTTTCAGGCTGGTGGCCGACGAACAATACTTAGGTCATCTTCTTTCCTCTCTCATTATTGTTGATTGGCTTGCAAGATAATCCAGTTGCGTGATTGCGTATCAGGTAACACCTAGCAGCAAAGTATATGAATTATAGTTATAAACCCACGGATAGTTACATGTCTTAGATTGATTGAAGCGCAACGCTCGCTATGTTGTTTCCCCTCATTATATATTTAAGGTATATTTAATAATCAGGCAAATAATTTATATTTGTTTGGTTTATCTTAACGCATGTTAATTAAGGGAATCATATGAAAGATCTTAATGAAAATGAAATCAATCATGTATCTGGCGGTAACTGTACCGCAACTATTGTGTTAAATTTGTCCACCTCCGCTACCAGAGCATTTAATAACATTATGATGCAATTAGCGACTGGCACGATGGTTAGCCCTGAGCAACTTATAGCATCCATTGAAGCTTTACGTGATTTGCAGGGACAAACGCTCAATGGCACTAAGGTTAAAAGCATTACTTATGAAAACTTGTCTTTCTAAAAGGAGTTTATATGGAAATTTTATCCTGCGAACAATTGAGTCAAATTTCAGGTGGTGATTATTTATTGAGTTTTGATGTCGATGTCACATCAAATAACGTAGGATTATCAATAGGCTTTTTTATTAATAATTTCTTGGTGGGAGCCACAGTAAATGACGCTGTAATCATTCAAAGATTTAATTCAATGTTAAATGTTGCACCTTATTTACCAGGTGCTCATATCACTAATATAGAATACAAACCTTTGCCTTGATATTATCGTCTTGATCACGGGGCCGTGATCAAGACTTACACATAAATTATGGATTAATTCCTTCATAAGCTATCGAATTGATACTAATAGCAGAGAAATCAATCCCCAAATGATTTGCTTGATTTAAATAAAGTACAAAGGTATAGGGATCTTTTATCGTCCCATTTTGTATATTTGATACCATCGTCCCTACCCAATCCTTTATTTTTTCAGGCACTTGAGCAGTCACATGAAGTTGAAAATTACCACCTGAAACATTTTTAATTTCTTCCGTGATTAACACTCTCATATTCCACTCCATTATTGTTACGTTAACAATCCATAGTAGTGATTAAGTCATAGGCTAAGCAACCAAAAACTATTGAAAATAATAATTATATTCTTTAGTTTTAATTAACAACTATTTAGCTTTTAACAACACCGTCCCTTTTAGTTTGAAATCTTAAGAATACCTTTGATTTTGAATGGTTAAGTGATAGTACGCATATCATTCCAGCCCCATTTCTTATATACTAAATGTAATTTCTCATTGATAAAGGAGAAATTTCAAGTGGTTAATCATTGGTTATTTTCTATACTACTAGTATCTACTTCTTTATTAGCAAATCCAGTCATTGAAAACGCTAAATTTTGTGCCATTAAAGATCTTTCTGTAACGTGCGAAAAAGGCGACACAATTAATTTAGACGTTATTCGTAATTACGATCAACGTGGTGATATATTTCTCAAAATTAACACCACGAATCAAATTGGTAATACCATTGAACTTTCTATAGATGGTAATAGACCCCAAATATTAAAAATTGAAACGACTATTAGTAATCTAAAAGGCGTATTTATTCCCAGAAATGTTATTCTTAAGTTAAGAGACGCTTTTTCTGTATCATTTAAGATAAATATGTTAAATCGCGATCCAATTGCTGGCCGCCTTACACAAAGTCACTTTGAATGGTTAAAACGTTTTGGACAGATCTGCAGTTAAGTCTTCTCGGGCTATCTTCTGAAGTTGGTATTCTTTTAACAACACCCCTGCATTGCCCACCAAAATAGTAATAAAACAATTATGCTAAAAACGGCTAGTAGTGTTATTGCCACGATGACACGTGATCTTACTGAGTTATCTAATTTTATCTTGAAATTTTTACATGATCTGTACAAACCCACTAATTGCCAAACACTCACACAAAGCACTAAAATAAGTGATATATTAGGATGTTGGTTAAATGTTTTAATAGGAATGAGAAATTTACCTATTGCAAAGTCCACAAGTAAAATATTCACCCAAAAAGAAATGATTAAAGATAATTCACCCTGCCAATGTTTTTTTAAATAGTTTGTCATTTTTTTTAATTGCACCAACTGGGGTATTAGTATATTTAGCGCTTATACTCGAATAATGCCGTTAACACATCGTCCAGTACCATCATAGCTGGACTTTGGCTGCTCTAGACCTTGTGGCATTTCATATTTGTTCTGTTGAACGATTTTTCTAATATTTTTATCTACATGTGTATATAGTCTTGCACTGAAAAACAATTGGCTTTGATAATATTTTATTAAAAACAAAGGATCTTTTCTTTCTTTTGCTTCTTGCTTAGCTTTATTCCATTGCGCACGATCAAATGTTGTCACTGATTCTTTATCTATTACTTTAATCTGTAATTCTTGCACTGATAGTTGAATTAATTTTATGAAATCTAAAATGTATTTTTTTGGTTTTGGTGGTGTGACAGGTGCCACAGTTGCCGCAGCTGTTTCTTCTTTAGTATCAGGTTGCTTTGATTCACCAACAGTCTTTTCTTTTACCAATTTAGGGGTAAATGCTTGGCTAAAACTAGGATTTTCTTTACATATTTTTTGATAAATGTCTTCAGGCAGATCATATGAGTCTTTACCTAATCCTGGTCCAATATAAATATTAATATCTTTAGGATCGGTGCCGAGTTTTAAAAAATGCTCCAACATATGAGGTAGAATACCTTTTTCAATGCATCGCCATGAGCCTACTACTACCCCTACTGCAAGAGGGCTTTCTAAAATTATGGAATGTGCATCACCAGATTTATTTAACAGTAAAACATTCTTTTTAGTTGTAAATAAACCATCTCCAGGGATGACTAATCTTCCACTCGTATCTCGGGGTAAATCTTTGCTTGAAAGTATTTCATCCGTAACAATGGTGATCCCTTTTCCGTATTGTGAGTACAGGATGACTTGGTGCTCAGCCATAGGAGCCTTTTCAGCTACAATTTTCTTTAAATTCGCTATGGCATTATTGTATTCTTGCTCTTCCGGCGTCGTTGGATTTGCACACTTTTCTGGTGTGACATCTTTTAAAGCGCTATGAACATTACCTGTCCCCAAACGCCAGCTAAGAGATTGATGACTAAGATCAACCCCCATTTTTCTAGATGAAAAAAAATGAAGCATCGTTATATAATTCCTGCGGCAAACCTATCTCTGATAAATGGTATTTTAAACTAAATAGCATTTATATTAAAACCAAAGTAGCACTAGATGACTGACTTTTAACCTTACTGATTCAGTTATTAAAACTTTATTTTATTATCCTATTTTATGACGTTTGCTTAATTGCTTAGACTCTGCACACGTTAAATCAATATCATTTTTATCATCTATAGCCGCAAAATTATTTGCCGCATTTGAAAGCAATAAGTCTATTTTAGCTTCGAGCAATTGATTTGCCTCAAGTTGCTCAAGTCTTACTTGGATTTTCACAAAGATTGTTTTGATACAGTTTTCACTTATTTTATCGAAGCATTGTTTATGCCTGGCCAGAAAGTCATCACCATAAAATTGACGACATAAGATCAAGAACATTTCGCCATTTTTAGTAGTGTCAAATATCTCTAGAGCTTCTTTTTCTACAGACAGTAATTTTCTTTCAAAACGCGATACTTTTACAGCTTCAAGAAAGGTTTGTAATTGCATATGACCGGCTGTATTTATTTTGTTATCAAAGCCATAAATCGGGTGAGCAAAGAAAAATTGAGTAAACTTTTCAGCTAATTTTTCTTTAGTTAAAGTACGACTTGATTGCCCAAGTTTCTCTTGCACCTTTTTAATGATGAGATGACAACAATCTGCTTTTGCCTCATCCCAATAAGGCATAGAATTCTCTTCAAAACCATTTCCATATGATAATTTGCATAGCGCCATTAGTTTTTTTGCAGTGGTTGAAGGGTCCAAAACATTTAAAGCAGCTTTTTGTGCAGAGTTTACTTTTCCTGTAAAAAGGTATGATTCTACTACTTCTAAAAATGTTTGTAATTGCTCAGAACTCAATGAGTTGATTTTACGATTAAAATCATGCTCTGGGTGTTCAAAGAAAAATCGATAAAACATTTTTGCTATCGCTTCCTTTGTAAAGGTATCGGCAAAAGTATGTACGCCAGTTGTTGTCATGTTAAACTCCAAAGAAAATATGTTAGAGCACCAGGATATGTCTGGCCGCCAACTTTGGGGTCAGACCCTGACGAATCCCCATAACTTTTTTGGAAAAATGGAATAATTTCA
>CAYXVT010000187.1:0-7205 GCA_964468105.1 Uncultured Candidatus Berkiella sp. | reverse complement strand
CAATTGTTGCTTGACGCTCTTTAAGCGCTTGAAAAATGGGTGGCCAAACAAAGCGCTTGGTGATCCACACAAACAGAACAAATGTAATCATCTGCCCTAATAAAGTGAGGTTTAAATTCACGGCAATAAATCTCCGAGTTTATACTTAGCGTGAAATATGGGTCATAACCTCAGCCAAGAATGGGCTAGCAAAGGTAAAGTATAACGCTACCCCTACGCCAATCATTGACACCGCGTCAAGCAAACCTGCAACAATAAACATTTTTACCTGCAGCATTGGGGTTACTTCTGGCTGGCGTGCAGCACCTTCTAAAAATTTACCACCCAACAAACCGAAACCTATGGCGGTACCGAGCGCCCCCATGCCAATCAATATTGCCACAGCAATTGCGGTGATGCCTTGTAATTGTGAAACAATTTGTGCGGTTTCCATTTCTTCTCCTAATAATCAGTATTTACTCAAAAACTCAAAATCAAAAACTCTACTAGTGCGACTCGTGCGCTTGGCTAACATAAATCAAGGTTAACATCATAAAAATGAATGCTTGCAGCGTGATAATGATGATATGGAATAGTGCCCATACCAAGCCTAACGGCCACTGTGTCCACCAAGGTAACAACGCAATTAAAATAAAAATTAATTCTCCCGCATACAGGTTTCCAAAAAGTCGCAACCCAAGAGAGATAGGTTTTGCGAGCTCATCGACCATCCGAAGCAAGAGGTTAAAAGGAAAAAACCAGGGTCCAAAGGGCACGGTAAGTATTTCTTTAGGAAAACCAACCAACCCTTTGTTTTTAAAGTTATAATAAATGGTCATTAAAAAGACGCTGAGAGACATACCCAGCGTTAAATTCGGATCCGTAGTGGGCACAACCTTAAGATGCTCAACTCCCACCAACGACGCTGCTCTTGGGAGCAAGTCTACGGGCAAGAGATCCATAAAGTTCATTAAGAAAACCCAAACAAAAATGGAAAGCGCTAAAGGGGCTATCCAATCACTTTTTCCGTGATAAATATCCTTGACCTGTTGGTTAACGAACTCAACCATAACCTCTACGAAATTCTGTAACGGCCCCGGAACACCCGAGGTAACTCGTTTAGCGACTTTGATAAAGGTGAATAGAAATATGAAACCCATTACCCACGAGATAATAAGGGTATCTAGATGTACAGCAAAAAACCCTTCCCCCCACGTTAAATTGGTGAGATGGTGAGTTATATATTGGGCTGATGTGAGCTCTTTATCTGTTCCAACGCTCATTCGACTCTCATTTTATGATTATCTTTAAACCTAGCAATGCCCAGCGGCGTAATAAAAAAACTGAACTGTGCCATGATGTATCCTACGAATAACCACACAGGCAAGACCCAATCAGTTCTAACGGCTAAACCAAAGCCAATTGCCGTTAATAGGACCTTAACCATTTCTCCCCAATAAAGGGATTTAAAAATCTTTTTTGCTGCTCTTGCGCCTTTATATTTAAACACGCGCTGATACAGGTAAAAGTTTGGCAACACACATATCAGTCCGCCAACCACATAAGATCCCGCAGCTATCACCCCATATATCCCGGCTATAAGCGGAGAAAAAAGGATAACTAAGGGAAATTGCAATGCGACGGCCCAAAGTGCCTCATTCTGAAAGCGAGAGCTTCTCATCATAATTCACCCATGGTAGACAGCTTGCCAAGCGCGCAAAGTATACTGGGTGTACAGTGGATAATCAATCTTCAAAGAGGAGGTTTTCTGGCTTACCAACTCTTCGATAGCTGATTTAGCCAGATTAACTAAAAAAATTTACCCAACAGATTACTACGTAAATGAATTTAGTTTGGCAACAGCATTTACATTACTTTATGTGCGCCAAAATCCCTTCTAGCTCGTCAACATCGTTATAACGGATCACTACCAAGCCTTTACCGCGACCGCCATGTCGAATTGAAACGCGAGCACCCAATTTATCCGCCAAATCTTCTTCTAAACGACGAATATTAGGATCAAGCACTCTTGTGGGCGCAACAAAGGTTTTAACTGGCTCTGGGCCTTCTTGCATTTTGTTTACAAGACGTTCGGTTTCTCGAACAGAGAGTTCTTTCTCAACAACCGTTTGAGCAACGGTGCTTTGTAGCTCGCCTTTTAATCCTAACAAAGCCCGAGCATGCCCCATTTCCAATTTGTCTTGATCAAGCATTGCTTGAACATCTGGATTCAATGTTAATAAACGCAGCAAGTTAGTAACGCTGGCGCGGGATTTGCCGACGGCTTCAGCGACTTGTAAATGTGTTAATTGTAATTCTTCAGACAAACGCTTTAACGCTTGTGCTTCTTCCATTGCATTGAGATTTTCTCGTTGAATATTCTCAATCAATGCCATCGCCATCGCGGCTTCATCTGGCACTTGCCGAATAATCGCAGGAACCTGGGTTAAACCGGCCAGCTGCGCTGCACGCCAGCGTCTTTCACCTGCAATAATTTCAAAGTGTTGGTTTTTAGGGCGCACCACAATCGGTTGTAAAACACCCTGAGCCTTTATCGATTCAGAAAGTTGTTCTAACCCTTCGTGACGAATATGTTGTCTGGGTTGAAAAGGGCCTACAACAAGTTTTTCAACAGGCAAGTAGCGTAAATCCTGACCTTCAACCACCGAGCCGTCTTTGGGTGGCGTAATGGGTTGGGGCTTATGTTCTTTGACCGAAGAAATACTATTGCCTAAACTAGCAGACAATAATTCATTTAATCCTTTTCCTAAACCTCGTTTTTTGATCGACATTAGGTGACCTTTTCTCTTACTTTTTTCGTTTTATTGGCCAAGAGCTTCTCACGTCGCAAAAACTCTCCACACAACGCCAAATAGGCAGAAGATCCTCTTGAGCTTTTATCATACAGCTGCACCGGCAACCCATAACTTGGTGCCTCGGCTAAACGCACATTACGTGGAATAACTGTTTGGAAAACTTTATTTTTAAAATGTGCAACCAGTTGTGACGATACTTCAGCAGCAAGACGATTACGACCATCAAACATCGTTCGAATGATCCCCTTCACTTCCAAGCGTGGGTTCAAAGAGTCTTGCATCTGCTTCATAGTATTCATTAAATCGGTAAGGCCTTCCAATGCAAAATATTCACATTGCATGGCAATGACAACGCCATCGGCGGCAGCTAAAGCATTCACGGTTAACATGTTTAAGGAAGGCGGACAATCTAAAAATATATAATCATAATTCTCTTTGACCGTGGCCAATGCTTTGGCTAAAGCCATTGGCTGGGGCTTTTTAACCAAAACCACTTCCGCAGAAGTCAAATCACTGTTGGCAGGGATCAAATCATATCCTGCCGGCGTGTTGTGGATAATGACATCTTTTGCTTTTGCTTTGCCCTGCAATAAATCATCGATGGTCAGTTCGGTTGCATTTTTATCAACCCCACTGCCCATGGTGGCATTTCCTTGAGGATCAAGATCGCACAATAAGACGCGCTTTTTTGACATAACAAGAGAGGCGGCTAAATTAATACAACACGTGGTTTTTCCCACCCCACCTTTTTGATTAGCAAAAGCTAAAATTTCAGTTCCCATACATTCTTATCCTTTCTTACTGCGCCTTTTTTGCAATGATTCCCAAATGTCTTTGTGCACTTTCCCCTGGAACGTTTAAGGATATCATGTGCTCAATCTCATATCCTGGTGGTAGTGTTAAAGTTTCTTGCTCGACCCTTCCCATCATCGCAAGAAAGCGGCCATTGTCCGCTAGCAAGTGTGCTGTTAATTCTATCATATGCCCTAAAGGCGCGAACGCTCGGGTAACGATAGTACTAAACTTTTGAGTTGGTTCATATGATTTCACTTCAGAATGAACGCATTGCACATTATTAAGAGGCAGTGATTTAACTACTTGTGAAACAAAAACCTGTTTCTTATGGTTACTGTCTAACAAAAAAAATGTTTTTTCAGGCGATATAATGCTCAAAGGGATCCCAGGCAAGCCCGCGCCGGTTCCAACATCAATAATCAACTCTCCCTGCAAATAGGTGCTAACAACCAAGCTATCTAACAGATGGCGATAAACCATTTGAAGCGGCACGCGAACCGAGGTTAAATTAAAATGCTGACTCCATTTGTGCAGCAATTGCAAATAGGCAATGAGCATATCCATTTGTTGTTCTGATGCGCTGATTGATAGTTGCGCAAGTCCTTTCTCTAAGGCTTCTCTACAAACTACCCAAATTTTTGTGTCTACCACTTTGCTCATAGCGCTTCTGGCTCTTTAAGGCTTTGATGTTTTTTGATGTAAATAAGCAATAATGAAATAGCCGCAGGCGTTACACCCGGGATTCGGGACGCCATGCCAACTGTTTTTGGTTTGGTTCTTGTTAATTTCTCAACAATTTCTGTGGATAACCCAGAAATTCCTTTAAATTCGAAGTCCTCTGGAATTTGTGTATTTTCATGTTTTGCACATTTTTGAATTTCTAATGTCTGCTTAGCAATATAGCCTGCATATTTTGCTTGTATCTCAACCTGCTCCAAGGCTTGCAAGGAAATACTATCCATAGTCAAACCTTCTTTTTCTAATGCCGCCTTGACTTTGGGCAATGATAAAAGGAGTTGGCTATTCACTTCAGGGCGCGTAATTAATTCTATTAATTTACAATCTCTTGCCAGCTCAACCTGTGCATTCTCTTTCAAAAGAGTGGCGTCGGGATCATGAGGAAACAAAGATACCGTTTTCATGAATTGTGAAAACCGTGCTATCGCTTCTTTTTTCTGATTAAAATGTTGCCATCTTTGGGAAGAAACTAATCCCATCGCATAACCGATTTCGGTTAAACGCAAGTCAGCATTGTCTTCACGCAGCAACAAACGATGCTCGGCCCGCGACGTAAACATACGATAAGGCTCTAAAGTGCCATGCGTAATTAAATCATCGATCAGAACGCCAATATAAGCTTCGTCTCGACGTATGGTCCACATGGGTTCGCCTTGGCAACGCCTAGCCGCATTGATACCAGCAACAATCCCTTGGGCAGCAGCTTCTTCATAACCAGTAGTGCCATTAATTTGTCCGGCTAGAAATAGCCCCTTCACATGACGCGATTGTAAACTTGGCTCCAATTCACGGGGATCGAAATAATCATATTCAATCGCATAACCTGGGCGGGTAATATGAGCTTTTTCTAAGCCCTTCATGCTTCTTACCAATTTCAGCTGAACATCAAATGGCAAACTAGTGGATATCCCATTAGGATATATTTCATGGGTCGTTAAACCTTCAGGCTCCAAAAAAATCTGATGCGATGTTTTATCTTTAAAGCGAACCACTTTGTCTTCGATAGAGGGACAATAACGTGGCCCCACTCCTTCAATAACGCCGGAAAACAAGGGAGAACGATCTAAGCCTTTACGGATAATATCGTGTGTTTGCTCATTGGTGTGTGTGATATAGCAACTGATTTGCTCAGGGTGTTGTTCTTTATTGCCCAAATACGAAAAAACCGGAACAGGTAGATCGCCAGGTTGTTCAATCAGTTGTGAAAAATCAATTGAGCGCGCATCGATTCGTGGTGGTGTTCCTGTTTTTAAACGTCCCATGGTAAAGGGCATTTCACGCAATCTATCGGCTAAATTTTTAGCTGGCGGGCACCCTGCTCTGCCACCTTGATAATTATTTAAACCAATATGAATCTTACCCGCTAAAAAAGTGCCAACGGTTAGCACGACAGAACGTGCGTAAAAAGAAAGCCCCATTTGAGTAATAACGCCCTTGGCCTCTCCTTGCTCTAAAATCAAATCATCCACAGCTTGTTGAAATAACCACAGGTTGGGCTGATTTTCTAATTTGTGGCGCACGGCCTGTTTGTAAAGCAATCTATCCGCTTGTGCCCGCGTTGCTCTTACTGCGGGACCTTTGCTGGCATTGAGTGTACGAAACTGAATGCCGCCCACATCTGCCGCTTGAGCCATAAAGCCACCTAAAGCATCGATCTCTTTTACTAAATGACCTTTGCCGATGCCACCAATAGCGGGATTGCAGGACATTTGTCCTAGCGTTTCAATGTTATGCGTTAATAGCAGTGTTTTGACACCCATACGCGCACAAGCCAATGCCGCTTCTGTTCCAGCATGGCCGCCCCCAACAACAATAACATCAAAATTCTCTGGAAAATTCATTTCTATTTTCCTATACAAAAGCTAGCAAATATTTTACCCAGCAAATCATCGGCTGTAACGAAGCCCACAATTTCACCCAGCGATTCTTGTGCAAATTTTAATTCTTGTGCCACTAATTCACCGGCTTTAAATTGCACTAATTGCCTTTGTGCTTGCTGACAATGTTTGAGTGTTTTTTCCAAAGCATCTAAATGACGGCGTCTTGCACTGAAATTACCATTCTCAACATCATGCAATCCCATACAGTCTTTTAGATGTTGATAAAGTGCATCCATTCCTTGCCCTGTTTTTGCGCTGATATAAATTTTTCCGTTCCGCAAACCTTCAGGCATCTTTTCAATATCAATCTTATTCATGATCATGGTGACTTTATGACCATACTCACGCAAAATTTCTGTTTCTTCTTCAGATAAACCAAGCTTTGAATTAGCATCAATGATCAATAAGATTCGCGTTGCTAAGGCTTGTTGTTCTTTTGCGCGTTTAATCCCTTCTTTCTCTACAATGCCCGCATCCATTCGAATGCCGGCAGTATCGATAAGATGAATGGGAAATCCTTCAATTTGAATTGTTTCTTTAATCAGATCACGAGTTGTTCCCGCAATGGGAGTCACAATCGCGGTTTCTTGTTGGGTTAAAAAATTTAACAGGCTGGACTTTCCAGCATTAGGAACACCCGCCAAAACAACTGTTATCCCTTCTCGTAAAACTTGGCCCACTTTGGCGCTTTTTTGCAGATGTTGAAGTTGCGCTAAAATCGCTTCTATTTTTTCAAGCACAACCCCATCGCTTAAGAAATCGACCTCTTCTTCTGGAAAATCAATCGCCGCTTCAACATACATGCGAAGTTCCATAATCGATTGACTCAAAGAGCTAATGTGCTTTGAAAAAACGCCTTGTAATGATCGACTTGCGCTTTGCGCTGCTAGTTGTGTACTGGCATCGATGAGATCAGCCACCGCTTCACATTGGGCTAAATCCATTTTGCCGTTTAAAAATGCGCGTTGAGAAAATTCACCAGGCTGTGCCATGCGGG
>CAYXVT010000186.1:919-7259 GCA_964468105.1 Uncultured Candidatus Berkiella sp. | reverse complement strand
TGAGCAAAGCAGCATATCAGATGAGACCATGATTGCAGTTAAAGATATAATAGAGGAAGTAGAAGCAATAATTCCACAAATTGAAAATATAACCAGTAAGGTAGTAGTATTAGATGAAGAAAAAAATGAATATAAATTAGATGATGAGGAGATTAAACAACGACAAGGAGATGTGATAAATGCTTATCGCATGAAGATGTTTGCGATGGCGCAAAGAAAAGTAGAACTGGAATCGCTTGCCAAACTGCAGCATGATCCAAAAAAAGAACGTGATCGCTTAAAACAAGAAAATTTTGAAATTGATAGGGTCGTAGATACACTTAACTCTAAGATTGAGGAATTAAAGAAACAAGATCCCGTTAATGAAGAGGAAATAGAAAATATACAACGACAGATAACAGACGCTCTTGAAATAAAAGAAGCCAATACGGTAAAAATGGATATAATGTATGAATTTATAACAAACCCAGAGAGTAATACACAACGCATAAAGGAACTCAAAGAAGAGCAAGGTCGAATTGTATTATGTAAAGATCTCATTTTAAAAATTAACATCGCAGATAGAGACGCGAAAGAAGGGGATCGCTTTGACTATGTTAAAGAGTTTTATGAAAAGAAATTTGCAGTTGATATTTTAGAGAAATTTGAAATGAATGTCATCATTGCAAAAGCTGTGGAGATGAAAAAAAATAATGTCTCCGACAATGAGATCAAATCTTATATAGTCGAACAATTAAAAGCAAAATGGAAAGAAGTAGTTGAAATGCCGTTAGGAGATTCTCGCGGCTCTAAATTTCAACAACTATTTGGAGATGGCGGAGATGGCGGAGAAGGTGATGAGGCAAAAGTATTATTTGATATATATTTTAATGAAGACATTATATTTGATAAAGTAAAAAATTCTGAGAAGGTTAGTGGTGAATTAGGGTTTGATCCTTTCGACAAAATGAAAGAGTTAGAAAATTTAACAGGTTCTAGTAATACAGGACTAGAATCTAAGGAAAGTATAGCTATTCAAGATCATATTGTTAGACTGAAAGAATTGGTTTACTTCCCCAAACAAAATATCAATAAAAATGAAGATCTACTTAAACCTATCTCAATGGATGCTTATAATAATTCTTTGGAAAATGTAAAGCGCATTCTAGAAGGTTATTCTAAGCGAATGGCTGAAGCCGGTAATTTCGAGATGCTGGCAAAATGTGCCAAAATTGGTATTGTTTCTAATGAGGCAACCACAAACTATAAACGAAGTTTTGGTGAAGCGCTTAGGGATGGTTTTACGGGCTTTCCACGTAATCTTGGTAAGTTGTTCACAAAACCAGCAAAAACACCACTTGAAATAGCACGAATGAAAGGATTAACCGAAATTGTAGATAATATTACTAAATCGCAACAACAACCACAAATACCAGTTGAAACTAAATCAAGTGAAGTAACAAAACAATTAACAGCTAGACTTTCAATACTTGAACAAGAAGTATCAAGGTTAAAAGAGCAAGTTAGCGTTGTTAAAATTGGTGACTCTCGTCCAACCATTTTAACCGAAAGAGAAATAGAGATTAAAAATAAAAAGATGGATAACCAGTTCGTGGACGCAATGATGAAGTATTGTTCAAAGATCTGTGAGGAGGGATTTAAGGATTATCATGAACAATTTAAAAAGACGCTTGATGATCTTGCAAATAATGGTTGCAAGAGTGCTATTTTCTTCAAAGGACTTGCACTACTTGGGGAGCATGAAGTACTGAAAGGCATTATCGCAATAGATATGGAAGAAAATATAAAGATACTGTATGGCAACCCTAGCAATCCAAACCAAGCCAAAGAAAATGACATGGCTGGTATCAAAGAAATGAAAAAAATACATCCAGATGATGAGATCGCTATTCATCCAAACCTGTCAAATACATTAAATGACTTTGAAAAGCGTAGTGTGAATAAATTATTAGAGGATGGAAAAAAGCTTAAGGATGAGAAAAAGGATAATGTTGTTTCAATGTCAGACAAAAAAAACATGAAGCAATAATGCGGTGTGAGCCTATTGGGTATTAATTTAGAGTGCTAAGGGACTTCCTTTCATAGCTCTTAAAACGCAATAGACGTCAGCTGTCTCCACTGCAGATAGCTTGCTATAGTTAAATCCTGTTTCTTTTAAAATACGCTGATAAGTTTCGGAGTATTTGAAAACGCCTTTTCCAAAATTATCCCAAAACATATATCGAAACTCCCAAGCCAAACTGAAACCTTCATTTAATTCTTTAAAAGGTTCGCAAATAATAATATGCCCTCTATCATTGAGTGCCTCGTAGGCCATTTTAATTACCTTTATACAAACTTCTTCAGGCCAGTCACACAATACTCTTGAAATTAGAATAACATCATATCCTTTAGGAAAGGCTTCATCGATTAAAAAATTACCTTCTATAGTATCAACTCTCTTGGATAAATTGAGTTTGTTTATTTTGCTATTTGCAAGTTTAATGGCGTTAGGTAGGTTATAAATGGTAAAATGAACATCAGGATTTTTTTGAGCAAGGGCACAGGCTATTGTCCCTTCGCCACCTCCAATATCAAGCACGTTTTTTACATTCTGAAATGAAATGTTTTTATTTAATAAATTAATGACAGTCGAAGCTGAGCGAGTCATCCATTCTTCTAAGTGAGCAGTATCTTCAACAGTTTTAGGTGGCCAGTTTACATCAAAAGACAGATCTCCTCCTTTTAACATATTTACCATATTTTCATAACATGCTGGTTGCCAGGAATAGACAAACTCTTTATTAAACCACCAGTCTTCACTGCTGTTATATAATTCTATGAGCAAAGGACCTAAACTATAGGAATGGGAATTTGTTTCATCACATTTTGTTTCAACTAAGAAATGTTCTTTACTTAATAAATGTAACCATTTTTTGCCCCGAACGGGTGAAAGTCGTAGTTTTTCAATAATTTCTTCCGAGGTTAAGGATCCTTCAAACCCAATCAATTCAAGAAGATTAAAGTCAATTATTGATTCGAGTAGTTTTGAGCGTACTGATTCAGCATAGAGATGAAAAAAAAACTCTCTTTTTTCTCTGGCGCAGAGCTTAATGTCAGCATTAGGATCCATTATTGCTCCGTACGTCTACAATGCAAGAGGGCTTCCCTTCATCGCTTTGATAACACGACATATCCCATCATTATTTACTTCAGATAATTGGATATCATTAAATCCGGTTTCTTTAAGAATCTTTTGATAAACGTCTGATGGTTTGTAAACTGCTTTATAAAAGCTATCCCAGTACATATAACGGAATTCCCAAGCTAACATCCAGTCTTGATTTAAATCTTTAAATTCTTCGCATATAATGATATAACCTCTGTCATTGAGAGCTTCATAGGCCATCTTGATTATTTTTGCGCAAATATCATCAGGCCAAACACATAAAGTTCTTACTAGCAGAATAATATCGTATCCTTTTGGGAAAGTGTCTTCTTTAATGAAATCCCCTTCAAGTACGTCAACCCTATCGCTGACTCTTTGTTCTTCAATAACCTGCTTTGCGAGTTTAATGGCTTCAGGCAAATTATAAACAGTAAATTTAACCGAAGGATGCATTTGGGCCAGTGCACAAGCGATAGTGCCATCGCCGCCGCCGACATCAAGAATCTTTTTCGTATTTTGGAGGGGCATATTAGCATTCAACGTTTTAGTGAAAACTTTAGAGCTACGCGCCATCCATTTTTCTAATAAAACGGTTTCTTCAGTTGTTTTGGGTGGCCAATTGACATCAATATAAATTTCCCCGCCTTGTAATACATTAACCATATTTTCATTGTCTATTATTCGCCAAGAACTGATTTGTTCTTTGAAAAACCACCAGTCATCACCATCATCAAATAAGGCTTTGAGGATTGGCCCTAAACTGTAAGTATAAGTGTTTCGTGCTTCTAATTTTCGTTCAATAAGAAAGCCCTCTGAGCCTAACAAATACAACCATTTTTTAGCACGTATTGGCGAGAGTTGTAATTTGCTTATGATTTCTTCCAAGGTCATAGAACCATCTAAGCCAATTAATTCAGGAAGGTTAAAATCCATGACCGACTCTAATAATTTTGTGCGAGCTCTTCCAGAGAGAATTTGGTAAAAAAGTTCTGTTTTTTCACGAGGGGAGAGCTTATTGTCATCATTGGGATCCATTTAATCTCCTGAATTTAAAAATGAAGTTGACCTTAAATCCTTTTTACTCATTAAGTGTATCGGATAATTCTAAAGAATCTTGTATTGCATAAACAGACAGTGTTTTATGTATTCATTTACGACATTATATTTTTTTCTTGAGTTATTGACCTGTTTACAACGCTTATCTTTAAAGTTTGTACGGTATGAGACAGATAAGATTTAAAAACCACTTAATAAAAAAGAAGTGTATATGCATCAATTCAAGGAACATAAGCGCCGTAAAAAGGAAACTGATTCAGTCGATGAAGTACCGGATTCTCCCTATACAACAATTAATTTTGCAGGTGAAAAATTTTTTGTATTAAATCAGGGAGGTATATTAGGGCGGGGTTCTCAAGCAAAAGCTTATAGAGCTTATAGGGTATTACCTGATAATCAGATTGAGTTGGTAGTCCTAAAAAGCTACTACAACAATGCAAGAGCCAATAATGAATTAATAACTCTACAGCGACTTAATAAGCGATGTGGTATTGGCCAAGTTGGCAAAGGAGAGAATCAGGAGACTTTCGTTTTTGAGCCACTGGAGGATGGAAAACCAGTCGCTGTTTTTTTTAAAGAAATTGCAAGTGACATCCTGGATGAATCGATTGACCCGCATGCTAAAACAGAACGATTTGTTAAAGCGATAGCTATTTTTGACTCTATTATCAATAGTCTGAAAGCACTACATGATGAAGGCATTATTCATAGAGATGCTCATTTTGATAATTTCATATTTGATGATTCAACTAATAAAATAACGCCAATAGACTTTGATAAATCTGAACTATGTGAACCGTTAAAATTGGTAAGAACATATCCACAAACAAATATTATTAATGAATATATTGATAATAAACAAGTCCAAGCTTTATTAGAGGATTACATTAGCGTTGTTGCCGATTTGCACGAACGTAAGCGTGGAGCTGGTTTGCTTAGTGATAAGATCCTTAATCAATTACCAGACAATATTGCTTTGTTCGCCAAGAATTTTCGAGATGATTTAGTGCAATTTGTGCTTCAATTAAATCAAGACAAATGTGATAAATTTTCAGATTATCAAAGAGTGGAAAAATTGATGAGTCTTATCGAAAAATTCATCGAGAATTTAAAATTCTGTGAGAATATTAATAAGTTAACACCGCAAGAACAAGAGGCGTTGAGTCTAAGTGCTGCAAATGAAGAACTTGATTTTCTCGATATGTTGCCACCTGCACCAACACACAAAGGGGCAGGGGAACCAGAACACATAACATTAGATAATGTCTCTCTTAATTTATCAGAATCTCAGACTAGAAGATCAAAAGCCTAAACAACTCACCCACGATACCATTCTAAGCTAACTTACTATCTTCTGTTGGAATTAAATCATGACTTACTTTGTCACAAGTCTGATTTTCTCGTATGCTTTAACATTTTAATTTCATAGGCGCCGAATAGGCGAAAACGTTGAGAAAGGGGCACTATGCCGATAGTTACTTTGCCTGATGGCAGTCAAAAATCATTTGAAAAGGCGGTTTCTGTTCAAGAAGTCGCAATGAGTATAGGAAAAGGCTTAGCCAACGCGGCCTTAGCAGGGAAAATCGACGGTAAGTTGGTCGATACTTCGCACATAATAGAGGAAGATAGCCAACTATCCATTGTGACTGAAAAAGATAAAGAAGGCCTTGAGATTATTCGCCACTCTTGTGCACATTTATTAGCCCATGCGGTGCAGTCAGTATATCCGCAAGCGCAAGTCACGATTGGTCCTGTGATTGAAGATGGTTTTTATTATGATTTTGCCTTTGGTCGTCCTTTTACGCCGGAAGATCTCGCTTTATTTGAAGAAAAAATGGCTGAGATTGCAAAGCAGGATTTACCCGTCTCTAGGCATGTGATTGAGCGTAAAGCAGCGATTGAGAAATTTAAAGGTATGGGTGAGCACTATAAAGTGCAAATTATCCAAGATATTCCTGAATCACAAACCTTAACCTTTTACCAAGAAGGTGATTTTATTGATTTATGTCGTGGTCCACATTTGCCAAGCACTGGTAAAGTAGGTAAGGGCTTTAAATTATTAAAAGTTGCTGGAGCTTACTGGCGTGGTGATAGCAAAAATGAAATGTTGCAACGCATCTATGGAACTGCTTGGCC